>NZ_LBEZ01000020.1:0-114038 GCF_013363245.1 Marinitoga sp. 1135 | reverse complement strand
AAGATTTACCTGTATTGATGTTCTTCTTCCTATTTTTTCTGCTATTGGCAAAGAGAATATATTTGCAACAAGAGCACCGTATAACGTTGTAATAAGAGCAATAGCCATTTTAGGACCTATAGTAGATGGATCGTTCAAACTACCAAGCATCAAAACGAGACCTATCAGCGTTCCAATCATTCCGTATGCTGGAGCTAATGTACCCCATGTGTTTAGGATACCCGACCATTTACTTTGTTCCGCTTCAAATAACTCCATTTTTATTTCAAGGATTTTCCTTATTTCTTCTGGATCAGTACCATCAACTGCAGCCCTTAAACCTTCTTTCATAAATTCGTTATCAAGGCCTTCAAGATCTGCTTCAAGGGATATTAAACCTTCTCTTCTTGCTTTTTCTGCAAATGAATATAATGTTTTTAAAATTTCGACCATATCCATTTTTGGTTCTTTTATTCCCATCATTATTGCACTAACTATTTTAAAGGAGATATCTTTTGGCGCGGCAATCATCATACCCCCAATAGAACCAATAACTGTAATAAAGAAGGAGTTTGTATCCCATAATTGTCCTAATCCTGATCCACCACCAATTAATATAGCAACAAAAGCCAAACCCAATCCTATTAAACTTGAGAGATCCATCTAATCACCCCTTGAGTATGTCCCGGAAAATATCCTGCTTTTAAAGTTTATTATTTCTTCTATTATTTTTTTTACATCTTCTTTTACTATATAGATATGACCATTGTTTAAAATTATTGTTGTATCTGGACGGGACTCTATCTTTTCTATCATATCAGGATTTATATAAAACTCTTTACCTCCAAGATTAGTTACTTTTATCAATTAAATCACCTCATTATCTCTTGAGGTTAACAAGCTCTGTTAAAATCTGATCTGATGTTGTTATTACCCTTGCTGCTGCCTGGAATCCTCTCTGGGCTGTAATCATTTTTGTAAATTCTTCTGATAAATCAACATTTGACATTTCTAACGCTCCTGATACAAGAGTTCCTGCACCTTCCTCACCAAAAGATCCTATTTTGGCAATTCCACTGTTATCACTTTGCATAAACATTGAGTTACCTACATCAAGCAATCCTCCAGGATTGGTGAATTTAGCAACAGCTACCTGAGCAATTAAATCTGATTTTCCATTTGAGAATATTCCCAACACTTCACCTAAATCATTAATTGTGAAATTCTGCAATACGCCTTTTGCATTTCCATCCTGATCTGCAATGTTTACTGAATTTGGTGCTGCAAATTGTGTTAAATCATACATGTTTAAAGATACTTTTACAGGTCCAGCCGCTGCAACTGATGATGGTGCAACCCTTTCATTTGGAGATTCACCTGTGCTTGCAGGATCAAACCAGAATCCAATAGCTCCATTGTTTCCATCTGATGTGTCATAATCAACATATCCAACTGAATCCAATCTCCATCTTGAACTTAAATATTGACCTTTTCCATCAAAGGCTATAACACCTTCTGCAGGGTCAGATGTTGTTGTACCATCTTCTGTTATTTTGTATAATGGCTGTCCGTCTACTGTTTCTGCTTTCCAGTACCATGTGTTGTCAGCAATTTTTGTGTATTTTATATTTATATCGTAATCATTTCCAAGTGAATCATATATTTTTGTTGAAATAACCACATTTGGATTTTCGTATTCTGCTATTTTATAATTCTGAGAATTTTCTGTATCTATTAATCTTAATTCACCTGAAACTGGAGTTTGAATTATTTTTCTTGCTGCAATATATCTAACTGTTCCATCTTCTGATGTTTCACCTGCTGTGTTTCCGGTTGTTGCAACAAATGTGTCTGTAGCATTTGCTTCTATTACTGATAATCCAGCTATTGTGTATTTTCCATCTGTTGATTTCCATCCACTTTCCATTTTTGCATTAAATTCTTCAACTGTATCTGCTGATGCGCTATCTCCATCTGCATCTGTAAAGGTTACTGTTTTTAATGAACCACTTTCTTCCACTTTTAATGTTATAGTTACATTTCCATTATTATCTACACTAAATGATATATCCCTTGGATCATAATATACTTCATTGTTCTGACTGTCTTTTAATGAAATACCGCCTAAGAATTTCACATTCCTTGTATTTGTACCATCTGTTAATTGTAATCTATTATCTTCATCCTGATATTTTGGAATTAATTCTCCTTTTGTATCTGTCATGTATATACCATCAAGTCCCCACTCAGTGGCATCATCAGATGAAGATTGATATAATTCTATGGATAATGCGTTTGTAGAACCTACTGGTAATAATGCAACTGATTCTGAAACACCTGAATCTAAAATAAGATTTTTTAATGTTATTTCATTACCTCCACTATCGGTAAGAGTAACTCCCTGTGCAAAATTTCTGTTTAAATCATAAAATGTTCCGTCTGTAGAAATTGTTCCTGTATATTGTGTTCCTCCAGAATCTGTAACCTGGATTGTTACCTGATTTGGATTTGTTGCATCTCTATATATCGCTATATCAGGTCTGCTATCTCTTGTTGAATCCTGAGAACTTAATGTAACAGGATTACCGTTAGAATCTGTTACAGAAATATCTCCATATGCTCTTAATGGCCAATCTATTCCATTTTTACCTATATCTATTCTTGAATCTGCAGGATATGAGGAGTTAAAATCATTTGTTGCATTGGCTCTAACAACATGTCCTGGATAGTTAGACCATCTTAATACATTACCAACTTCATCAAGTTCAACTTCACCGTAATTACTTCCTCCAAGTAATGTATAGTTTTTATCTGGATCTATACTTTGAGCATGCCATCTATATACAATTCTATCTTTATATTGTTCTGACATTATTCTTTCAAAGGTAAATTTTACCGGAACAACATCACCTGATGAGGATTTTATTGTCATTGTTGTTTCTTTTATTCCAACATCAGAATTTAAATTGTCCGCTAAATTAAGGAATGTTGTTTCTCTTGCTTCCATAACAAGATTTGGAGAAATTGTTATATCCTGAATAGGTTCATTGGAATCTATATATCTTTTTCCTGTTTCTGTTATTTTTGCATTCCATCCCTGTAATTTCATACCACTTGATGGATTTACAAAATGCCCTTCTGAATCTAATGTAAAGTTACCTGCTCTTGAAAAGTATTTTGTTAATCCATCTGATAATACAAAAAATCCATCTCCTTTTATTGCCATATCTGTTTTATTTCCTGTATTCTGAAGTGACCCCTGTGTCATTATTTTATCTATTGATGCTATTTTTGATCCCAATCCAACCTGTGTAGGATTTATTCCACCAAATTGTCCACTTGCTCCTCTACTTTCAGATAATGTTTGTGAAAGTGTATTCTGAAATGTTACTCTTGAAGTTTTATAACCAACGGTGTTTACATTGGAGATATTATTACCTATAACGTCTAATTGTGTCTGAAAGTTTTTCAATCCACTCTGACCACTAAACATTGCTCTTAACATATAATCTCCTCCCAAATTTATTTTATTTTTATATTTCTGATATTTCCACTATTTTGTCTGTGCTATACTTTCTTCCATTTACCAAAACATAAAACTGATTGTCTTCAAATTGTACTGCATCTACCTTTCCTCCATCTAAACCTCCGATTTTTACCTTTTTCCCATCTTTGTACGTATATACGTCATACTTGTATGTTCCATCTGCAACCTGAGAACCATCTGTATTTCTTCCATCCCAGTTAAATGTTTTCATTCCTTCTTCCTGAATACCCAAACTCTTTGTAAAAACAAGATTGTCATTTTCATCATAAATATCCACAAATACCTTGGTTGGTTCTTCAAGATTATAAATTATTGCATCAGAAAATCCATTAACAAGATTTATTTTATTGTTTTCTACCACAACATTTTTACCTATTAAATTGGACGTTTGTACTTTAAATAAACTCATTTGGGAGTTAACCATATCCTGAAACGATTCACTCATATTCATTATTTGTTCTGTCATTGACAGTTCAGACATTTGCGAGATAAATTCTCTATCGTTCATTGTATTGGTTGGATCCTGATACTTTAACTGTGTCATTAAAATCTTTAAAAACGCATCTTTATCCAGTTCTTTTTTGGGTTCTGAACTTTTAGGCTTTGAATACTGTGAAAATACTAAACTTGCTGCTGGATCAACATTATTGATCATTTAGATCACCTCTCAAAAATTCCCAGAATGTATTTCTTTTATCTTTTCTCTTTTTTTCATTTTCGCTGTCATTTTCTTTATATAAATTCTCTTTTTGATTATTTTCTCTTTGCTGATTTTGAGAATTATCCTGATTTTGCTCATTTCTCTGATCTGTCTTTATATTTAATTCCATTTTTTCATAATTTTCCTTAAATACCTGTATAACATTTTCAAGCCGTTTTTCAATTTCTCTTCCGTATCTGTCATTTTCAACTGTAATATCAAGGGATAAATTTTTCATTGATTTTATTATTTTTATTTCAACTTCTCCAAGATCTGGTGGATTAACTTTTACTACAGTTTTTTCAAAGTATTTTGGAACATTTTCTATTTTCTTTATTGTATTAACTATACGATTTTGTAATTCATTTATTGTAATTGTTTTTGGAACATTATTGTTTGTTAACTGCCTTGTTTCCTGCGCTGATGTTTGTTTTAACAAATGCGGATGCAAATATTCCACTTTTTTCTCAAATATTGGAGATTTTAATTCTACTTTTTTATCCCTTTTTAAATTTCTAAAATTTTCTATTTTATTTTCTGGTATATAGGATATTTTGTTATTTTTCTTTATCTTAATATTTTCTACTGTTTTTAGTATTTCCCTTGCTTCATCTATTCCTTCTTTACTGTATTTAATCAGAACTTTTATGTCTTTATAATTTTTAACTAATGTATAATCCATTTTATTTTTCGATAATACTCCTTTTAAATCCTTGATATTATTTCCGGAGATATTGTTTTTTAATATATATCCTTCTGATTTTTCTGAAGAATATATTTTTTCAACATGTTTTTTGTTATTTTCCATAAAAGTCTGTATTTTGTGTTTTAATAGATTTACGTCTATATTATTCTGTGGTTTTTTTATATGAGCTTTGTTTAATTCTATACTTTTTAATAATGCTACGGCCTGTTTATTGTTATTAATTAATATTTTTATATTGATATTTTTATCTTTTATCTGCAATACTTTCTGGTTACTATCAAAGGTATTTTTTATTGAAACTTTATAATTATTACCTTTTTTTAGATTCAACGTATTTTTTAATTTTTTGTATTTTACAGATTTAGCCTTTAAGATTTCTGGAACTTTTTCATTTTTAATAAATTCCGCATTATCCACTTCTTTATTTTCCAGATATTTGAACTTTTCAGTATTATTTCTTCTATTTATACGTATCCTTTCAAACTCATTGTTTTTATTATTTTGATCTATTTTGTTGTTTATACGCTTTTCTATCTTTCCTCCATTTTCTCTTTTTATATTATTTATATTATGAGAGGATTTGATTTTTTCATTTTTTTCAGGCAATTTAAAGAAAACTTTTTGAATATCTTTTATTAATTTTTTAAGTTCTTCTGGATATGTTTCAGGAGTTAATTTAGATTGTTCAACATCATGAAAAATATCTTTTATTAATTTTTCTATTTTATTTTGTAGTTCATTTAAATTATTCTCTCTTCGAGTAATATTACTAAGATCTTTTTCTTTTTTTTGTCCAATTGGTGATTCACCTTTTTTATTCTGATTATCTATAATTATTTTCTTTATTTCCTTTATTTCTTCTCTGGTATCTTTGGATAATATTTCATCTTTTTCTTTATAAGATAATATAAATCTTATAACCTTTTTTACATCTTCTTTTGTAAGATTTAATTTTTCATTATGATTTTCTGTTGTTTTTTTATCTATATTGAGCTCTTTGACATCGCCTTCTTTTATTTGTTTATTTATCTTTTTTATCATGGATTCAATTTCTTTTTCAATTTTTATTTTTAAGTCTTTAGTTTTACCTTCATTTTTCTGGAATGGATTTATGTTTAATTCTTTAATTATACTTTCGGTAATTATCTTTGCCGTTTCCTTTTCTTCTGAATTTTCTTTGTTATTTTTTACCGCTTCTAATATTAAATATTCTATTTTTTTTATGTTTTTATCTTCATATTTTATATTATGATTATTTTTTAATATATTAAATATTTTTCCAGCGGTTTCATTTATTATTTTCTTTATTTCTGGATTTTTTATTTCTTTTTTCACTTTATGAAAATCAAAGAGATTTATTAAGCTTTCTAAAAGCTTTTCATTATCTTCATTTAATTTATTGATATTAAGATTATTTATCCCAGATTCTTTAATTTTTTTATAAACTTTCTCTTTGATTTCATCTTTATTTGATATTTTTGTTTTAGTATAAGATTCTACTGTATTAATTATTTCCTCTGCTATTTTCATTATTTTTTCTTTGTGTTTGGTATCAGGATTTCCTTTATTGATTTCAGTTAATTTCAAATCTGATTTTATTAAAATTTTTCTTATTTTATCTTTTATCTGATTTTCATTAAATTCATTATTATTAATTACCTCTATCTTCTTACTTTCTATTATCTCTGATTTCTTATTTTCAATTTCAATATTTATTAGTTTTATTTTTTCCAATGCTTTGCTTAACTCGTTTTTTATTTCTTTAATTTCATTGGATTTGTTTCTATCAGATATTTTATTTATTAAAGCAACTATAATTCTTTTTACTTCATTAATTTCATTTTTGTCTTCTTTTGAATTCATATTTTGTAATTTTTTGTGTATTTGCTTTAATTCCTTAATTAATTTTTCTTTATTTGCTTCGTTTATTTTACTTTCTTTCTTATTTATTAAATTATTACTCTTGTTTTCAACAATCACTTTGTTCATTTTTTCTGATAATTTATCCAGTTCATCAATTTTATTTTTTAACATTTCAATTGATTTATTTATTACTTCCAGTTTATTATCACTCTTATTGTCACTTTTTAATTCTTCCTTTTTTATATTAATCTCTCTGCTGAATTTCTGAGTTTCTTTATTCTCTGAAAATTTTATTAAATCAGAATCCTTTATATATATTTTTCTTATTTGCTTTGAGTTTTCTATATTTTTTATATCTTTTTCAAATATTTCTACTATCTGTTTTAACTTTTCATTTAATCCACTTTTATCTTCAGTCTTTTTTTCTAAAGAAAATATTGCTTTTTTTATATTATCTATTTCTTTTTTTATCTCTATTAAAGCTTTTTTATTTATTTTTTCTGGTTCTATCTTTAAATATTTTATATTTTCTTCTACACTTTTCAGTATTTCTATTATCTTCTTATAATCAACATTTTCTTTATTTTCTATTTTCAAATTGTCATTTTTTAAGCTTTTCTCCAGTTTTGTTAATTTAACCTTCTTTATGGCAAAAGACTTTAAATGGCTATTTCCAGTTTCATAGCCATTTATTTTTTTTATATTTATCTTTTTTATATTTAATGATTTAAGAATCCTGGATTTTTCATTATCCCGGAAAGCTTCTTTTTTAACGAAAGAATTTATTTTTGAAGCGTGATTTAATGAAGAATTTTTATTTTCCACAAATAGTTTGTAGAAAGTTTTATTTGCGGATTTTATTTCATTATTTTCATTGGCGAATAATGCCTTTTTCTCTTTTTTTATCGAGAATAATAAAGGAAGACCGGATATCATTTTTTCCCTCCTATTGACTTTTCACCTCCCCTATCTTTGAAATAACATTTGCAGCTTTTGTTGGATTTACCTGTGCTAATGCTTGCACTATTTCTGCTGCTGTATCAGAAGGCAGCATTAATAACGCATTGACTATTAAATCTATGCTTACTTCATCTCTGGAAAGCGCTAACGCTATTTGAGATGGTGTAGAGGAGGCGAACCATTCGGATAATTTTTTTATTCTATATTTATAATCTTCAAACATTTCCTTTTCTTTTTCAAATTTCTTTTTTTCTTCTTCCAGCTTTTGTTTTGCAATAGCAAGTTCACTTGCTTCATTGCTAAGTTGAACTGATAATTTATTCAACTCTTCAATTTGTGATTTTAATTTTTCATTTTTTATATCTATTTCTTTCATTCTATCTTCAAGTAATTTTTCTTGGATAACGTATGCATTTCCTACATCTAAATATTCATATTTTACTTTATCTTTTAATACAGGCACTTTTTGTAGCATATATGCTACAAAACTTTTCCAGTCTTCCTTTATACTTAAATTTAATGTTTTTAATCTTCCAAATTCAAAATTTATATATATTATTGTGATTACAATACCTGTTATAAATATTGACCAAAAAAATAAACCGAATAATCTCTTAAATCTACTTGGCTTTTTTACATTTTCTTCTTCTGGCATAATCCATTCCTCCTTTATTATTCTCAAAGTATAGTATATCAAATTTTTTCCTTTTTTAAAACAAATATACAAAAAAATCACACACGAAAATAAATTCGTGTGTGATTTTTCTACTTTAACTCTATATATTAAATATCATTATATATATACAGCTATTGTTAATGCTGCCATTACCACTAATGAAACTATTATAAGTAACTTCCATACAAATTTGAAGTATATTTCATATGGAACCTTTGCTATAGCCAATGCACCCATTATTACAGCACTTGTTGGAGTAAATAGATTTATAACTCCTGATGCTGATTGATACGCTGTTATAACAAGATCTCTTCCAACACCGGCAAAATCTGCTAATGGTGCCATAATTGGCATTGTTAATGTTGCAAGACCTGAAGTTGATGGAACAAGGAATGACATAGGTAAATAGAATAAATATGCAATATTTACAAATGCTACAGAACCAAGTTTAGCAAGTGTTTCTTCTCCCCAATGCAATATAGTTGCTGTCATTCCACCATCATTCATAACAACTGTAATACCTCTTGAAACACCTATAATTAATGCAACACCCAATAAATCCCTTGCGCCACTTACAAAAATATCTATGTATTCGCTTTCACTCATTTTATAAATCCTTGCAATAATTAAACTTGCTACAAAGAATAACATTGTAATTTCTCCAAACCACCAGTCACCCAATGGTATAGGATGTCCTATTATTTTTCCCAAAACAGGTATATTCATTAAAAAGTTATTAAAGTTTTCAAATATATGGATATCAAATTTCCATGCCCAAGGAATTACACCCAATACCATTACAATAAATGTTAACCCAAATATCCATAATACCTTTTTTCTTTCCTTTGTTAATTCAACTTCAAGATTTGTATTTTCATTATTGAAATGTTCTTCATGCTCTTCTTTTAAATGATATACTAATGATTTTGTTGGATCTTTTTTTACCTTATCCGCATATCTCATTACATATATAATTCCTATAATTTCAGAAGCTATTAAAATAATCAACCTTAATCCTATACCATCTCCAATAGAAATATTGGCAAAGCCGGAAGCTATTCCTGTAGCAAAAGGGTTAACAGTTGAACCGAGAACACCAAGCCCAGCTCCCAAGGCTATTGTCGCAACAGCTGTTAAAGCATCAAAACCCGCTGCAATAAATACCGGTATAATTAAAGGATAAAAGGCTATTGTTTCTTCTGCCATTCCATATGTTGTTCCTCCAAGACCAAATAATACCATTAATATTGGTATTAACAGCTTTTCTCTTCCATTTAATTTTTTCAGTACACTTGCAATTCCAGCATCAATAGCACCTGTTTTCATTACTACAGACAAAAAGCCACCTATTACAATAACAAATAACGCAATATCAACAGCATCATAAAAACCCTTAATAGGTGCATTAAAGATTTCCCATAATCCCTGAGGATTCTGTTCTATTCTATGATACGTTCCAGGAATAGGTTGTGGCTTTGATGCGTTTGGATCAACATAATCATATTGCCCTGCTGGAATAATCCATGTAAATATTGCTACAATAACGATAATGGAGAATAAAATCGTATAAGCAGTTGGCATTTTAAAACCCTTTTTTCTTTCCATTTTATACCTCCTCACAAATTTTATATATTGCTTTTGCATATATTTTTATTGCTTTGAGTAAATCATCTAATTTAATACTTTCATTTGGCTGATGCTCAGTTTTAGCGGAATCTGGAAATGTCGCACCAAAGGCTATACAATTTTTTAACGCTCTTGCATATGTTGCACCACCTGAGGATATTGGCAATGATTTATAATCTCCTGTTTCTTCTCTATATGTATTTAAAAGAATCTGATACAAAAAGTGCTCTTTTGAAAAATATACAGGTGCTAACCAATCAATTTCTTCAATTATTAAATTATATTTCTGTGCTTTTTCCTTTAATTTTTCCATTACAAATTCTTTTTCTACTGTAACGGGAATTCTTATATCAACGCCTATTTCCTGTTTATTTCCTTTAAATTCTATCTTTCCAATATTAAACTTTAAATATCCAGAATCTTCATCTTTACATTCACCAAAAATCTTCGTTGCATATGGATCTTCACCAACTTCATTGACAATAAAATCTATCATATTTGATCTATAACCTATTTTATTTAATGTTATAATTAATCTTATGATAGCATTAACCCCTTTTTCTGTATCTTTGGCATGAGCAGATTTTCCTAATACAACTAATTTTCCATTTTTTACAGTATATTCATATCCTGCATCTTCGAGTTCATTTTGTAATTTTTCCTGATCTTTGCCAGAATATTCCATTTCATCTGGAACTGCATTTAAAGCGCTTCCACCGGATATATTTAAATCACATTTTTCATTTCCAGATATTTTAAGTTGTAATAAACCTTTTTCAGCATATACTAAAGGAAATTGCGAATCAGGAGTAAAGGATATTGTTGGAATTTCTTCTTTTTCTTTATATTTTTCAATACCTCTCCATAACAATTCTTCATCGGTACCAAAAATAAATCTTATTCTCTTCTTAAATTCATAACCCATATTCTTTAAAATCTTAACAGCGTAAATTGCAGCCAGCATAGGACCTTTGTCATCCTGAACTCCACGACCATATAATATACCATCTTTTATTTCAAGAGAAAATGGATCTGTTTCCCAGTTATTTAAATCACCAGCCGGCACTACATCAAGATGCCCCAGAACACCTATTAATTCTTTTCCTTCTCCAATTTCCGCATATCCATAATAAGGATTATAAAATGTTTTAAACCCCATTCTTTCACAAATTTCAAGTGTTTTTTTCAATACATTATCAATATTTTTTCCAAAAGGAAATTCTTCTGATTCTTCTTCATTTACACTTGGAATTTTTATAACCTCCTCCAAGTCGTGAATAAAATCACTTTTGTTTGCAGATATTAATTTTTCAATATTTTCTAACATAACACACCTCCTTTGCCCAGCTTATTATACAATTAATTATAATTAACTCAAAATCCCAAAAAGGAATAAAAATAAACTTATTAAATCAAAAATAATACTCATGGTCATTTATTATATTATTTTATAAGTATGCATGAGTATGCATGAGTATGCACGAGTATGCGTATGATTATCATTTTATTATTCCTGGCGTATTTTATTATTAATATCAGAATACACTTATTAACCTATATTTTTTGTTTCTAATTAATAAAATATAAATATTGATATATTTTTTTATAAAAAAACTGCCCCGAAATTCGGGGCAGTTTTATTTATTTATTAATATGCTGGCATATCTGGCATTTCTGGTGCTTTTTCTTCTTTTGGTTCATCAACTACTAATACTTCTGTTGTTAAGAGCATTGAAGCAATTGATGCTGCATTTTGTACTGCACTTCTTGTAACTTTTGCTGGGTCGATAATTCCTTTATCGAACATATCTACAAATTCATCATTTAATGCATCATAACCGTAAGCTACTTCGTCTTTTGCCAATACTCTATCGATGATTATTGCTCCATCTACTCCAGCATTTTTAGCAATTTGTCTAATTGGTGCTTCTAATGCTTCATATACAACTTTTGCACCGATTTTTTCGTCTCCTTCTAATTCTTCTAATAATGGTTCAATAGCTTTTTTAGCTCTTAATAATGTTACTCCACCACCAGGAACTATACCTTCTTCTACTGCTGCTCTTGTAGCTGATAATGCATCTTCAATTCTGTGTTTCTTTTCTTTTAATTCTGTTTCTGTTGCAGCACCAACTTTAATAACTGCAACTCCCCCAGCCATTTTAGCAAGTCTTTCCTGTAATGTTTCTTTTTCATATTCTGAAGTTGTATTTTCAATTTGTGCTTTTATCTGTTTAATTCTTTCTTTGATGTTTTCTTCGTCACCTTTTCCACCAACGATAATTGTGTCATCTTTTCTTACTTTTACCATATCTGCTCTACCAAGGTCGTTTAATGTTACATTTTCCAATGTTAATCCAACTTCTTCACTGATTACAACGCCACCTGTTAAGATAGCTATATCCTGTAACATTGCTTTTCTTCTGTCACCAAAACCAGGTGCTTTAACTGCAACTGATTCTAATGTTCCTCTTAATTTGTTTAATACTAATGTTGATAATGCTTCACCTTCAACATCTTCTGCAATAATTACTAATGGTTTTCCAGCCTGTGCAACTTTTTCTAATACAGGAATTAATGGCTTTACTGTTGAAATCTTTTTATCTGTAATCAAGATATATGGTTCTTTCATTATTGCTTCCATTTTTTCTGTATCTGTTACAAAGTATGGTGAAATATATCCTCTATCAAATTGCATACCTTCTGTGAAATCTACAAATGTTTCCATTGTTTTTGAATCTTCAACTGTGATTACACCATCTTCGCCAACTTTGTCCATTGCATCTGCAATTAAGTTACCTATCTGTTCGTTGTTTGCTGAAATTGATGCAACATGTGCAATATCTTCTTTACTTGATAATTTTTTGCTCATGTTCTTGATTTCTTCAACAGCTTTTTCTGCTGCTTTCTGAATTCCATTTTTCATTAACATTGGATTAGCACCAGCAGCTACATTTTTCAATCCTTCTCTTATCATAGCCTGTGCCAATACTGTTGCTGTTGTTGTACCGTCACCAGCCACATCATTTGTTTTTGAAGCTACTTCTTTTACTAACTGTGCACCTAAGTTTTCAAATTTATCTTTTAATTCGATTTCTTTTGCAATTGATACACCATCATTTGTAATTGTTGGTGAACCCCAGCTCTTTTCCAATACAACATTTCTACCTTTTGGTCCTAAAGTTATTTTAACAGCATCTGCTACCTTATTAACTCCTCTTTCTAATGCTCTTCTTGCTTCTTCTGAGAATAACATTACCTTTGCCATTTCACAACACCTCCTTAGTCTTCATATTTTGCTAAAATATCATCTACGTCGATTATAATATAGTCTTCATCGTCAATTTTTATTTCTGTTCCTGAATATTTAGCAAATACTACGTGATCACCTACGTTTATTTCAACATCATCGTCAATAGTTCCAATAGCAACAACTTCTGCTCTCATTGGTTTTTCTTTTGCTGTATCTGGTAATACTATACCGCCTTCTGTTTTCTTTTCTTCAATAACAGGTTTTATTAATAATCTGTTACCAAGTGGTTTTACTTTCACACCAATCACCCTCCTTGTCCATATTTTTTATTTTTTTAGCAGTCAAGTTATCCGAGTGCTAATTTCTATTTGTATGATACTCCTTCTTGAAAAAAATTTCAAGCATTATTATAAGCGTTTATTCCTTTTTATTTTCAATTAATCGTGATTATAATTAAAATTCTAATTATTCTTCCTTTTTCCATAATATTTTATTTGCCCGATCATCAAAAATCTCTTTTATATCCTCTGGTACAGTTAATTCTTCTTTATATGTTTCAATAACCTCTATAATCAAATCCTTTGGCAATGATGAAATTACCCATAAATCACTTATTAAAACCCTGCCTTCATTTTTTACAGGAGCCTTAATAATCGAACTTTCAACTGCTTTTAAAAATATTCTTAAATCTTCTTCTTTATAAAAACCCTTACCTGTATCATTTCCATAATTAATAGGCATTTATACCCCTCCTTAAATTTGTTTTTTGTATTGTTTATTATAACATCTTTTAATTGCTATTAAATTAAAAAAGTTTTTTATATTATTTTATCTTCTTCAACCATACAAAATAACAGGTTATATATACCATTTGTATATATTGAGTATATTATATATAATGATTACTTTCTTGTAAATTACACATGTTTCTAAATCTTTTATTCGATATTCATTAATCATGATTTAACATTTCACAAATAGAAAAACATTTATTTAACACTTTCGTTTTGCTAATGTAATAAAATTGCCTGTAAATTAAATCAAATTATTTTATAATATAGTTGAAGATATTTATTTCTCCATCTTAACTCCGGATTGTGAAAAAAATAATAATATAAGATAATTTTAGTCAGAATTTAATTATTTTTAACTATAACTTAAATATAATTTGTGAAAAAAATAGCTATAAAGTTTATATATATTCATAAAACATATAAATAAAAACTTTATCTTGAGGAGGGAACGGAATGTCCGTAGAACTTGAAAGTAAGTTAAAAGAAGTAGAAGAATATATTGACTCTCTGGAACTCGAAGGGAAGGACAAAGTTACAAAGAGAAGTTATCTAATCCATGTGCTACATAGAGCACAGGAAATAATTGGTTATTTACCAATTGAGGTTCAAAAATTAATCGCTAAAAAATTAGACGTTCATGCTTCTGATGTTTATGGAGTAGTAACGTTTTATAACTTTTTTTCAATGAAACCAAAGGGAAAATATCCTATAAGTGTATGTTTAGGAACAGCATGTTATGTTAGAGGATCAGGAGATATTTTAGAAGAATTTAAAAAACAATTAGGCATTAAAGAAAACGAAACAACAGAAGATGGATTATTCAGTCTTCATGCTGTTAGATGTGTAGGAGCATGTGGTCTTGCACCAGTTGTTATGATTGGTGACGAAGTTCATGGAAGATTAACGAAAAACGATGTAAAGAAATTAATAAAAGAATACCGTGAAAGAGGTTAAGGAGGGAAATATATGCCTAAAATTAAAAGCCTTGAAGATTTATTAAAACAGAAGGAAGCTGCAAAAAATAAATTGAATTTAAGAAAAATTGCTGATAAAGACAATATAATAACTTTAAAGGTTGCAATGGGAACATGCGGAATTGCAGCTGGTGCAAAAGAAACATTTAACAAATTGGTTGAAATTGTTGAGGAAAAAGGACTTGATAATATTAGAATTATTCAAACTGGTTGTATGGGGTATTGTCATGCAGAACCTACTGTTGAAGTTTCTGAACCGGGAAAGGAACCTATATTATATGGAAAAATCAACGAAGAAAGAGCTGTTGAATTAATTGAAAAACATATATTAAACGGAGAATTGCTTCAGGATTCAATAATAGGAGAAACACACAAATCCATTAACGAGTAAGGAGGGAATATAATGCCATCATATAAATATCACATATTAATCTGTGGAGGTACAGGTTGTACATCTTCTAAAAGTGAACTTATAAAGGATAATCTTGAAAAGATTATAAAGGAAAAAAATCTTGAAAATGATGTTCAGGTTGTTAGAACAGGTTGTTTTGGATTCTGTGAACAGGGACCTATTGTAAAGTTCTTACCTGATAATACATTTTATGTTAGAGTTACACCGGAAGATGCAGAAGAATTGGTTAATGAACATATTATAAAAGGTAGAAAAGTTGAAAGATTGTTATACGTGGAACCTACAGAAAAGGAAAAAATCGACGAATCAAAGAAAATGCCATTTTATAAAAAACAAATCAGGGTTGCTTTAAGAAACGCCGGTTTAATTGATCCTGATGATATTGATGAATATATTGCAAATGATGGTTATCAGGCTTTAGCAAAAGCATTATCAATGACTCCAGAAGAAGTTGTTGAAGAAGTTAGAGAATCCGGTCTTAGAGGAAGAGGTGGAGGAGGATTCCCAACAGGATTAAAATGGGGATTTGCCCAAAAAGCAAAAAGCGATGTAAAGTATGTTGTATGTAATGCAGACGAAGGTGACCCGGGAGCATTTATGGATAGATCCGTTTTAGAAGGTGATCCACATTCAGTTATTGAAGGAATGGCTATTGCAGGTTACGCAATAGGAGCAAATCAGGGATATATTTACATAAGAGCAGAATATCCACTTGCAGTTAAAAGACTTCAAAATGCTATTAATCAGGCAAGAGAATATGGACTATTGGGTGAAAATATTTTAGGAACTGATTTTTCATTTGATCTCGAAATAAGACTTGGTGCTGGAGCTTTTGTTTGTGGTGAAGAAACTGCTTTATTAGCTTCAATTGAAGGATACAGAGGAGAACCAAGAACAAAACCTCCTTTCCCTGCCCAAAAAGGTTTATGGGGCAAACCAACTATTATAAATAATGTTGAAACACTTGCAAATATTGCTCCTATTATTTTAAAGGGTGCAAAATGGTTTAGAAGTCTTGGAACAGAAAAATCTCCTGGAACAAAGGTTTTTGCACTAGCAGGTAAGGTTAACAATGTTGGACTTGTTGAAGTTCCAATGGGTACAACATTAAGAGAGGTTATTTTTGATATTGGTGGTGGAATTAGAGATAACAAGAAATTTAAAGCTGTTCAAACAGGTGGACCATCAGGAGGATGTATTCCTGAAGCATATCTCGATACTCCAATTGATTTTGATACATTAACTGCATTGGGTTCTATGATGGGTTCAGGTGGTATGATTGTTATGGACGAAAATACATGTATGCCTGATGTTGCAAAGTTCTATCTTGAATTCTCCGTTGAAGAATCATGTGGTAAATGTACTCCATGTAGAATAGGTAACGTAAGATTACTTGAAATATTAGAAAAGATTACTTCTGGTAGAGCAACAATAGAAGATTTAAATACACTTGAAACTTTAGGAAAAACTATAAAAGATTCTGCATTATGTGGTTTAGGTCAAACATCACCTAATCCAATATTATCCACTCTGCATTATTTCAGAGATGAATATGAAGCACATGTTCTTGATAAAACATGTCCAGCTGGAGTATGTAAGAATTTAATTACATATGTAATTGATAAGGATAAATGTGTGGGATGTACAGCATGTGCGAGAGTTTGTCCTGTAAATGCAATTAGTGGTGAAATTAAGAAACCACATGAAATAGATCAGGAAAAATGTATTAAATGCGGCGCCTGTTATGCAACATGTAGATTCGGCGCTATAGAAAAGATATAAGGAAGGAGGATGCAATATGCCAAAAATTACTATAAATTGTAAAGAGGTTGAAGTTCCTGAAAATTATACAGTTTTAGATGCTATTAATTCAATAGGTGCATATGTTCCAACATTATGTTATATGAAACTTGAAGATATAGGAATTGAAAATAAACCTGCCTCATGTAGGGTTTGTATGGTTGAAGTAGAAGGAAGAAGAAACCTTGCTCCAGCATGTGCTACTCCAGTTTTTGATGGAATGGTTGTTAAAACACATTCAAGAAGAGCTATTCAGGCAAGAAGAACTGCTGTTCAACTTTTATTATCAGATCATCCTCAGGATTGTTTAAAATGTCCTAAAAATGGTGACTGTGAATTACAGAGCCTTGCTCACGAATTAAATATTGTTTCAAATCCTTTTATGGGTAAGATGTCAACTCACAGAATTGACGAATCAGCTGCTATTATAAGAGATCCAAATAAATGTATTATGTGTAGAAGATGTGAAACTGTATGTAATGAATTCCAGACAGTTGGTGTATTATCAGCAGTTAATAGAGGATTTGATGCTGTTGTGAAACCAACTTTTGACTGGAATTTGGAAAATACCGCATGTACTTTCTGTGGTCAATGTGTTGCAGTATGTCCAACAGGAGCTCTTGTTGAAAAATCATATATTGATCAGGTCTGGGATGTAATTGAGGATCCAACAAAACATGTTGTAGTTCAAACAGCTCCTGCAGTAAGGGTTGCTCTTGGTGAAGAATTTGGTTATGAACCTGGAACAATTTCAACAGGGAAACTTGTTTCTGCATTAAAGGTTTTAGGTTTTGATAAAGTATTTGATACTAATTTTAGTGCTGATTTAACTATAATGGAAGAAGCTTCTGAATTTAAAGAAAGACTTGAAAATGGTGGATATATGCCTATGCTTACAAGTTGTTGTCCAGGCTGGGTTAAATTCTTAGAACATCAGTTCCCTGATTTATTAGAAATGCCATCAAGTGCTAAATCACCTCA
This sequence comes from Marinitoga sp. 1135, assembly GCF_013363245.1. Lineage (NCBI taxonomy): Bacteria > Thermotogati > Thermotogota > Thermotogae > Petrotogales > Petrotogaceae > Marinitoga > Marinitoga sp. 1135. Next base: position 95,767 of record NZ_LBEZ01000020.1, on the reverse strand, counting down.
GCAAATGTTTGGTGCAATAGCAAAAACATATTATGCACAAAAAGCAGGAATTGATCCAAAGGATATAGTTGTAGTTTCAGTTATGCCATGTCTTGCTAAAAAATATGAAGCAAACAGGGAAGAAATGAGAGATTCAGGTTATAAAGATGTTGATTATGTAATTACTACAAGAGAATTGGCAGATATGATCAGAGAATCAGGTATTAACTTCCAGAATTTACCCGAAGGTGAATACGATAATCCATTAGGCGAGTCAACAGGTGCTGCTGATATTTTTGGAAGAACAGGTGGTGTTGCAGAAGCAGCATTAAGAACTGCTTATGAATGGATTACAGGAGAAGAGTTAAAAGAGGTTGAATTTGAAGCATTAAGAGGTTATGAAGGAGTAAGAATTGCTGAAGTTGATATTAAAGGTCAAAAAATTAGAATTGGTGTTGCTCATGGATTGGGTAATGTAAGAAAATTATTAGAAGATATTAGAGAAGGTAAATTAGATCTTCACCTTATTGAAGTAATGGCATGTCCTGGCGGATGTGTTGGTGGTGGAGGACAACCTTATCATCACGGAGACTTTAATATCATCAAAAAGAGAATTGAAGCTATTAATAAAATCGATAAAAGCAAACCTATTAGAAAATCACATGAAAATCCATCTATTAAAAAATTATACGATGAATTCCTTGAAAAACCTCTCAGTGAAAAATCACATAAATTATTACATACAAGATATTTTGAAAGAGAATGGTTATGATATAATAAAAGCGGGGATTTCTACCCCGCTTTTTTATAAATATTAAGGAGGGATTGGATGTATACTTATAGTCTTATTGTTATTGCAGACTCTGAAGAAGATGCTATTAAAAAAGCTTCTAAATACGCTGGAAGATATGGTGATCATAATGTATCTTCATGTATTTCATATGCAAGTGAAAGCAAATTATTTGAAGATACCGTCCAGGAATTAATTTCTTTATATAAAGGTTTATACAATGCATCTGAAAATATGATTAAGCGTTTTGAAGGAAAGGTTCCTGAAGATGATTTTATTTTTAATACTTTAAAGGAAAATCTTGAAAGATATGAAAGAGGGAGTTATGCTTATCCCGAAGAATGGAAGCTTGTCTTTCATGATGGTAGAGATTTTGAGCATATAGACGATTATTCTTTTTTTGAAAATATAAAAAATAATACAAATCATGAAAATTTATATCTTTTAATAATTGATATACCATAATATATAAAATAAAAGGGGGATATCCCCCTTTTATTTTATTCTGCAGCAGGTTCGTTAGATACCTTTCTTTGAAATATGTATTTATTATTAACCCCATGTTTTTTGTTACAATTTTTCATTTTACCGTATAGAAGTGTTACTTTTTTGTATTTTTATGGTATAATATGTAATGAAAAAAATACCTAGGGGGGTATAGGGGCCGCCGCAACGGTAACGTCTGCCGTGCGGCTCTCTTTTTTATTATTACTTTTTATTTTTCTTCTTTTTTCTTTTTACTTTTATCTTTGCATTTGGATATTTCCCTTTTAATTCTTTTTCCATTTCTTCATCTGTTTTATCAACTATTTCAAAATCTATTTCCGCTGTTAATTTATTTGCATTTTTTACCCTTACCTTTATTTTATCTCCTAATTTATAGACTTTCTTTTTTCTGTCTCCAACAAGAACATTTAATTTTTCATTATAAACATAATAATCATCCATAGAGGATACATGAACAAGACCCTGTATAAATTTATCCGGTATTTCCACAAACAAACCAAATTTGGTTACATTAGTTATGTATACTTCAAAGATTTCATTCATATGGTCTAAAATATACTCTACCTTTTTCATATCCGCAAGATCCCATTCCGCTTCATTTGCTACTCTTTCTCTTTTTGAACTGTGAGAAGCTATTTCAGGAAGCTTTTCTGTATATTTCTCTATATCTTTTTTTGAAAGCGTTCCTTTTCCTTTTAGATATTTTTTCAATAATCTATGTACAATCAAATCAGGATATCTTCTTATTGGTGATGTAAAATGCGTATAATTTTCAGATGCAAGACCAAAGTGTCCTACATTTAAATCTGAATATACTGCTCTTTTTAAAGAGCGAACCAATAATTTCTGTATACTTTTTTTCAATGGATGATCTTTAAGATGTTCCAATAAATCCTGTAATAATTTTGGATGTATATTCTTTGGAAATCTGTATCTCAAACCTATAATTTCAAGATAATTTTTTAGTTGTAAAAGCATATCCGGATCAGGTTCTTCGTGAATTCTATATATAAACGGCAATCCCTGCGAATCAAATATAGAGGCTATAGTTTCATTAGCTTTAATCATAAATTCTTCAATTATTACTTCTGAAATGCCTCTTTCAACAGGAATTATATCCTTTACGTTGCCATTTTCATCAAATATAAATTTTACTTCTCCACCTTCAATATCAAGAATAGCTCCTCTTCTTCTCCTGTTTTCCCTGATTATCTCCATTAATTCTTTCATCATTTCTAATTGTGGTCTCAACCAGCCTATTTCCTTTTCAAGTTCCTCATCTGCTTCATTTGATAATAGTTTATTTACTTTGCTATATGTAAGCCTTTTTTTACTCCTGATAACTCCGTTATATACATTAAAATCTACAACATCACCATTTTTATCTATTTCCATAAGCAATGACATGGTGAGTCTATCTTCATTTTCAACAAGAGAACATATCCAATCTGAAAGTTCATGAGGCAACATTGGAATTACAGTATCTATTAAATAAACACTTGTTCCTCTTTTAAATGCTTCTTTGTCAAGGTTGGAATTTTCCTTTACATAATGAGAAACATCAGCAATATGAACACCTAATAAATAATTTCCATTATCTAATTTCTTTATTTGAACTGCATCATCAAAGTCTTTTGCAGTATCTCCATCTATTGTAAAGATAATTTCATCTCTAAAATCTTTTCTACCTTTTAAATCCTTATCCTGTACTGTATTTGGTATCTTTAAAGCTTCATTCATTACATTTTTTGGAAATACTCCAGGCTCAGGAAGCTCGTGTTTTATAATGACTATTGGTAAATCTACTTTTGGATCATTTGTGTCACCTATTATTTTTGTTATCTTTACCTCAGGATTTTTACCACCATATTTTATTATTTCAGCTTCTACAACCTGTCCCGGTTTAGCATCATTAAAGTTTTCAGGAGCTACATAAAAATCTGTGTTTATTTTTTGATCTATAGGAATAATAAAACCAAATAATTTTTTCTTTTCAAATATTCCTACAACCTTTTTCATTCCTCTTTTTAATACTCTTACAACTTTTCCTTTTGGCAAGTCTCGCCATGTTCCAATTATTTCCACCAATACTGTATCTTTATGCATTGCGTCTTTAGCATTTTCAAGAGTTATGGCTATTTCTTCTCCACCTTTTATGGTTACAAATGCCATACTTCCTCTTCTTGTAAATTCTATAATTCCTATTTTCATATTTTTTCCTGGTAAACAATATTTGTTTTTAGAATTTTTGTAGATTTCTCCGTTATCCATCATTTCTTTTAACGCATCTCTTACCTTTTTTCTTTCTTCCTTTGTTTTAGCCTTTAACTTGGCATATATCTCTTTCTGTAATAAAGGTTTTTTTTCAATTAACTGTATAACCTTTTTTTGTATATTTTTTACCATTTTCTTTCCTCCTAATACGGTTCGTTATGTAAATTATCTTTTTCATAAAATAATGTTATTTTTGGATCGAACATTAATTTTATTGTCCCAACTGGACCATTTCTCTGTTTTCCTATAATTAACTCTGATTCATGTGGGTGATTTAATATAAGATTTTCTCCATTATCATCCTGATTCTCTTTTTTATTATCCTTCTTTCTTTTATAATATGCATCTCTGTATAAAAACATTACCATATCGGCATCCTGCTCTATAGCCCCTGATTCCCTTAAATCACTTAAACGCGGTCTTTTATCTTCTCTCTGCTCTACTGCTCTTGAAAGCTGAGAAAGAGCAACTATAACTACATTTAATTCTCTTGCCAGCAATTTCAATGAACGTGAAATTTCCGAAATTTCCTGTTGCCTGCTTTCACCACTTCTTGATTTAGATGACATCAATTGAAGATAATCTATAAAGATTGCTTCTATTCCATATTCTCTTTTCATTCTTCTTGCTTTTGCTCTTAATGTTCTTGGATCAAGCCCCGGCTCATCATCAACCACTATTTTTGATTGGGATAATTTATGTGCGGCATTAACCAATTTATTCCAATCTTCATTGTTTAACATACCTGTTCTAACTTTTTGTAAATCCACATGTGCTTCAGCACATAATATTCTTTGCACAAGCTGTTCTTTTGACATTTCAAGGTTAAACATTGCTATTGGGATTTTATATTTTATTGCAAGATTACTTGCCACATTTAATGCAAATGTTGTTTTACCCATTGATGGACGAGCTGCGATAATGATTAAATCAGATTTATGAAATCCCGAGGTAAGGCGATCTAAAGAAATGAACCCTGTAGGTAGACCTGTAACGAGAGCATTTGGTTCAACTGAAGCACGTTTTTTTAATTCATCAAGTTTTTCAAAAACATCGTGAATTATGTTCGGAACTGAATCATATGTTCTCGTTGCTCGTGATTCCGCTATTTCAAATATCTTTTTTTCTGCAAAATCAAGAATTTCTTCCGCTTCACCAATTGTTTTTGTTGCTTCAACTATTTCTGAACTTGCAGTTATAAGGCTTCTTAATAATGACTTATCCTTTACGATTTTTGCATAATATAAAGCATTTGCAGGTGTTGGAACAACTTCAGCCAGATAAATAAGTTTATCTTCTCCACCTGCTCTTTCAAGCAAATTTGCATTTCTTAAACTTTCCATAACAGAAATTGCATCAACAGGCAATCCTCTATCAAATAAATCCTCTATAATTTTAAATATAATTTGATGTTGTTGATTATAAAAATCATGTGAACGTATTTCTTCCAGAATATCCGGTAATATTTGCGGGTCAAGAAAAATACTACCTAAAAGCGCCTCTTCTGCTTCCTGACTATGGGGTGGAGTTAATTCTTTATTCAATGTTAATACCTCCTTTTACAACTCATGATATAATTATAATACTTAATTGTAAAATTTACAAGGAGGAATAAGTGAATGATTGCCAATATATTATTCTACGCTGGTGTAATTTTAATAATTAACTCTATGTATTTATTTAATAGTTCTGCTAAGGAATTAAGAAAAGGTTACTTAAAAAAAGAATCTGTTATACAAAAAAATGATAAACACGCTTTCATCTCACTTGTCATAGCTATTGTATTGTTTATAATTGTTGCTATTTTCTTTTAAAAGAAATATTTTTTTAAAAATAATATGTTAAAATTCTTTGCTATTCATGGCGGTCGCGGCACCCGCCTTAACAAAACAAGGAGGTGTTTTCTTTGAAAACTAAAAACATGGTATTGGCAGGTGTAGTTGCGGCATTATATGTCGCATTAACTGTGGTATTACAACCTATTAGTTACGGCCCTATGCAGGTAAGGATTTCAGAAGCTTTAACCGTTTTACCTTTTTTAAATCCTATTTTTATTCCTGCATTGTATATTGGAGCTATGTTAGCTAATATTTTTGGTGGATTTGGCGCAATTGATATCTTTCTTGGCAGCGCTTTGACTTTAGTAGCCGCATATTTAACCTATAAAATGCCAAATAAATATCTTGCACCATTGCCACCTGTAATTGTTAATGCATTTGGTGTTTCTGCTTATGTTGCTCCTCTTGCACATGTTCCATATTGGTCAACTGTATTATGGATTGGTATTGGAGAAGCAATAGCATGTTATGCACTTGGATTACCTCTTTTAATTCTCTTAGAAAAAAGAGGAATATTAAACTTTAATAAAGCTACAGAATAATGCACAAAGGCTCCCGTAAGGGGAGCCTTTGATTTTTAAGCATTATGAGGTGCAACTATGACGGCGTATCAATAGTTGTCAGGCCATTCCAAGATAGGCTTTTTGTACACTTTCATCCTTCAATAATAAATCTGAATCATTTTCAAGTATAATATTTCCTGTTTCAAGCACATACCCATAATGGGATACTCTTAATGCCTGAGCAGCATTTTGCTCAATTAATAAGATAGTTCCTCCATTTTCATTTATAACCTTTATAATATCAAACACTTCAGAAACAAGTACAGGTGCTAATCCTAACGATGGTTCATCCATCATTATAATTTCAGGTTTACTCATAATTGCTCTACTAATAGCAAGCATTTGCTGTTCTCCACCTGATAATGTTCCTCCTAATTGTTTTAAACGTTCCTTTAATCGCGGGAATAAATTATATACCCATTCTAAGTCTCTTTCTATACCTTCTTTATCTTTTCTATTATATGCACCCATCATAAGATTTTCATATACGGTTAAATTCGGGAATATTCTACGTCCTTCTGGAACAAGAGCTATACCCATTCTTGTAATTTCATGTGAACTTTTTCCTGCAATATTATTTCCCTTATAGAGTATTTCACCGCTTTTTGGTTTTACAAGTCCGGCAATAGCTGAAAGGGTTGAGGTTTTTCCGGCACCATTGGCACCAATAAGGGTTATAATCTTCCCTTTTGGAACCTTTATGTTAATTCCTTTTACAGCATGTATAGCTCCATAATATATGTTTAAATCTTTAATTTCAAGTACTATTTCATTATTATTCTGCTTTTGCATTCTTCCACTCCTCTCCAAGGTATGCCTCAATAACCCTTGGATTCTTTTGAATCTCTTCAGGCTTACCTTCAGCAATTATTGCACCATAATCGAGAACAAGTATTCTTTCACACACTCCCATAACAACCTTCATATCGTGTTCTATTAAAAGTATGGAAAGATTAAACTCATCTCTTATTTTTCTAATAAAATGCATTAATTCTTCAGATTCCTGTGGATTCATACCTGCTGCTGGTTCATCCAATAACAATACTTTTGGATGCGTTGCCAGAGCACGTGCAATTTCTAATTTTCTCTGTAACCCATAAGGTAATGCTGATGCTTTTTCCTCTGCAAGATGTAATAATCCAACCTTTTCTAATAATAACAATCCTTCTTTTATCATTTCTTTTTCTTTACTTAAATATCCAATTTTTGTAAGAGCCTTTATAAACCACATTGGCGAACTACCCTTTGGATTTTTACCATGCTTTTTCATTATTTTATCCACATCGCTATTTGAAAGCATATGATGTTGAGCAACTATAACATTTTCTAAAACTGTCATATCCTGAAATAATCTAATGTTCTGAAATGTCCTGGCAATTCCAAGATGCGTAATTTCATGTGGTCTAAATGGCGTAATATCAATACCATCAAAAATTACCTTGCCTTTTGTAGGGATATAGATACCTGTAATAACATTAAATGCTGTTGTCTTACCGGCTCCATTAGGACCTATTAAGCCCAATAATTCTCCTTCATACAATTGATTATGAAAATCATTAACTGCTATAAGCCCTCCAAATTGCATTGTTATGTGATTCATTTCAAGAATTTTTTTCATCATTCATCACCTTCTTTACCTAAATAAACCTCTGCTAAGGAAGGTTTTTTCACTTCTATTTTCAAGAATTTTAATATTCTCTCCCATGTAAGTTCGCTTCTTCCCATAATACCCTTCTGCCAGAATATCATCAGGAAGATAAATATTGCAGAAATAACAAGCATTCTCATTCCTGGAATACCTGGAACATGCATACCAAAAATATCAAATGGTTCTTCTAAAGCTCTTAAATATTCAAACATAAGAGCAAATACTCCTGCACCTATAACAGAACCTGTAATACTTCCTAAACCTCCAAGAACAACCATTATTAATACATAGAATGTCAATAACGGACCAAATGTTGTAATCCTTGGATCAATTGTTGTAAGCCAATGAGCATATAATGCTCCTGAAATACCTGCAAAGAATGCACCAAAAACAAAGGCCAATAACTCATGTTTAAATACATTTATACCCATTGATTCTGCAGCTATTGAGTCTTCTCTTATAGCAATCAAAGCCCTTCCATATGAACTCTTAACAAGACTGATAATAGCGATTAATGTAACCAATAACCAACCCCATGCCCAATATACATTTGTGTAATTAGGAAGTCCTTTTAATCCAAGAGGACCATTGGTAACGCTAATCATATTATTTGCTGCAACCCTTGCTATTTCAGCAAAACCCAAACTTGCAATTGCAAGGTAATCACCTGATAATTTCAAAGTAGGCCATCCAATTAGAAATGCAAATACAGCTGCAATTACTCCTCCAGCAATTGTTGCTACCAAAAATCCTGAATGAAGATTCAATAACCATGGCTGAATTGGCATAATTATATAAGACATTTCCTTTTGCATTGGTTCAAGGGTTAATAATGCTGATGTATAAGCACCTAATAACACAAATCCAGCATGTCCCAATGAGAATATACCTGTAATACCATTTATTAAATTCAAACTAACTGCCATTATTGCATAAATAGGTATTAAAGTAATAATTCTTAATGTGTAATCATCAAAGCTATTATTGGCATAAGATAAAAAAAGCGTAAATATAACAATAGCTATTATATTTAATATCCAGTTTAATTTTTTCATACTCATGCTATCACACCTTTACCACAGATTTTTTACCCAATAATCCATCGGGTTTTATTAAAAGAATGATAATAAGGATAATAAAAGCAAAGGCGTCCCTGTAACCTGCTGCAGATGGCATTAATGCAACAAGGAATATTTCCATAATTCCTAATAAAAATCCACCAACAACAGCACCAGGAATAGAACCTATTCCACCAAGAACAGCTGCAATAAATGCTTTAAGACCGGGCATAAATCCCATATATGGAAATACGTTAGGATATCTCATAGCCCACATAATACCTCCAGCTGCTGCCATTGCTGAACCCAATGCAAATGTAAAACCAATTACCATATCCACATTAATACCCATTAATGATGTTGTAGGTATATCTGAGGAAATTGCCCTCATAGCCATACCAATTTTTGTTTTATATACTATCCAGAAAAGGATTAAGAACAATACAGCTGTTATTATGAAAACCATAAAGGTTAAAACTGGTATTCTTGCCCCTCCAATTGTAAATGTTTTATTTAATATCCATTTGTTATTTTCATTAAAAACTGCTGTAAATGATTTTGGAACTGCACCAAAAACAACAACAGCTATACTTTCTAAAAAGAAACTCATACCAATTGCTGTGATTAACGCGGAAATTCTAGGAGCGTTTCTCAAAGGTTTATATGCAATTCTATCTATAAGGAAACCAAGAAATGCAGCTCCTAAAACACCAATAATTACGGAGAGCCATAGGGGAGAACCTACCAATGATGCATAAAACGCAAAATAAACACCCATCATCATAATGTCACCATGGGCAAAATTTATAAGTCTTAAAATCCCATAGACCATTGTATATCCAACGGCTAATAATGCATATAATCCTCCAAACATTAAGCCATTAAATAAATTTTGAAGAAAAATTGAACCACTCACAAAAACACCTCCATTTCAATCAATAAAAAACCCCGGAGTGACCGGGGAATTAAAGCTAAAATTATTTTTCAGCAGGATTTACTGTAGTTACATATGTAAATTCTCCATTTTTAACCATATCAACTACAACTGATTTTTCAGCATCACCATTTTTGTTAATAGTAATCATACCTGTTGCACCAGGGAAGTTTTTAACTTCTCTAATTGCTTTAGCAATAGCTTTTGGATCTGCTTTCCCGGCCATCTCAATAGCTTTTCTCATAACTAAGTATGCATCAAATCCCAAAGCATGCATAGCACCTGGTTTTGTTCCAAATTTTTCTATAAACTTTTCAACAAATACCTTTGTCATTTCTGTTGCTGCACCATCTGGATGGAAATGTGTTGTGTAATATAATCCTTCTACTGCATCTCCACCGATTTTTATTAATTCTTCTGCTTCTGCACCGTCACCAGCAAGTATTGGACCATTGTATCCTAACATTCTTGCCTGTCTTGCAAATAATGAAATTTCTGGATAATATCCTGTGATATATAATACATCTGGATTTTTATTTAATGCATCTGTTAATTGAGCACTAAATTCCTGGTCACCTGTTTTAAAGAATTCAATAAAGTAATTTCCGCCAAGTTCTTTAAATTTCTTTTTGAAGAAATTAGCTAAACCAACACTGTAATCCTGTTCAACATCAATAAATACTGCTGCTTTCTTTGCTTTTAAATTATCAAATGCGAATATTGCTGCTGCAGCACCTTGATATGGGTCGATAAAACATACACGTGAAACATATTTTTTACCTGTTGTAACTAATGGATTTGTTGATGAAGAAGTTAACATAGGAATATGTTTTCTTTCGGCAACTGCACCACCTGCTAATGAATGAGCACTTGCAACTTCACCAATAATTGCTACAACCTTGTCTTTGTCAATTACCCTACTTACAGCATTTGCAGCTTCTGTTTTTTCGGATCTGTTATCAACAAGTACTAAATCAATTTTCTGACCCAATACTTCTGGATACATTTCATGTGCTAATTCAATTCCCTGCCAGCTCATTTCACCAAATGCTGCAATACCACCGGTCATTGGTAAAACAACACCAATTTTAATGTTTGCAAATACAACGAGACTTAAAACTAAAACCATCGTCAATAAAAACTTCTTCATAGAATCCCTCCCTTAATATTACAAATGTAAAATCTTGGTTATATTTTACCACACTTTAATATAACTGTCAAGTATGAAAAAAATTTCATTTATTTTATTAACAATCAAAATATTTTATTAACATAGCGAACCTTTTTATCCAAAAAAAACACATAATATTCTTTATATATATGTTTTATGTATATACAAACTTCAAAGGAAATCTATTTATTCTAAACAAAGCAGCAAAAAAGTAATATAAAAAATAAAAAGAATTTCATAAACTTTAAAAGATTTATGATATACTTAGTTTTTGAATAGATTAGAGGGAGGATTTATTTTGAATATACAGAAATGGTTATTTTCAAGCGGTGTATTACATAGAGTAAGAAAACCTGCAAGATATATTGGCGGAGAATATAATATTATAAAAAAAGATTTAAATAATAAAATAAGAGTAGGTCTTATGTTTCCAGACCTATATGAAGTTGGTATGTCTCACACAGGGTTTCAAATATTATTAAATGAATTTAATTCTTTTGAGAATGTGTATGCTGAAAGGATTTTTTTACCCTGGAAAGATATGATTGAAGAGATGAAAAAACACAATATTCCTTTATATTCTCTTGAAACATTTACTCCTATAAAAGATTTTGATTTAATAGGAATTACCTTGCAATATGAGCTATCTTATACCAATCTATTACATTCGTTAAAACTTGGAAATATACCTGTCTGGTCAAAAGATAGATCCGAAAATGATCCTATAATTATTGCCGGAGGACCGAGCGCTTCAAATCCTGAACCATTAAGGGATTTTATTGATGTTTTTTTTAATGGTGATGGCGAAGAGGTTTCTGAAGATATTATAAAAATAATTTCAAGTGATGTTTCAAGAGAAGAAAAACTTAAAAAATTTCACGAAACGGAAGGATTTTATGTGCCAAAATTTTATCCTGTTGAAGAAAATAATTATGGTTTTTATATTCCAAAATTTAAAGATAGAGTTAAAGTAAGAAAGGTTAGAGATTTAAATACGGTGAAATTTCCGGTTAATCAAATAGTCCCAAAGATTAAAACTATTCACAACAGGGCTATAATAGAGGTTATGCGTGGTTGCGATAGAGGCTGTAGATTCTGTCACGCGGGTTTTTATTATAGACCTGTAAGAGAAAGGACAGCCAAGAGCATAATTGATTTATCCTACAAAACACTTGAAAGTACCGGTTATAATGAAATTTCACTATTATCTTTGAGTACTCTGGATTATAGTGATTTAGAAAGTGTTCTTGATGAATTAAATGATTTTTTAAAAGAAAACAGAATTTCAATTTCTTTACCTTCAAGCAGGGTTGATAGATTTGGTATAGAAATTGGAAGTAAGATTTCTGGAGCCCGAAAAACAGGGTTAACCTTTGCTCCCGAAGCTGGTTCACAGAGATTAAGAGATATAATAAACAAAAATTTAAGTGAAGAAGAAATTATTAATGTCGCTAAATTTGCCAAAGAAGCTGGCTGGAGAAGAATAAAACTATATTTTATGATAGGATTGCCAGGAGAAACCGATGAAGACGTAAAAGCTATTGTTGAATTAGCTCGAAAAATAAAAAAAGAGGCCAAATTAAAGGATATTACTGTTAATGTCTCGATTTTTATTCCAAAACCACATACTCCTTTTGAAAAAGAGCGGTTTGTACAACCAAAAGAGGTTAAGGAAAAAATAAAAATATTAAATGAAGTAAGGAAATTCGCAAGATTAAACATCCATGACCCTTACGAAAGTTTAATTGAAGCATTGTTATCTCGTGGAGATAGTAAAATTGGAAAGGTTATTTATGATGCAGCCTTTGAAGAAGGTGCCATTTTCGATGAATGGGAAGAAGAATTCGATTTTAGAAAATGGGCAAGAGCTATAAACAAAAATAATATAAACACATCTCTTTATTTAGATGAAATAAATACAGATGAATTGCCATGGAAAATCGTGGACATTTTAATAACCGAAGAATTTTTAAAATTTGAAGAAAAAAAAGCTGAAGAAGCAAAAACTACTGAAGACTGCAGATGGGATAAATGTTCTTTATGTGGTGTGTGTATAAAGACTGGATTAAATAATATATTAATGAAGCAGGTGAAAAGATGAAAGAGTTTGAATATTTAAAGGATCTTGTCTTTAATGCTGGAAGAAAGCTTTTGGAATGGCGTGAAGAAGAGTTTTCTGTTAATACTAAATCTTCGAAATTTGATCTGGTAACTTCTCTTGATTTTAGAGTTCAGGATTTCTTATATAATGAATTAACTAAAAAATTTCCTGAAATAGGATTTTTGGCTGAAGAAGATGGTTTTGACAAAAAACCTTCAACTAAAGGATACTGGGTTATTGACCCAATAGATGGAACTGTTAATTTTGCAAAAGGAATTCCAAATTTCTGCATTTCCGCTGCATATGTTGAAGATGATGAACCATTATATGGTGTTATATATGCACCTGTTATGAATCAATTAATATATGCTGAAAAAGGAAAAGGAGTATATGAAAATGGCAAAAAGGTAATTCCTCATTGGAATAAAGATATTGAGAGTTCTATGATATCTTTAGGAAATTTACGTGGTCATACATATAAATTTTTCCGTGCTCTTGAAAACAATGTAATGAGAGTGAGACTGTTAGGTACTGCTGCTTTACAAATTGCATATGTGGGAACTGGAAATCTTGATGCATTTATTTCTGTAAAAGGAAATTCATGGGACGTTGCTGCAGGATATATTATTGTAAAAGAAGCTGGAGGAATAATTACAGATTATTCCGGAAACAAAGCTACAATCTTTAATAAAAAAGCTATTTATTCTAATCCATATATACATGAAAGATTATTAAAAATTATACAGGGGGTGCAAATATGAAGGCGTTGATATTGTGTGCTGGTAAAGGTACAAGGTTAAGACCTTTAACATTTACAAATGCAAAACCATTAATTCCTATTGCAAACAAACCAACTATTGTATATAGTCTTGAAATGATTAAGGAAGCTGGTATTACAGAAGTTGGTATTGTTGTAAACCCAGATAATAAAAAGGATTTTGAAGCCACTTTAGGAACTGGAGAACAACTTGGTTTAAACATAACATATATCGTTCAGGAAGAACCTAAAGGATTGGCTCATGCTGTTGCTATCTCAGAAGATTTCTTAAAAGATGATGAATTTTTAATGTATTTAGGTGATAATCTGGTAACTGTAGATTTGAAAAAGTTTGTTGAAGAATTTAATAATGAAAATATGGATTCATTTATTCTTTTAACTCCTGTAGAAGATCCTTCAAGATTTGGTATTGCTGTTTTAAAAGATAATAAGGTTATAAAGGTTGTTGAAAAACCAAAGGATCCTCCATCGGATTTAGCAATTATCGGTGTATATATATTTAAACCTGTTGTTTTTGAAGCTATTAAAAATATTAAACCATCATGGAGAGGCGAATTGGAAATTACAGATGCTATTCAATGGCTACTTGATAATGAAAAAAATGTAGGGGCACATATTATATATGGCTGGTGGAAGGATACAGGAAAACCAGAAGATTTGATTGAAGCCAATAGAAAAATATTAGAACAGTTAAAAGATAGCAGAAATGAAGGTATTGTTTATGAAAACTCTTCAATTCACGGTAATGTGGTAATTGGAAAGGGTGCAAGAATTTTAAATAGCGTTCTTAGAGGTCCAATAATTATAGGAGATAATGTGCTTATTTCAGATTCATATATAGGTCCTTATACAAGTATAGGAACAGGAGTTACAATTGAAAATGCTGAAATAGAAAATTCTATAATACTTGATAATGCAACAATTGCACATCTTGAAACAAGATTGGATTCAAGTATAATTGGAGCAAATGCAACAGTGGTTCACAGCGATAGAAAACCAAAAACTATAAGACTTGTTGTTGGTGATTATTCAAAAATAGAAATACCAAGATAAATATATTCAATTCCCGGCTTTATTGCCGGGAATTTTTATTTCTTGAAAATTACAATAATTGAGAAAAATATAAGTTCATGATTTGATTTCGTTGTAGATTGAAAAAAATAAAAGTTCTTTAAAAATATCATTCTAGAAAACTTCATAAAAAGATTCACTCATGAGACTCGATTGCTAATCCTCAAAAACTTTTTTCGAAAATAGAAATAATAATAATCGCTCAAACAAGTAGAAAATTCTAATCCTCAAAAATTCTCGTTCCCGCCGGTCGTTGCAGACTCACATCCATGTTCGTCTTCACTCAAAATCACATCCGTGTGATTTTGTCCGGCTTCACATCGAATTTTTTCGGGAATTTTCAAGTTTTCGCTCATATTATTATTTCTATTTTCTTATTTCTTATTATATGTCATTATATAAGTAAAACATAAAAGAAAACACGAGTAAAAAGGTGAATGAAGGCTTGAAATTTCCCGAACGGAGATATTGCGTGAGCCGGAACAGCAAAAGTATTGTGAAAAATAAAAACGAATGAAGACTCGAAGAACGCCCGAAAAAACTGCGAATGGAGAGGGTCAAAAAAACAGGATGTTTTTTTGAGCGCAGCTTCTGCAGGGATGCAGAATCTAAGCGACCCCGCGTATATGAGCAGTTTTTGAGGATCAGCGTTCGAGTTGTCTGAAAGAGTTTTTATTTTTCACAATTATAAGAAATTTTTATAAAGGCATAATATAACCCCAATTCTATAATACCTTCTAAATAAGTAAAAATTAAAAATCGAATAAAAATAGCGTGTAATATTTTATAAATAGCTTTAATAGCCTTGAGTAACTGTTTTAATGATTATGTTTTTTATTAAAGAAGTGATATAGTACACATGGTGAAAATATATTATTGGAGGTGCAGCTATGATTAACTTTTTTAAAGTGGATAAAATTCCTGAAGAGTATGATTTTTTAGATATTATGGTTGTTGATATTTTCGGAAGATTAAAGCACGTTACTCTTCCAAAGAGTTATGTTTCAGAAAAGACTTTTAAAGAAGGTATCGGTTTTGATGCTTCTAACTTCGGTTTTGCCAAGGTTACTGATTCAGATATGGTGGCTATTCCTGATTTATCAAAAATCTTTGTCGAAGAAAATGAAGGAATGAAAATTGTTCATGTTTTATCAGATGTAATCAGTCCTTCAACCGGTAAATTTTTTGCACAATATCCAAGAAGCATTGCTAAAGAAACTTTAAAATATATAAAAGAAAGCGGCATTGCAGATGATGCAAAAATGTTAGTTGAATTGGAATTTCATATATTTGATGGTATAACCTTTAAAACTGGCGAAACAGAATCATATTACTTCCTTGAAAATGATGAAGGACTCGGTTATGAAGACAATCAGCCAAAAACTTATGGTTCATCATATCATTTAAATGAACCTTATGATATTCATTTCACTTTAAGAAATGAAATTGTTAAATCACTTGAAAATGCTGGTATTCCTGTAAAATACCACCATCACGAAGTTGGTAT
The DNA here is from genome assembly GCF_013363245.1 of Marinitoga sp. 1135. Classification (NCBI taxonomy): domain Bacteria; kingdom Thermotogati; phylum Thermotogota; class Thermotogae; order Petrotogales; family Petrotogaceae; genus Marinitoga; species Marinitoga sp. 1135. Next base: position 79,548 of record NZ_LBEZ01000020.1, on the reverse strand, counting down.
TGCACAACATGAAATTGAATTGAATTTCATGAGTCTCGTTGATGCTGCAGATAACGTTACTTTGGCAAAATATATAATAAGAAAAATAGCCGAAAGATACGGATTATATGTAACCTTTATGCCAAAACCTATGTTTAATATGGCAGGAAATGGTATGCACGTTCATCAATACCTTGAAAAAGATGGAAAGAGCTTGTTTGTTGGTGATGAATTGTATAATTTAAGCGAATTGGCTTTAAATTATACTGCCGGTATTTTAAATCACAGTTTAACAGGTTCGTTGTTATCCTGGTCAAATCCTTCAACTAATTCATACAAAAGACTTGTTCCAGGTTTTGAAGCACCTATTTCTGCTTCATTTTCAAAAGGTAGCAGAAGCGCAGCTGTAAGAATTCCTGGATATTTAAGCAAGGCTGATACAAGAATTGAATTTAGAACTGGCGATGGCTCAGCAAATGTTTATTTCTTCCTTTCTGCAATGGTTTTAGCAGGTATTTCTGGCATAGAAAAGAAGCTTGATCCCGTAGAATTAGGCTTCCATTCTAAAGGAGAAAATGAAAAGGTATTCCCTCTTGATTTAAGATTGGTAATGAAAGGTCTTAAAGATGACAAAGATTATTTAAAAACATTCCCTGAAGAATTAATTAATAAATGGTATGACACTAAAATGAAAGAAGCAAATCTTATTTATTCAATTCCTGTTTCAAAAGAATTTGAAATGTATTTTGAACTTTAATAATAAAATAAGGCTGGCTTAAAGCCAGCCTTATTTTATTGAAAATGCTTTTTTAGCATTGTTTAATAGTATTTCCGATGTTTCATCAATTGATATTTCCTTTATTTCTGCTATTTTTTCAATAACGTATTTTACATATAACGGATTGTTTCTTTTGCCTCTATATGGAACAGGGGTTAAAAATGGGGAATCTGTTTCCGGTAATATCATTTCAATTGGCGTATTTTTTACAACTTCTACAAGCTTATGATTGTTTTTAAATGTAATTGGTCCATCTATTCCAATATAAAATCCCAGATCAAGGAATTTTCTTGCCGTTTTCCAATCTGAAGAGAAGCAATGAACTACACCTAATTTATCTGGAATCCCATTTTCAACTAATAGATTAAATGCATCTTCATATGCTTCCCTGATATGTAAAATAACAGGCAAGCCAATTTCTTTTGCAATTTCTAATTGATTTATAAAAGATTTATACTGATCTTTTTTTGTTGTGTATTCCCTATAATAGTCAAGACCTATTTCACCAATTGCAATAACCTTTTCATTTGATGCAAGAATTTTTATTGTGTCAAAATCTTTATTGCTTAAATTAGATGAATCATTTGGATGAATACCAACAGAGGCATATATTTTTTCATATGTATTTGCAAACTCTACTGTATTAAATGAATTGTCTATATCTATTCCAACCTCTATAACAAATTCCATATTTTCATTATCAAATTTCTTTATTATTTCATTTCTTTCTTCTATTAAATTTAAATGACAATGTGTATCTACTAATCTCACTTATTATTCTCCTCCACTTTTTGGAATTACACAAATAAATTGACTTTCTCCATCATTTATATTTTTAAATTGATGTTCTACATTTGGTGGAACAAATACAAAATCTCCTTCTTCAGCGATAACTGTTTCTTCGCCATTGAATACCTCTAATTTTCCTTTTACCACAAAAACCTCATGTTCCCAATTGTGTGTATGTTTAGGTGTAAATCCACCTTTTTCTATTGTAAAAAGTCTCATTACAAAGTTAGGTGCACCCAATTTATTACCTATGAGCACTCTTTTGTGAGCACCTTTTACATTCACACCATCATCATATGTAATTGGCTCTACTTCCATAGCTTTTCCTACATAAGCCTTTTCCATTTTATCCCTCCTGTTTAGCTTTTTTGGATAATATTATGTATAAAGATATTCCTATTATTATAAATAAAATACTTATTAATACTGCTACCTTCATATTTAAGAACATTAAAGAATCTGTTCTTAATAATTCTATTACTCCACGTCCTGCTGAGTATAATATCAAATACAATGATATTATTTCACCGTCAAACCTTTTTTTATTCCTTGCATAATAGAATAAGAATAAAAATATTAATAAATCCCATGTTGATTCATACAAAAAGGTTGGATGGAAGTATTCATAGCTTTCATATCCTGGCATTCTAAATTGTGGCGGTATATACATCTTCCATGGAAGATTTGTGGGAGAACCATATGCTTCATAATTAAAAAAGTTTCCCCATCTTCCTATTGCCTGCCCAAGCGGGAGCACATGTGCCATTAAATCCAATCCCTGTAAGAAATTAAATGTTATATTCTTTTTTATTTTTGTATATAAATATACTGCTATTAACGCCCCCAGAATTCCACCATGAATTGCCATTCCACCATGCCACGTTTTAAATACTTCACTAAAAGGTAATTTCGAATAATAATCCCAATTAAATGTTACATAATATGCACGTGCTCCAATAATGGAAAATATAATCCCTATCATCACAGCATTTGAAAGGTCATCTTCTGAAATATTCCATTTTTTTGCAGTATCATTTGCAAGATAAAAACTTAAAAAAACACCTGTTGCAATTAATAAACCATACCATCTTATTTGTAATGAACCAAAATTCAATATAACCTGATTTAATAAGATTTTTCCTGAAAACACTCCAGGTAATAGAAATATTACAGCTAAAAGATATATTGAAATTGAAATTATAAATACTTTTTTAAATAATCTATCTTTCATAATTACCCCCTTGAAATCATCTTTTAAAAATGGTATAATTTGTATCGGTTGCGGGTGTAGCTCAGCTGGTAGAGCGTCAGCTTCCCAAGCTGAATGTCGCGGGTTCGAATCCCGTCGCCCGCTCCATTTTTTTATTTTTCTTCTATTCTATCATCAGTTCATCTCTATTTCTTTCCGCGAAAATTTCCTTGAATATTGTATGTAAGTCTCCTTTTGAATAAACTCCACCCTTGTTTGCAACTTCCTCATCCAGATTTTCTAAACTTTCTATTCCTTTTACATTTGAAGCTACTATTGCCCCACCTGGTTCTTTCATAATTTTATTATATTTCGCGACAACTTCCATATGTGGTTTTACAGTTTCTATTTCATCTAAGTTTTTTACTTTATCTTTTTCTATAACTTCATCAATTGTATTATCGCCCTCATCAGTATCAGTTTCATTTTCAGCTTCTGTATTTTCTTCTTCACCTGTTTCCTGATTTTTTTCTTCGATTAAATCCTCTATATCTATGTTCTTTTCCTCTACTTGCTCCTCTATATTTTCTTCTATATTTTCCTCTGTCATATTTTCTTCTTCTATATTTTCCTCAACATTTTGAGGCGGTTCGCTTTCTTCAAGCAGATTATCCACATCTAATTCTTCCAGATTTTCCTCTGTATTGTCCTGCATTTGTGGTGCAGGTGGTGGAGGAGGCGGTGGTGGTGCATTTTGCGGTTCAGCTTCTGGCAAAACTGATTCATTGGATATTTCTTCTTCATCAATATCCATTTTTTGTTTCATCTTTTCATATTCCTGCCATAATTCCTCTAATTCATCAACCTTTACTTCAAGTATTTCTTCTACAGGAATTACTTCTTCTTCAACTTCAACTTCTTCAATAGTTTCTTCTTCTTCTTTTTCAACCTTTGCACCTTTAGCACCTAATGAGTATTTTCTAAATACAAAGAAATATGATAAACCTACTAATAATAAAATAATTAAAAGTATAATGGCAGAGGCTATAATATAAGCAGTAATTGGAATTTTTATCTTTTCTTCTTCTGTTCCAGTTGCTTCTTCGGTGGTTATGTTTGCACTTTTAAAATGTAAATCTTCTTCTATATTACCTTCTCTTATACTTTTCAAAGCTAATTGAACTTTTTCATCATTGGGATAATATTTTAAATATTTTTCAGCTTCAGTATATTTTTTTAAATAGAATTTTGTCCATCCAAGCATATATCTAATATCAGGATATTTTATCTCTATTTCAGCTGTTAAACTTAAAGCTTCCTGAAAATATCTTTCTGCAGCTTTGTATTCGCCAGACTGAAAAGAGCTTTTCCCATTAAAATAATACACTTCAGCCTTTTCAAGAAGTGTCTGGGAAAAAATCACTATATTCAAAATTATAAAAATTAATAATATTAAAACTTTACTTTTGCTTTCCATAATTCAAATCCCCCGTCTTTTTTTATAAGAAGCAAAAACGTATCTTTTTCTATTCCTATTATATCTATAATTTCAAAATCTGTAATTGAATCATAAACACCTGGAAACACCTTGTTTTTTAAATCTATATATGTTGCAAAATTTCTATCAAATATCCATAATCTATTGTTATTTTCAAGTAACTTCATCTTGCCTACATCGCCATCTCCAACAAATTGAACTTTTGAGTTTTTAGTATCATATACCACCAATCTATAATCAGATGTAAGCAGGAAAATATAATATGATCTTGAATAATAATCAATTATATTACCTATAGGTTTTCTTGTTAAATCTTCTATACCAGCTCTGGTAACTACTGTAACCCATTTATCTTCTTTTCTTTTTAAGACCTTATTTCCTAAAATTATATAAAAGTCATTATTTATTACTTTTATAGAGTCAAAAGGGGTCTTTTCAGATATAAGTTCATTATTTTCATATACTTTTGCAAGACCATCCTGATAATCAACATATATATATTTCCTGATTTCCGGAAGGTAATAAACGTTATTATGGACTTCAAAATCTATATTTTTTATTTTCATAAATTCATTTGAACTGGCATCTATAGCATAAACCCCATCCATTGTAGTTACATATAAACGTTTTTTATATTCTATGCTTCCAAGTATTTTTTTATTTAATATATTCCTTCCATCAAGATCATATACCCCATTATCTGAAACCACAAAGGCATTATCTCCAAGCATATATATTTTTCCATAAGTTAATTTAGAAATATATAACAATTGTTCTTCTAAATCTATCATGTGAAGTTTCATATAGGAGCTGGATTTTACAAATATATTTGCCAGTGATTCTTTTTCTGTTTTTAATTCCATTTCTTTTTTCTTTTCTTCTAACTCTTTTTGTGATTCAACAAAATCATCGTCTTTTATTTGAGGGATTTTTACCGTTTTTATATCTTTTGACAATAATTTTTGAACAGTTTTTAAAACATTGTTGTCAGAATATAGTTTGTCATAGGATAAATCAAATGTAAACATCCTGGCGTTTTTTAATTCGGCACTTTTTAACGTAACAAGCCCATCTCCTATACCATCAATTAATTCTGGATAAAAATCTTTTAACTTTGAATTTTTTAAATAAGCATTTAAATCTGGTTTTGTTCCCATTATTACATAATAGTCAATATCTTTTCTTGTTTTCATATTATTTAATTTTCTTATAAACTTTGAATCCGGAAGCAAATCTTTATAATATGATGCATACATTTCGATTTTGGAGCTAATATTTAAAAATAATGAATTATAATCCTCTTTGTTTATACCATAAGAGAGCTCCATAACCTCAGGATTCTTCTTGTATATGATGTTGTAATATATAGGATTAACTATATTCATTCCTTTATTTGGTGGTGAAAATAAGGTTAAAGTTCTAACATTTTTTATTTCAGGATGTGTTTCTAATGCATATCTTACAATTAATGCTCCTATCCCCTGAGCAATAATATCAAATTGTTTATTCTGTTTTGCTTTTAATTCTGCGGCAAATCTTTCTGCTTCAAACTCTAAAAAACTATTGCTTCCAGTTCTTATATAAAATCCAAAATATGAATCCATATAATTTTTTGGCTTGGATTCAAGAATTGGGTATTTATAATACCATATTGTTCTATTTGGGAAATACAAGCTCCATACATTTTCACCATAAAGGTTATTAATAGTTTGTGTGTTTGGAATATATCCAAGAAAATCATTGTCAACTCCAGGCACCAGCAAAAGATCAGGTTCCAATGATGGCGGTTTTTCTATTAATGTTTTTATACCATATGAAACCTCTTTTGGATTTGAATCTACATACAATCCAAATTTTGAAAAATGGAATACATTTGCCTGAACTATATATTGCCCAAGACTTTCGTCTTTAAATATTTCGCATCCTGGTAATTTTTTTATTATTGGCGGATCATCATTTGAGGCATACATAATCGCAAAATTATTAAAATTATCTCCATAATATAAATCCAATGGTATTCTATATTTTATTTTTATGGGTTTTAACGAAGATTCTTCTTTATTATCATCTGGTATTATTTCATATATTGGACCATAAAAATTACCAAAGGTTTTAAGATTCTGATATTCTGCAGAATTTTCCTTCAATGCCTTTATAGTAAAGGTTTTTCTATATTGAAATGCTCCAGGCGGAACATATAAAAAGAGATTGGATACAGATGCAGACTTAGCTTCATCTTCAACCTGTAATTTTTTTGTTCTAAATGTTGGAATTAAGATTAAAGAGATTATAAATATAATAAAAACCAAAAAACCTCCAAGCAACGTGATTTTCTTCTTTTTAGGTAGTTGCTTGAAGTTTTTTATATCTGCTATTAATTGTTTTATATTTATTTTTTTTATTATTCCAGTTATCTTGGAAAAATCTATTTTTTTCTTTTTTCCTTCCTTTTTTTCTTCCTTTTCTTCCTTTTTTTTCTTCTCTTTTTTGGCCATTTTTACTTCCTTTCAATTAGCTGTTTTATTTTTAATATCTCATTTGAAAAATCTTTAAGACCTAATTTCAATAATATATCATTTGCCTCTTTGAAAAGAAATTCAGCATAATTTTTAGCTTTTTCGTCTGAATATAGTGCTATTAAAGTAATTTTGTTTTCGTCATTATTTAAATCTTTTCCAACCTCTTCGAATTTGCCATATTTATCTTTTAAATCATCATATATTTGAAATGCAAGTCCAAAGTTTTTACCTGCTTTTTTCATTAATTGATATTCCTCTTTAAGATCCTTTAAATAAGGAATTACACCAAACGAAAATTCAAATAACGCCGATGTTTTTTTTCTATACATTTCTTCAACAGATTTTTGCGATGGTAATATCATGCCTCTTTCAAATGCTACATCAAGAGCTTCTCCTTGTATAAGATCTAACATAATTTCACTGAAAAATCCTGTTAATTTATATGATTCATCTATAGAAAAATTATTGGAAAACACCTTAAATGGAATAACAAATCCTGCATCCCCTGTAAGTATGGCCTGCCATTCTGAAAATTGCTTGTGATTGGTTAATTTTCCACGCCTATAATTACTATTATCTATTGCCGGTAAATCATCATGAATTAACGATGCAGTATGTAATATTTCTACAGCAAAACCTATTCTAAGCAATTTTTCCTCTTCTATATTATAATATCGTCCAATATTATATATTATCCATGGCCTTAATCTTTTTCCTCCAGCAAAAAAAGAATATTTAAAAGGTTTTTCTATTTCTTCAAGCAAATTTAGTTCAGAAAAAATCTCTTCTGCCTTTTTTTCAAAAATCTCTTTAAACTCTTTAATCTCCATCTTCTTTCTTCCCTTCATCAAAGAAATGTTTTTTTATCATATCAATATCAAAATTCTCTATAAATTCTTTAAATTCCTTTCTTTTTTCTCTCTCTTCATCTGTTTCTTCATCATCACGTTCACCAATTGGAATAAAGGATATATCTATGCCATTTTCTATGATTATAGAATCTTTAATATATATTGGAACTCTCGTTTTTACAGCCATTATTATTGCATCTGAAGGTCTTGAATCATATATTAATTCATCACCATCTTTTTCAAAAACTATATTGGCATAATATATGTCTTTCACCATATTTATTATTTCTACTCTTTCAACTGTATATCCCTCATTCTCTAAAAATTTTAAAAATAAATCATGTGTAAGCGGTCTTGGCGTTTTTTGCTCGTTTATAGATAATGCAAGATAAGTTGCTTCACAGGCTCCTATCCATATTGGAATTCCTATATTTGTATTTTCTATTCTTAAAAAGATTACCGGAGAGTTGGATACTTTATCTAACCCCATTGTAATTACATCTACCTTTTTAAACATTAAACCACTTCCTCAAATTCTTCCTTTTTATTCACTTTTGAGGCAATTAATTTATATATATAATCCCTTAATTCAGCTTCGCTACCAAATTCTTCAGGATTTACAGGCTTAAATATAGTGATGTTTATTGGGTGTGGTGTAATATATAAACGTCCCTTTTTAGCAATTTCATAGGCTCCATCAATTGCAACAGGTAATATTTTTACCTTATATCTGTATGGAATCATCAATGAGCCACGTTTAAATGGCTTAACTTCACCATCTAAGGTTCTTGTCCCTTCTGGAAATAAAACAAGTTTCTGGCCATCTATTAATTTTTTTCGCAGTTCTCTTAATGCTTTTGCACTTTGAGTTGCATTCCCTCTTTCAATAAATACAGATCCCAATGCCTTAATAAAAAATGAAACAATAGGAACTTTAGAAAGCTCTTTCTTTGCTATAAACGCTGTTGGGAATACATATCCTATTATAAGAGGAATATCAAGTAAACTTTGATGATTTGCCACTATCATATACGCTTCATCGCCCATTTGAGACAGATCAAATTCACTTTCTACATATACCTTAACTCCCATTAACTTAAATGCATTTTTCCCAAATTTTTTTAAAACATTTATAATATATTCTTCTGCCTTTTCTTTTCCTTTTGTTTTTTCTATGATTTTAGATCTGATTATAACCCAGGTACCATAAATTCCAACATACCATATTAATCCCAGATAAAACCATATTGTTAATAAAATCCTTTTAAAAAACAGCCCTATTTTATTCACTTATCCACCACCTCTCTCTCATGAAAGATGTATTTTTCCTCTACTTCCCCGTTTTTAATAACATATACAATGCTATTTTTTATTGCTTCTTCTTCTAAAATTTCAAGATTTTCTATTCTTTCTTCGTATTTTTTCATTTTGTCCGGAAATGATTTTGTAGCTGGTTTTTTAGGTAAAAATGCCACACAGCTATCATTATATGGCCATATAGAAATGTCATAAGTTCCAATTTCCTTTGATTTATTAACAATATCAAGCTTCTCAAAAGCCAATAATGGCCTTAAAATCAACATATCAGTTGCGTCTGAAATGGATATCATATTTTCCAGTGTTTGTGAAGCCACCTGACCTATATTTTCACCTGTAATTAATGCCTGAGAACCACTTTTTTTAGCAATAATTGTTGCAATTCTCATCATTGATCTTCTCTGCAAAATCAACGAATATGATTCAACGTTAATATTCTTTATAGCCTTTTGAACTTCAGTGAAAGGAATTATATAATGATAGAATTTAAATGGATAATACGTACTTAAAACTTTACTCAACTCCACTAATTTCATAACAGTTTTTTCACTATTATTAGGCGGACTATAGAAAGAAATAGCATTCATTTTCATTCCACGTTTCATCATCATCCATGCAGCCACAGGACTATCAATACCACCAGATAATAAAATACTTGCTTTTCCTCCTGCACCTACAGGATATCCAGCATGACATTCAAGATTTTCAAAATACACAAATGCCATTTCATGTCTTATTTCAATTCTTATTAAATAATCAGGATTATGAACATCAACCTTCATCCCAGGAAATTTTTCAAGTATTTCTGCACCAATATCTTTATTTAAATCAAAACTTCTAATAGGAAACATTTTATCAACACGTCTCGTATCAACCTTAAATGTACCTGATTCTATATTTTTTTCTTTTAATAAACTTATTATTTTATTTTTTATATCTTCATAATCCTTTTCAACCTTTACAGCTGGAGATATTGACTTTATACCAAAAACCTTTTTTATTCTATTTAACATTTCATCATTTATTTTTTTATTATCCTTTGGAATAATTATGATTCTACCATAAATCTTCTTTGCATTTACTTCATGATTCAATTGAAGTACTATATTATTCATTAATTTATTCTCAAACACATTTCTATTTTTCCCTTTCGTTCCTATTTCACTATATTTTATAACAACAAAATCGTACATTAAAATATTCCTCCTTAATTTTATTTCATATTAATTATATCATATTTAAACTCTCAATTTTTCAAATCCAAAACCATAAACACCTGTTGCAGAAGTCATGGAAACAAATGCATTTTTATCGTTATTTTTTATTATTTTTAATACAGTTGGCAATTCGCGTCTTCTTACTATTGTAAGAATAACATTTTTATTTTCTTTTGTATACCAACCCATGCCAGGTAAGATTGTTACCCCTCTTCCAAGAGTTGATGTAATTTCATCTGCTATAGCTTTATAATTATTGCTGAATATGAAGAGCTGAACAGAAGATTTTTCACCTTCAAGCACAAGATCTGTTGCATACCCAGCAATAGCCATCGTCACATAACCATATATAATTTTTTCAAATGAACCAAATACAAAAAATGAACTACCTATAATCAATACATCAAATAAAAATAGTGTTCGTCCTGGACTGAGATTTTTATATTTATTTATAATCATAATAATAATTTCTGTTCCACCAGTGGTTCCTCCTGCAAGAAAAACTATACCTACACCACTTCCAAGTAGTATTCCGCCAATAACCACTGATAAAAATTGATCATTTATAATAGGAGAATGAAAATAGTTCTGCAGCAAGGTAATGAAAAATGAAGAAGCAGCAATTCCATATATAGTTTTAAAACCAAAGGATTTGCCTATAATTCTCATTGCAATGAAAATAAGAATTACGTTCATGGCGAGATAACTTAAACCAACTGGAATACCGGTAATGTAATAAATCATTGTACCAACACCATTTAATCCCCCACCAACTATTTTCCAGGGAATTAGAAACAATGTCCAACCAAGAGCATTTATAAATGTACCTATTGTTATTAACAATACCTCTTTTAAAACTTCTTTTTTCACTAAAATCACCTCCAATAAAAAATACAATTAATTATATCAAAATAATTTTAATTTATGATTTTTATTGTTAAAAAATTGCTTTTTTTATAGTATAATAAAGACAGAGAGTTTAATTTGTCCCTTAATTTATAAAATCCGGGAGTGATTATATGCTTAATAACTTACTCAGAAGTTTTTCAAATGAACCTCCTACTAAACTTTTAAAAACCATATTGAATAATACTGCAAAAAGTCTGGCTGAAAAGTTCAATACAGATATTTTTATATTTATCCATGAACCGCCAAGAAATCTAATAAAACTTCTTGGTGCATCAAATGATTGTCAGGCAATTGAAAAATTTAAAATTTATTTTTCTGATAATAAGGGATTATATGAGTCTCTTTTAAAAAATCAGATTTTTAAAATAACTGTAGGTGATTTTGAAGAATTGCATTGTTTAAAATATAATGAAATTTTTTTAATTCCTATTAATATAAATGATTCTTTAATAGGTGCTTTCGGTGTCCCAAAGCACTTTTCAGAAAAAGAATTGGAAAAATTTCACGAAGAAACTATAAGCTATAGCGTTATTCTGAAAATGACCATGGAGTTTCTTGTACTTGAAGAAACAAGAAACAGACTTGATTACGTGGAAAAAATAACTGATTTATTTGAAAATATCCTTGATGAAAAAAAATTAATGAAAGAAATATTAAAAACAATTCAAGATATGCTTCATGCTGAAGGGGTTATTTTCTGGAAATATGAGGGAAATAAACTTATATTAAAAGAATATACTGGATTTAAAGAAGAAGTTATTTCAGATATGATGCTTGATACCGAATCTTCTCTTGAAGGAATGGCAATAAAAAATAAAAAACCTTTTCTTGTTGTTGGAAGAAAAAGATTTAAAGAGTTTAAAATTCCTATAGCTAAAGAGTTACTTTCAGCATTATACGCTCCTATATTAATTGATAACATTGAATATGGAGTGATAAGTGTATATAATCGTGAGGAAGGATACGGATTCAGACCTTATAAACATTTTGATGAATTTGATTTATCTTCATTAAGAAATATCACAAGACGTCTTGGCCTGGCTTTAAGCAGGATATATTTATATGATAAATTAAAAGACGAAATAGAAAAACTTATTACATTAAAACAAAATCATGAAAATCTTATAAAAGTGCAACGAGACCATCTTGATAAACTTAATTCACTTCATAAAATCAGTCAGGCTGTTAGAACAACTTTCGATAAGACTAATGCTATAAAAATTATGCTTATGGGGTTAACAAGCGTTAGAGGTTTAAAATTTAACAGGGCTTTATATTTAGAAAGAGATAGAGTTCGAGGAATTTTAATACCTAAAATATGGATTGGTCCCGCAGATGATGACGATGTTGAAGCAATATGGAAAAACGCCAATAAAAGAGCTTTAAAATATGGTGATATTGTTCAATATTTAAGAGAAGAGGCAATACAATTACCGACTAATAATAAATTAACCGAAAGTGTTAAAAACAAGGTTATTGTTTATAAGGGACAGACAATTTTAGAAAGAGCCGTAACCAAAAAACATATTATTCATGTTGTTCCGCAAATGCTAAAATTTAAAAAAGATGAATTGCAATACTTATATGATATTATTCAGTATGATGAATTTGTTATTATTCCAATTACAGGAAAATGGGAAACAAAAGGTATTGTTATTGCAGATAATAAATTCACAGGACAGGAAATTTCTGCTACGGATATTGAAATTTTAAGATTATTCCAGGATAGTATAGGGTTATCTATAGAAACCATTGAAAATTACGAAGAATTAAAGGAAAAAACAAAGTCACTTGAAGAACAAAAAAATCTTATAGATTTTTATAGACGTTTTAATGAAAATATACTCCAAAATCTCGCCATGGCTGTTATTGTTATTGACAGAAAAGGTAAAATATTAGAATGGAATAAAAAGGCAGAAGTTTTTTTTGATAAGCCTCGCGAGCATGTAATAGGAGAGACAACTGATATTTTATATGAAAAACTTGGAGCAGATGTTGTTAATTCAATTGAAAGCATTTTTTTCACCCGTGAAGAAATGAAAATGCCAAAATATATAATCTCCACAGGCGATGAAGAAAAAGTTTTCGATATTCAACTTTCACCTTTATGGAACAGAGATTTAGATGTAATCGAAGGAGTTATTGTTACTTTTGATGATGTTACTGAAAATTATAAAATGGAAAAGGAAATTGCAAGAAGAGAAAAATTAGCGGCAATTGGTGAAATGACAGCAAGAGTGGCTCATGAAATAAAAAATCCTTTAACTATTATAGGCGGTTTTGTAAATAGGATGATGAAAAAACTGGATAACCCTGAAAAAATAAAACAGTATTCAAATATTATAAAAGATGAGTTAGAGCGTCTTGAAAGCATTGTTTCTGAAATTTTAGAATTTAGTAGAGGTAGTAGAATACCGACATTTGAAATTGTTGATATGAATGAAATGATAGATGAAATAATAATAATGTACCATGATTTTTTAAGTCAAAAAAATTTAGATTTGAAATTTGAGAAAATGTTTGATAAAATAGAGGTAAAATGTGATAGAAGCAGAGTAAAACAGGTACTTATTAATTTAATAAAAAATGCCATAGAGGCCACTAATGATGGTGATTATATTAAAATAAAAACAGGATATGAAAACAATTACGCATTTTTTGAAATTGAAAATAATGGTGATCCAATACCAGAAGATGTACAACAAAAGATATTCTCTCCATTTTTTACCACAAAAGTTCAGGGAACAGGTTTAGGATTGCCTATATGTAAAAAGATAATAGAAGAAGAACATAAAGGTAAACTTTATTTAGTAAAATCAGATGAACAATCTACTGTATTTAGATTTGAAATTCCTTTAAATTAAAAGGGAGGGGTTAAAATGGCAAGAATTTTAATCGTTGACGACGAAGATAATATAAGATTATTATTAAAGGAAGAATTGGAAGATTCCGGTTTTGAAGTTGTAGAGGCAAATGGCGCAAAAAAAGCTCTTGAAATTCTTTCAAATGATCAGAATTTCGATGTTATATCTCTTGATATTGAAATGCCAGAAATGAATGGCCTTGAACTTGCAAGCGAAATTAGAAAAAAATACCCGGATAAAAAGATCGTTTTAATGACAGCTTATAGTCATTACAAAAGCGATATGGCTTCATGGGCTGCAGATGCATATGTTGTAAAATCACTTGATCTTACTGAATTTAAAGAAACAATAAATAGACTTTTAAATATGTGATGGAGGTGTGTTAAATTGGATTATAAGGATACTTTGAACTTACCAAAGACGCCTTTTAGTATGAAGGCAAACTTAAAAAAGAAAGAACCAGAAACATTAAAAAAATGGGAAGAAATGGATCTCGAACATTATGTAAGAAAAGAAAGAGAAAAGGCTCCTGTGTATATTTTGCACGATGGACCTCCATATGCAAATGGTCATATTCATATTGGACACGTATTAAATAAGATTTTAAAGGATATAATTATTAAATATAAAACTATGCAGGGGTTTAAAGCTCCTTATGTCCCTGGTTGGGATACTCATGGATTACCAATAGAACATAAGGTTACAACAGAACTTGGCGACAAAGCAAAACAAATGTCAAAATTAGAAATAAGAAAATTATGTGAAAAATACGCTCTTGATTTCGTAAAAATTCAAAAAGAAGAATTTAAAAGATTAGGAGTTCGAGGGGATTGGGAACATCCATATGTAACCTTAGAACCTGCTTATGAAGCAAAAGTACTTGGAATAGTAAAAAAACTTACTGAAGACGGAAATATTTTTAGAAGCAAAAAACCTATATATTGGTGTCCAAGTTGTGAAACAGCATTAGCCGAAGCAGAAATAGAATATCATGACCATACATCCCCATCAATATATGTAAAGTTTGAAATGGAAGATGAACCAGGTACATATATTGTAATCTGGACAACAACACCATGGACATTACCTGCTAATGTTGCAATTGCCCTTCACCCTGAATATGATTATGTAAAAATCTCTGTTGGTGAAGAAAAATGGATTCTTGCAGAAGCATTAGTGGAAAATTTAATGAAGGTTGCAGGTATTGAAAAATATGAAGTACTTGAAAAATTCAAGGGAAAAGATCTCGAATACAAAAAGGCTAAACATCCATTTATGGATAGAGAATCATTAATTGTATTGGCTGATTATGTAACTCTTGAAGATGGTACAGGGTGTGTTCATACAGCTCCTGGACATGGTGCTGATGACTATCAAACTGGTTTAAGATACAAACTTCCTGTATTGTCTCCAGTAAACCATGAAGGCGTATTTACAAATGAAGCTGGCAAATATGCTGGCTTACATATATGGAAAGCAAATAAGATTATTATTGAAGATTTAAAAGAATCTGGTCATTTAATTGCAAGAGCAGATATTACTCACTCTTATCCACATTGTTGGAGATGTAAAAACCCTGTTATCTTCAGAGCTACAGAACAATGGTTCATCTCTGTAGACTCTAATAATCTCAGACAAAAAGCTCTCGATGAAATTAAAAATGTAGAATGGATTCCAGAATGGGGAGAAAATAGAATCACCGCCATGGTTCAGGACAGACCTGATTGGTGTATTTCAAGACAGAGAGCATGGGGTATTCCAATACCTGCATTATACTGTGAAGATTGTGGTGAAACATTCCTCGATCCAGAAGTATTGGATAAAGTAATAGAAATAGTTGAAAAAGAAGGTACAAATGCATGGTATGAAAGACCTGTAGAGGATTTCTTACCAGAAGGCTATAAATGTCCAAAATGCGGAGGAACACATTTCAAAAAAGAAGAAGATATTCTTGATGTATGGATCGACTCAGGTTCATCATGGGATGCTGTAGTAAATGTAAGGGAAGACCTTGGTAAATATCCTGTTGATCTTTATCTTGAAGGTACAGACCAGCATAGAGGTTGGTTCCAGAGTTCATTATTCCTTTCAGTTGCAAAAAATGGCAAAGCACCATTTAAAGCTGTATTAACTCATGGTTTTATAAAGGATAAAGATGGAAGAAAGATGTCAAAATCCCTCGGTAATGTTATAAGCCCATTTGATGTTATAGATAAATATGGTGCAGACATTTTAAGACTCTGGGTTGCTTCAAGTGACTATAGAGGTGATATAAAGGTTTCATTTGAAATTTTAAAACAACAAACAGAAGTATATAGAAAATATAGAAATACAATAAGATTCTTATTGGGTAATACCTCTGACTTTGATCCTGAAGTAGATGCTGTTCCATACGAAGAAATGGAAGAATTGGATAAATGGGCAATGATGAAGATTCATCAGTTAATTAAAAAGGTAACTGAAGCCTATGAAAATTATGAATTCTTCAGGGTTCATCATTTAATCAATAATTTCTGTACAGTAGAAATGAGTTCTATGTACCTTGATATAATTAAAGACAGAATTTATACAGAATTACCAAAATCAAGATTAAGAAGATCCGCACAAACTGTAATGTATGAAGCTCTTGTAGCTTTAACAAAATTGATGGTTCCATTACTTGCATTTACAACAGAAGAAATATATTCTTATTTACCAACTAAAAAATATGAAACTGTTCAGCTTGAAGAATGGCCAGAAGTAAACGAAAAATACTTTGATAAAGAACTTGAAGAAAAATGGAATAAAATATTCCAGTTGAGAGAAGACGTAACAAAAGCACTTGAAGAAAAGAGAAGAGAAAAATTCATTGGACATCCACTTGATGCCAAAATCATTGTTGAACCAAAATCAGAAGAATTAAAAGAAATTTTGGCTTCTTACGATCCATACTTTGTCGCTGATCTATTTATTACTTCACAATTTGAATTGGGAAGTGTTGATGAAGGATATGAAGGAGAATTTGCAAAGGTTAAAGTTGTAAAGGCTGAAGGTAAGAAATGTGAAAGATGCTGGAAAATACATCCAGAAGTTGGAAATAACGAAAAGTACCCTGACGCTTGTCCGAGATGTATTGCTGTTTTAGAAGAATTAAATAAATAATATAATATAAAGATGCTGGTCTTTTGACCAGCATTTTTATTTTATAATGGAAACTTTGCCAATCCACCATCAACTAATAATGTTTGACCATTTATATAAGATGCTTTTTCTGAGGAAAGGAAGATTACTGCATTTGCAATTTCTTCAGGTTCTGCCATTCTTTTTAAAGGTATGTTATTTGCTATTTGAATTTCCTTTTCCTTGTTTACCAATTCCTTTACCCTTTCTGTTTTTGTCCAACCTGGTGCAACAGCATTAAAGGTTATATTATACTTTCCGTATTCTAATGATAATGTCTTCATTAAACCTGTTATTCCCAATCTAATACTATTTGAAACATATAGATTTTCTATAGGTGTTTTTACAGATAACGAAGTTAAAAAAACAACTCTTCCCCAATTTTTTTCTTTCATTTTAGGCAAAAAATAATTCAATATTCTCACAGTACTCATAAAATTTTGTTCAAATGCATAATACCATTCCTTTTCTGAAGTTTCCTCAAAATATCCGGATTTTGGACCTCCGGCATTTAAAAATATTACATCAGGAACACCATATTTTTCTTCAAATTCCTTCATCATAAAATCTATTTCTTCTTTTTTGGATAAATCACATTTTATATAAGGTAATCCTGTATTTTTTAATTTTTCTTCATTTCTTGATACTACAACCGGTTTAGCATTTTCCAATTCAAATCCTTTTGCTACTGCTTTTCCTATGCCAGAACTCCCTGCTGTAACCAACACTATTTTATCTTTTAATCCTAAATCCATATTGTTCCCCCCTTATTTTGATAAAAAAGAGCGAGATTATAAAAGTTCTCGCTCTTTTTTTAATAATTCATCTGTATTTACTCTTGTCCCAAATTTTATAATTCTCGTATTGTTATTACATTTTGGACATGGAATAGAACTACTTATATCTATCTTTTCTAAATATTCACCACTTTCACACTTTGGACATACAGGATTATACTTTTCCACAGAACCTGTCCAATAACTTGACTTTACCTTAAAAGAAAATATTTCTCTACATCTTTTGCATTTATAATGCGAAAACTCTTCCTCTGCATGTTGCTCTTCCTGTTCCAGTGTAAATTCATATCCACAAAGATCGCATTTATATGTAAAGAAGACGCTCACTTATTTACATCCCCCTTTCTTTTTGCGAAAACTACTTTAATTGTAATAGAAAGGGGTTAACAAAAGTTTAAAATCTTATGAAATAATTATTAAATCCTGATCTCCTTCTATGCTATCTCCTTTTTTAACAAGTATGCTTTCAACAACTCCATCATAATCACTTAATATTTCGTTTTCCATTTTCATTGCTTCAATAACCAATAACTTTTGCCCTTTTGTAACCCTTGCACCTTCTGCAACATTTATATCAACAACAACTCCTGGTAATGGAGCTTTAACTACATTTTTACCAGCTGGTGCTGTTGAAGCAGGTTTTGATGGTGCTGGCTGTGGAGCTGGTTGTGGTTTAGGTGCTGGAGCAGGTGCTGTTGCTGGTTTTGGTGCTGGAGCTACTGGTTGTGAAACTGTCTGTGATGAGCTTTCTACTCCTAATTCTTCAACTTCAACCTCGTATGATTTTCCATTTACCTTTACATTGAATTTTCTAATCATCTCTATTCTACCTCCCGATCTTTTTTACTCGCCAAACTGTAGCGGCTGGTAATTTTCCCCACATGCTTACGGTTCTTGATTTTAAATTATTTTTATTTACTTTAATATTATTTATTTTAAATCTATTATGCCCTAACATGGCTGTAATAGCTCCCATAATAGCTGCAACTACTTCTTCATCTTCATCAAATTCTTCAGACTTTATTGCTGCTGGAGCTGTTACAGGTTTTGGATTTGTATGTGGTATATTAATTTCACGTTTTACTTCTCTATTGTTCCCTTTAGAAAAATATTTAAATAGAATAAAGAAACCACTCAGGATTGCAAGAACTAAAAATACTATAATAATGCCCACTATTGTTATTCCCAATACATCACTCATAATATCACCAACTTATAATGGAATATTTCCATGTTTTTTATTCGGTCTTGCTTCTGCCTTGGTTTCTGCAACAAACAATGATTGAATTAATATTTTTCTTGTATCTTTTGGATCTATTACATCTTCAATATAACCTCTTGATGCTGCTACATATGGATTTGCAAATTCTTTTTTATATTCTTCAATCTTTTCTTTTCTTACCTGTTCAGGATTTTCTGCATTCTGTATATCTTTCCTGAAGATAATATTTGCAGCACCTTCAGATCCCATAACGGCTATTTCTGCTGTTGGCCATGCATAGACAAAGTCTGAACCTATATGCTGTGAAGCCATTGCAATATATGCTCCACCATATGCTTTTCTTAAGATAACTGTTAATTTTGGCACTGTTGCTTCACTATATGCATATAATAATTTAGCTCCATGTCTGATTATTCCACCGTGTTCCTGACTTACCCCTGGCAAGAATCCCGGAGTATCAACAAATGTTACAATTGGAATATTAAATGCGTCACAGAATCTAATAAATCTTGCAGCTTTATCTGATGAGTTTATATCCAATGAACCTGCAAGAACCTTAGGCTGATTTGCTATAATTCCTACACTTTTTCCACCTAATCTTGCAAACCCAACTACAATATTCGGTGCAAAGTATTTGTGTACTTCAAAAAATGTTCCTTCATCCATTACTAAATTTATTATATCCCTTACATCATATCCTTTTTTAGGATTAGGAGAAACAATATCATATATTTTTTCAGGTAGTTCCACGCTGTCAAAATCTGTTTCCTCTGGTGTTTCAAGATTATTTGAAGGTATATATGATAGTAGTTTTTTTATTATTTCTGTTGCTTCCTGATCTGAAGAAGCTACAAAGTGTGCTACACCACTTTTTGCATTGTGAGTCATAGCCCCACCCAATGCTTCTTTATCAACACTTTCTCCTGTTACCGCTTTTATTACCTGAGGACCTGTAATAAACATCTGCGATGTGTTTTCAACCATAATTATGAAATCTGTTATTGCTGGTGAATATACTGCACCACCTGCACATGGACCGGCAATAACAGTAATCTGTGGTATTACACCAGATGCAAGTGTATTTCTATAAAATATTCCACCATAACCATATAAAGAATCTACACCTTCCTGAATTCTTGCTCCTCCGGAATCATTAATACCTATTATTGGCATTCCATATTTCATTGCCATATCCTGGAGTTTCATTATTTTCTTGGCATGCATTTCACCAAGAGAACCACCCTGAACTGTAAAATCCTGTGAATAAATAGCAACTTTTTTACCGTTTATTGTTCCAATTCCTGTTACAACACCATCATATGGAAATGACTTTTTATCCAATCCAAAATTTGTACTTCTATGTTTTACAAATAAATCTGTTTCTACAAATGAACCTTCATCTACTAGTAACTCGATTCTCTCTCTGGCGGTTAATTTACCCAATTTATGTTGTTTCTCGATTCTTTCTTTTCCGCCACCTTCGTAGAGCTTTTCTCTTCTTTTCAGGAATTCTTCGTAAATTTCCTGGAATTTTTCGTCCATTAAACAACACTCCTTTCGAGGTAATTATCTATGTTCAACTAATTCTGTAAGCACTCCATTGGTTGTTTTTGGATGTAAAAATGCAACCTTTGTATTGTGTGCTCCATCTTTTGGCTCATCGCTAAGCGGTTTTATTCCCAACTCTTTTGATTTATTTATCATTTCCTGAACATTATCAACAGCATATGCTATATGATGAATACCTTCTCC
This sequence comes from Marinitoga sp. 1135, assembly GCF_013363245.1. Classification (NCBI taxonomy): domain Bacteria; kingdom Thermotogati; phylum Thermotogota; class Thermotogae; order Petrotogales; family Petrotogaceae; genus Marinitoga; species Marinitoga sp. 1135. Next base: position 58,708 of record NZ_LBEZ01000020.1, on the reverse strand, counting down.
TCTTTTAGCAAGAAATCCAGAAATTTCAGAGTTTTCATTTAATGGTTCTAACAATTCAATTCTTGTCTCACCAACCTGAACAAAAACCACTCTAAGCCCTCTATCTTCTAAAACTTCTTCACCAGTAACTTCTAATTCAAGAAGATTTTTATAGAGATTTAATGCTTTATCAATTGATTTTACAGCTATACCAATATGATCAATCTTTTTCATTTTCATCCACCTCACAGATAGATTTTAGTATTTCTTTTTTTAATTCTACCATATTTTCAAAATTAAAACTATAGTTTTCTATCATATTGTCAATATTTCTTATTATTGAACTCCTTACTCTTCTTTTCATTCTTCTTTTTTTTCTATATTCGTATTCTCCAGAGAGTTTTAACTCTTCAAAGTGTTTATTTATCCAGCTAATGCTCTCCTTTATTCCTTCATTTCTGATAGAACTTACAGGAAGTATTGTTCTTGATTTCGACTCATTTTCAAGAGCAAGTGTATTTTTTAATTGTATCATAAATTTATTTGATTCTGGCAAATCCATTTTATTTATTACATATGCATCTGCTATTTCCATTATTCCTGCTTTAAACATCTGTATTTCATCGCCAGTATTTGGAGATAATACCAGCATTATGGTATCTGCAACGAATATTATCTCTATTTCTGACTGCCCTGCACCAACTGTTTCTATGATTATTTTGTCAAAACCAAATGATTTCATTACATCAACTATATCATAAACTGAATCACAAAGTCCTCCAACACTGCCTCTTGAAGCAACACTTCGAATATAAACATTTTCCTTGCTTGAAATATTTCTCATTCTTATTCTGTCGCCAAGAAAGGCTCCACCTGTAAAAGGACTCGAAGGATCTATTGCCAGAACTCCTACCTTTAATCCTTCTTTTGCCCATTCATTAACAAGTTTGGAAACATATGTGCTTTTTCCTGCACCTGGACTTCCCGTTATTCCAATAATTTGAGTATCCTTTGAAGGTTCTGGTAATTGTTCTATTATTTCCCAGGCGTAATTTATATTATTTTCAACAAGTGAAATTATCTTTGCAAGCGCATATTTCTCACCATTTTTAAAGTTTTCAATCAGGTTTTCAAGCTTTTTTTGAATTTGCAATTTCCCTCACCTTGCTAATAATTACTTCTAATGATGTACCTGGACCAAACACTTCTTTTATTCCCATTTCTTTTAATGCCGGTATATCGTCTTCAGGAATAATTCCTCCAAGAAATACCGGTATATCTGCATTTTTTTCTTTTAATAAGTTTAAGACCTTTTCACATAATTTCATGTGCGCTCCAGATAAAATAGAAAGACCTATAATATCAACATCTTCTTCCATTGCTGTATTTACTATATCTTCAGGTGTTTGTCTTATACCTGTATATATTACTTCCATACCTGCATCTCTTAAAGCTCTTGCAACTACTTTTGCACCTCTATCATGACCATCTAATCCTGGTTTTCCTACCAAAACCCTGATTTTTTCCATTTTTATGTCCTCCTCTTATTATTTATATAAATTATAATATTACAGCTTCATGATATTCGCCATATACTTCTCTTAAAACATCTGTAATTTCCCCAAGTGTAGCATATGATTTTACTGCTTCTAAAATATATGGCATAACATTTTCTTTGCTTTCTGCTGCATTTCTGAGCTTTTCAAGATTCTTTTTAACTGCTTCATTATCTCTTTCTTTTCTTAATTTCTTTAATTTTTCTTTTTGTCTTTCTTCAACTTCTGGATCAACTTTTAATATTGCTTCGTTTTTACCTGTTTCTTCAACAGTAAATTTATTTACACCAACTATTACCTGATCACCATTTTCTACAGCTAATTGTGATTCATATGCTGAATTTAATATTTCTTTCTGTATATATCCTTCTTCTACTGCTCTTACCATACCGCCCATTTTTTCAATTCTATCTATATATTCCATTGCTCTCTTTTCTATATCGCTTGTAAGAGCTTCTATCACATAAGAACCTGCAAACGGATCTATTGTTTCTGTAACTCCAGATTCATACGCAATAATCTGTTGAGTTCTTAATGCAATTGTTGCTGATAATTCTGTAGGTAATCCCAACGCTTCATCATATGAATTTGTATGTAATGACTGAGTACCGCCAAGCACAGCTGATAGCGCCTGTAATGTAACCCTAATTATGTTGTTTAATGGTTGCTGTGCTGTTAATGTTGAACCAGCAGTTTGAGTGTGGAATTTAAGCCTTAATGCTGCAGGGTTGGTTACTCCAAATTTATTTTTCATCAATTTTGCCCATAATCTTCTTGCTGCTCTAAACTTAGCAATTTCTTCTATGAAATTATTGTGAGCATTGAAGAAGAATGAGAGGTTTTTACCAAATACATTTGGATCAAGCCCTGCTTTTATAGCCGCTTCAACATATGCAAGACCATCTGCAAGTGTAAATGCAACTTCCTGCACAGCATTTGCGCCTGCTTCTCTTATATGATAACCACTTATACTGATTAAATTAAACTTTGGAAGATTTTTTGAACCGTATTCAAATATATCTACAATAATCTTCATTGAAGGTTCTGGTGGAAATACATATGTTCCCCTTGCAATATATTCTTTTAAAATATCGTTTTGAATTGTACCTCTGAGTTTTTCTTGAGGAACACCCTGTTTTTCTGCAACAGCTATTAACATTGATAATAATATTGAAGCTGTTGAATTAATTGTCATTGAAACACTAACTTTATCAAGCGGAATTCCATCAAAGAGAATTTCCATATCTTTTAATGAATCTATTGCAACACCAACTTTACCAACTTCTCCTTCTGACATAGAATGATCAGAATCATATCCTATTTGTGTTGGCAAATCAAAAGCTACTGATAATCCTGTCTGTCCCTGTTCCAATAAATATTTATATCTCTTATTTGATTCTTCAGCAGTAGCAAATCCTGCATACTGTCTCATTGTCCAGAATCTTCCTCTGTACATTGTTGGTTGAACACCACGTGTAAAAGGATATTCTCCTGGAAATCCTATATCTTCAAGGTAATCTATATCCTTAATGTCTTCAGGAGTATAAAGGCGTTTTAATTCTTCACCATAAGTTGTTTTAAATTGTTCCTTCCTTTCTGGAAATTTTTCAAGCGTCTTTTTTAACGTTGTTTCTTCCCAGTCTGTTTTTTTCTCGTTAATTTTCTTCAAATATTCCTCTGAGTACATAATGCACCTCCAATGGATTAATGAATTTATTTTTCAGAAACCATAATATATTTTACAATATTTTTCACTATTTTTCTAATAAAAAAATCAGCAATAAAAGCTAAATTCAGGCAATAATTAAGGATTATCAATCTTATATTAAGAATAATAAATTGGAATTAGCTTCATTTATATGTTATTATAGTATATAGAGATTAATTATTTTTTACGGGAGGTTTTTATATGACGTCAAATAAAGAGTTTGTCTATCCTAAGTTTATCGATGGAGACATCATTTTTTTCATGGAATCAAACGTTACTCAAAAGCAACTTCTAGAAGAACTTTCTGTTAACTTGGATAAATTAAGCAATTTTTTCTCAGAAGGTGACGGTTTTTATGTATTAATTAAAAATCCAGAAATGTATTCTATTGTTCCTAAAATAGGTAAAATCGCAAAAGAAAAAAAGCTACAATTATTAGGTGCATATTTTGAAGACCTTCCCGAGGTAAAAAAGAAGAAGAAAGAATTTAGATTAAGTGCTACAAATATTTATAAAAAACATGTACGTTCAGGACAGATTTTAGATAATCCCGGTGATATAATAATATTTGGCAATGTAAATCAGGGGGCAGAAATTAGAGCCGGGGGAAGCGTTATTGTATTCGGAAAGGTAAAAGGCACTGTTAGAGTGGGTATGACTCAAAAAAAGAATACCTTTATTGTAGCAGCAGAAATGGATTCTCCACTTGTTGAAATATCAGGAATAGTTTTAAATAATTATGCCTGGCCTCAGGGTCCGGTTTCTATACATTACGATGATGATCAAATTAGTGTGGAACCTATTGAATTATAATGGAGGGATAAAATGAAAACAGGAGAGATTTTAAAGGATTTGAGCAACGCTTTCGGGGTATCCATGTATGAGAATCCTGTTAAGGAAAAAATTATAGAATATGCAAAAAAAATCTCTACAGATGTAGAGATTTTTGATGCAGGAAAGGGTTCTCTTGGTTTAAAGCTTGGTAATGGAGAAAAAAGATTTGCATTATTTGCACACATGGACGAAATTGGTATCGTTATTACCAAAATTGTCGATGAGCAATTTGCAATGGTTCACACTATTGGAGGTGTGGATCCAAGAACATTAATTTCAAAACGCGTAAAATTCAAAACAGAAAATGGAGAAAAAATTGGTGTCGTTGGAATGTTAGCTCCGCATCTTCAAAAACCTCAACATCGTTCTTCTTCGCCAGATTTTGATAATATCTATATAGATTTTTCGATTTCTGGTGGAACCAAAGACATTGAGGTTGGAGATATTGGAACTGTAGATATTGAAGCTATAGAATTAAACGGAAAAATTTCCGGTAAAGCTTTAGATAACAGGGTTGGATGTGTTGTATTATTAAAAACACTTGAAGAATTAAAGAAATTTAATCTTGAAGGAAAAAGCATATATTTCCTCTTTAATCAGGGTGAAGAAATTGGTTTGAAAGGAGCAAAAAGAACTGCTGAGGATATTGCTCCTGAAATTGGAATAGTTATAGACGTTACATTTGGTAGCGATATACCTCCGTATTATGAAAAGGTTGAAATGGGTAAAGGTCCAGCTATCGAGCTTGGCCCAAGTATGCATAATGAAGAGACTCAAAAAATGATTGATACAGCAAAGAAATATGGAATTAATCATCAACTTGAACCTGCTCCAATGAGAAGTGGAACAGAATCTGATATTGTACAGATAGTAAAAGAAGGAGTTAAAACTATTCTTATTTCAATACCAATATTAAATATGCATTCTTCCGCAGAGGTTGTAGATCCTTCTGATATAGATACGTCAGCTATATTAATAGCAAATTATATTGCTAATTATTTAGAAGAAGGTGAAAATAATGAATGAACTTCTAAAATATCTTCCAGAAATAACTGAATTACCAGGAATTTCCGGAAAAGAAGATAAAGTAAGAGAATATATAATCGAAAAAATTAAAGATAAAGTTGATGAATATCATATAGATGTTATGGGAAATCTTATAGCTAAGGTTTCCGGCAAGGATTCTTCAAAAAAGATTATGGTTCTTGCTCATATGGATGAAGTTGGTTTTATGGTTACAAAGGTTAATGATGATGGAACTTTTCATATTTCTCCGGTAGGTGGAGTTGACCCAAGAGTTGTATTTTCACAAAGATTGTTGGTTAATGGCGAAATACCTGGAGTAATACAGGTAAAACCCATACATCTTCAGAAGCCTGAAGAAAGAAAAGCAAAACCTGACTATTCACAATTTAAGGTTTATACTGGTTTAAGCAAAGAAGAAGCAAAGAAAAAAATAAAGGTTGGAGATATGGTAACTTTTGATACAAAATTTTATATAGAAGGAGACAGAGCTGTTTCAAAGGCTTTTGATGACAGAGCAGGTTGTGCGTTAATGTTAAACCTTATTGATAAGATTGAAAAAGAAGGAAAACCTCAATATGATACATATTTCGCTTTTGTTGTTCAGGAAGAGGTTGGACTCAGGGGAAGCGGTGTTGCAGCTTATCAGATAAAACCTGATGTTGCTCTTGTTCTTGAAGGTACAACAGCAGGAGATTTCCCATTGCTCGATGAAGATAAGTGGGCTACTCATCTCGGGAATGGACCTGCTACATTCTTTATGCATTCTGGTGTTGTTTTATCAAAAGAAATTTTTGAAAAGATTGTTTCTCTGGCAAAAGAAAATAATATAAAGTTACAATTTAAAATGAGAACTGCGGGAGGAACAGACGCAAGAAGACTTGCCACTACACTGGACGGCATTCCTTCAGGAATACTGGCTGTTCCTTCAAGATATATTCACTCGCCAAATACAATCATAGATGTAAATGATTATATAAATGCTTATAAACTTGTTGAACTTTTAATCTTTGAAGGGAGGATTATTTAATGAAAGAATTAATAAAAAAATTAACTGAAATAACTTCACCAAGTGGAAGAGAAGATAAAATAAGAGAAGCTATTATTGAAGAAATAAAGGATTATGTAGATGAAATAAATATTGACAAACTTGGAAATTTAATTGCTATAAAAAAGGGAACAGGAGATAAAACAATTTTATTTGATGCACATATGGATGAAATAGGACTTGTTGTTACTCATATTACAGATGATGGTTTCTTAAGGATAGAACCTGTTGGCGGGGTAAATCCAAGGGTATTAATTGGAGCAATGGTTCAGTTTAACGGTTATGTGGGTGTTGTTGGATTTGAAGGAGAAACTGTTGAAGAATATTCAAAAAATCAAACAAATCTCACTTTTGATGTATTATATGTTGATCTTGGCTTTAAATCAAGAGAAGAGGCTGAAGAAAAAACACCAATTGGAACATTTGGAACATATTATGCACATTTTAATGATCTTGGAGGTAAGGTAGTTTCAAAATCTCTTGATGATAGAATTGGTTGTGTAGCATTAATTGAAACTATTAAAAAGCTTGATAAACCAGAAAATAATGTAATATTTGTATTTTCAGTTCAGGAAGAAGTGGGATTAATTGGAGCTTCTGTTGCTGGATTTAATTATGATGTGGATATGGCAATTGCTGTTGATGTTACAGCATCTTCTGATACACCAAAGTACTTTAAAAGAATTTCTATGAAGCTGGACGAAGGTCCAACAATAAAGGTTAAAGATTCTGCTACAGTAAGTGACAGAGTGGTAGTTGAACACCTTAAGAAAATAGCTAAAAAGGAAAATATTAAACATCAGATGGAAGTTTTAATTTTTGGGGGAACAAATGCTGCCGGTTATCAATTAACAAAATCAGGAATTCCATCAGGTACAATTTCAATTCCTACAAGATATATACATACACCTCATGAAATGGTTTCAATGTTTGATGTTGAAGAAACAGTAAAATTCCTTGTTGCATTGGCTAATAATAGTTTGTAAAAATACTCTTAAATCTGGTGATTAAATGGAAGATTCAAAACTTTTTAAAAACTTTTTTATAGTAAGTTTAATATTTTTTGCAGCAACATATTTAATAATATTATATTCAAATATTCAGTTTATAAATAGAACGGTTGAAAACATCGTCAACCGTTCTTCTGTTATTGGTATAAATTTTATAAAAGAATATAAAAACAGATATATAAATTTCATAAATACATTTAAAAATGATATAAAAATAAGTAGTTACGCAAAAATACTCTCAAATATGAAATCAAATGAAATTATTATCGATTATGAAAACTACTCAAGATTATACAAAAATCTTGATCTATATATTAAAGAGAAAAAAAGTATAATAAATTTTACAGGTAATATCTATATTACAGATTTTAATAAAAACTTTATTTTCCAGGAAACAAAAAGTATTTCAAACTATACCGCTTTTAATAATTCGCTTGAAAAACTTGAAAAAACCTCTTCTGATTTTGTTTTTTCAAATCTATTTGAGAAAAACGGAAAATTAAAATTTTATATCTCCTCTATATTATATGATACATCTCAAACACCCATTGGATATATTATTTTTGAATTTAATTTTGATTTTTCTTTGTTAAATACATTAATCGAAAATACAGAAGAAATGGATATGATAATTGTTGATTCAGAAACAAATCTTATGTATCCTTCAAAAAAACTTCCATATTTTATATACTCTAAGATTTTTCTGGGAAAAAATTTAGAAAATATAGTCTTAAATTACAATGGTATTGCCTATTTTATTAAAAATGTAGATTTTTCAAATTCAACATATTTAATCACTGTATATAACAAATCCAGATTTTTTACATTCTCAATTATATATGTTATGGCTATTACTATATTTTTTGTTGCTATTTTAAATGTATGGCTTAAATCATATTTTAGATATAGTCAATATATTTCAAAAGAATTATTAAATCTTACAGAGATTTTAGAGTTAAATTCTTATAATGAATTAATGCCGACTCTTAATAATATTAAAAAATTAGAAGGTTTATTATTTAAAGAAATATATTATCCAAAGGATATATCAGATATAATTTATAAAATTTCTGACATATATGGCGATATTATCTTTATTTCATTATTTAAAAAATCTGCATTTAATATAAATTATCTTTCATGGATTTTATTTAATTCGCCAAATTATACTATAAGCAATGAATCAATCTCTCTAATCATGGAATCAAAAAATACTTATATATATGAATTTAATCGAAAATTCGTTGATACCGATGGATTTATAATCATAAAAGAAAATCCCATGAGTCAATTGGAATATAATCTCTTTAAAGACGGTATCATTTTTATGTTAAATTCACTTGAGAAAAAAATAGGAAAGATTTATGATTTTGAAAGTTTCTATGATTATTATCTTTCATATGAATTTTCTTCTATTTTAATTGCAAAATTCCAGAATGAATATATTTACCTAAAAGATCCTCTATTTTTCAGGAGTTATATATTTAAATACAAAAATAATCTAATTTTCTTAAATACTTTTGATTTTAATTATAACAAAGAATTAATAGATTATCTAACAATAATCGGAGAATTCAATGAAAACTTTCCAAAATTCATGTATTCAAAACTTTCAAAATATCCAAGCAGAAAAAAGAAACTTTTTTCTGAGATTGAACTTATTTTAAATACTGAATGGGAAGATTTTAAAGATATGTACTAAATAAAAAAGGCAGCCTTAACAGGCTGCCTTGATTTTTAATAAATTACTTTTTTATTGAATAAAATGATTTTAATCCTCTGTATTCTGCAACTTCTCCTAATTCTTCTTCAATTCTTAATAATTGATTGTATTTTGCAATTCTTTCACTTCTTGATAATGAACCTGTTTTTATAAATCCAGCATTCATTGCAACTGCTAAATCAGCAATAAATGTATCTTCACTTTCACCTGATCTGTGTGATACAACATTTGTCATATTGTTTTTCATTGCTAATTCCATAGCATCTAATGTTTCTGTTACTGATCCAATTTGATTTAATTTGATCAAAATTGAATTTGATGCTTTCATATCAATACCTTTTTGTAATCTCTTTACGTTTGTAACATAAAGGTCGTCTCCAACAATCTGTACTTTCTTTCCAACCTTTTCTGTAAACTTCTGATAAGCTTCCCAATCTTCCTGATCAAATGGATCTTCTATTGAAACAATTGGATATTTATCAACTAACATTTCATAGTATTCCATAGCTTCATCAGCAGTTAATTCTTTTCCATCAATATTATATACTTTCTTTTCTTCATCGTAGTATTCAGAAGCTGCACAATCTAATGCAATAAATACATGTTCTCCTGCTTTGTATCCAGCATCTTCAATAGCTTTAATAATAAACTGAATTGCTTCTTCGTTTGAATTGAGATTTGGTGCAAATCCACCTTCATCACCAACTGCTGTTACATGTCCTTCTTTCTTTAACAATGATTTTAATGAATGAAACACTTCTGCACCAGCTCTTAATGCATCAGAGAATTTTTCAAAACCTGCTGGAACAATCATGAATTCCTGAATATCAAGATTGTTATCAGCGTGTTCTCCTCCATTGATTATATTCATTAAAGGTACAGGTAATACCTTTGCATTTGGTCCTCCAAGATATTTATAAAGTGGAAGTCCCAATGAATCTGCTGCTGCTCTTGCTACAGCCATTGAAACAGCAAGAATAGCATTTGCACCAAGACCAGATTTATTTTCTGTTCCATCTAATTCAAGCATTACTTTGTCAATTAATGGCTGGTCAAATGCATTTAAACCCACTAATTCTTTTGAGATTTTTTCATTTATATTTTTAACAGCAGTTAAAACACCTTTTCCTTTAAATCTTGATTTGTCTCCATCTCTTAATTCTAATGCTTCAAATTTTCCTGTTGAAGCACCTGATGGAACAATAGCTTTTCCTTCTGCACCACTTGCTAATTCTACTACTGCTTCTACTGTTGGGTTACCCCTTGAATCCAATACTTCTCTTGCGTAAACGGAAACGATTTCATCATACCACATGTTTCTCTCCCTCCTTCAATTATAAAAAATGCATTTATTTATCAGGGTTTGACAAATGTGCCAACTCTATTGTTTGATAATGCTTCAAGTAAATTACCTTCTTTAAAGAAATTTAATACTATTATAGGCATATGATATCTTTTACATATGGAAAACGCCTCTGTATCCATTATTTTAAGCCCAAGATTTATTGCATCATCATAAGTAATTCTACTATATTTTTTCGCATCTTTAAACTTTTTAGGATCTCTATCATAAATACCATCAACCTTTGTAGCCTTTATCAAAACATCTGCTTTCATTTCAACTGCTCTTAATGCAGCTGCGGTATCTGTTGTAAAGAATGGATTTGATGTTCCACCTGCAAAAATTACCACATATCCAGCATTAAAGTATAATTCTATATCGTCATAATGTATAATTCTTACAGATGGAAGATTAACAATTTGAGATACAACTACAGTTTTAATTCCTTTTTTCTCAAAGTAATCTTTTAAATAAAGGGCATTTATTACTGTCCCTAACATTCCAATATGGTCACCTATACTATTAGTTACATCCTGCAACTCTCTTCCTCTAAATAAATTTCCTGCTCCAATTACCATTCCAAGCTTAATTCCATGTTGAACAACCTTTTTTATTTCATTAGAAAGATACTCAAGCGCCTTTTCATCAAAACCTTTTTTATCCTCACCGGATAACACTTCACCACTGAGCTTTAATAATATTCGCTTATACATACTCCTTCCCCCTTTTTCTCAAAAAAAAGGGTGGACAAAGACCACCCTATATATTATTCACCTATTTCGTATCTTACAAATCTTGATACTTTTATGTTTTCTCCTATTTTTGCAATTGCATTTGTAATGAGGTCTTTAATCTTTGTACCTTTTTCATCTGCAAATACAAATTCTTGTTCCAATAAACAATTTGTTTCGAAGAATTTATTTAATTTGTTTTCAACGATTTTTTCAATTACATGTTCTGGTTTTCCTGAATTTTTCATTTCTTCTGCATAAATTTCCTTTTCTTTTGCAATTATTTCTTCAGGAACATCTTCTTTCTTTAACCATTTTGGATTCATTGAAGCAATCTGTAATGAAATCTGTTTTGCTAATTCATGGAATTCATCAGTTCTTGCAACAAAATCTGTTTCACAGTTCAATTCTAATAATACACCAATTCTTTCATTGTGGTGAATGTATGAATAAATAATTCCTTCACCTGTTGATCTTCCTGCTTTTTTAGCAGCTTTTGCAGCACCCTTTTTTCTTAAGATTTCAACTGCTTTGTCAAAATCTCCATTAGCTTCTTCTAAAGCTTTTTTACAATCCATCATACCTGCGCCTGTAGCATCTCTTAATTTTTTTACTTCTGCAGCACTTATAGCCATTTATATTCCCTCCCAGTATTATCTTATTTTCCTGAACTATTTTAACACAATTATTTTTCTTTTTTTAAACATTGTTATTACTAATTTTTTTAAATATTGCTTCTTCAACATTTTTAGGTACCCACTGAGAGATATTTCCATTAAATCTCGCAACCTCTTTTACAATTGTTGAAGATACAAATGAGTATTCTGTATCTGTCATTAAAAAAAGGATTTCTATATCTTTATTCAAAGAACGGTTTGAATTTGCCAATTGCAATTCAAATTCAAAATCCGAAACTGCTCTTAATCCTCTTATAATAACATTTATATTTTTCTGTTTTGCATAATCTACTAATAGTCCTTCATAACATTCAACCTTTATATTTTTATAATCTTTTAATGATTCTCGTGTTAATTGCATTCTCTCTTCACAATCAAAAAAATATTTTTTATTTATATTATGCATAACCACAACATATAATTCATCAAATATTTTCGCTGCTCTTTGTATTATATTTATATGACCATATGTAATGGGATCAAAACTTCCAGGATATATAGCTTTCAACATTTCATACCTCCAGATATTGTTCTATTTTACCTGCTCCTAAAATCACTCCTTCATTATCATAAACAACGGCAAATTGGCCAGGAGTTACAGCAAAAATAGGTTCTTTAAATATAACTTCCACTTTATTTTCGCCTATTTTTCTTATATATGCATCTTTTTCCTCATTTCTTTTTCTTATTCTACATCTTGCTTCAATTTCGTTAAAATCAACCAAAAATTCAAAATCCGTACTAATAAGCCCTTTAAAGTAAACCTTTTCTGTTGGAGCTACTATTATTTGATTTTTTTCTGGATTTATTTTATACACATGCATTTTTATATTTGGATTTTTGAAATATTTTATTCCTGTTCTTTGACCTATAGTATAATTGGTATAACCAGTATGTTCTCCTATTATATTCCCTTCCAAATCAAGCACTTCACCTGTTGATACATTTATTCCATTTTCTCTTAAAAATCTTCTATAATCGTTATCTGGAATAAAGCACAATTCCTGACTATCAACTTTTTTAGCTATATTTATATCTAATTTTTCTGCTATCTTTCTTATCTCATCTTTTGTATAAGTTCCATTCGGAAAAATAATATGTGGTATTGCTTCTTTTTTCATATATGCAAGAAAATAAGATTGATCCTTGGACACATCGATCCCTTTTTTTATTACCTCTGTATTGTATTTTTCAGAAAATTCTCTAATTGCATAATGCCCTGAAGCAATATAATCTGCATCATATTCTTTTAATATATCAATTGCCAATCCAAACTTAAAATATTTATTACATAGCATACATGGATTAGGAGTTCTTCCTGCTTTATATTCTTTTATAAAATAATCTATTATTTTTTCCTTAAATTCCTCATATATTTTTATTACCTTTAATTCAAACCCCAATTTATCAGCAATTCTCATTGCATCATAGGTATCAGATGGACTACAACATATTTTCTTTTTTTCAGGAATCTTTATAAATACTTCATCTGGTATTGTTTTAAAATGAATTCCTATTACTTCATAACCCATCTCTTTCGCAAGATATGCAGCAACAGAACTATCAACCCCGCCGCTCATCAGCATTATTAATTTTTTCTTCAACTGTATTTCCTCCCATTAATTCCAGTTTTTCTCCTATTTTTAATAAATCTGCAAGTGTAATCTTTGAAAGTTCGCTCATAAGAATTGTATTTATTTTTTTCCAGACATATCCCACTGCGCATTCAGAACCAAGTGTTTCACATTTTCCGGTAACAACGCACTCATATGATTGAAATGGTCTATCTAAAATATAAATTACTTCACTTAATTTTAAATCTTCTGGTTTTCTACTTAAAGCATATCCTCCGTATCTTCCGCGCACCGAATCAACAATTTTATATTCCCTTAATTCACTGAATATTTTTTCCAGAAAATCCTTCGGTATTTTTTGCTTTGCCGATAATTCATTTATAGAAACTCTTTTCACTCCATTTTTATGAAATAAAGCAAGTTCATACAACGCTCTTAATGCATAACTGCTTTTTACTGTTAGTCCCATTTTATTACCTCCTGGCCTTTTTCCCTACTACATAAACACTAACTTCCTGTGTATTTTGCGCAAGTCTTACATCATTAATATATATATCCAATCTATTTCCAACAATTTTCGAACCAATATCTTCCACTTCAAAAAATCCCATATTAGGGGTATTTCTAAATTCTGGAATATATACCACAGTTCCAAGAGGTAAATACTTCGGATCAGCAGCTACTGTTACCCATGGTCTTGGAACATTTCCAGACTTTGTTAATCTAAATGCTGGATAATATATAATTTTATCATCCCATTCTGTATAAAAAGTTGCTCTGAAATTCCCTGCAAATTTAAAGAATAATTTCATAGGATCTCGCGGCTCACCATTTTTCCAGATTTCAAAATTAAACAACTTATCCTTTTTCACCTTTCCCATTAACGTTTCTGTATCCACCCATTTTCCTTCTTTAATAGAAGGATCAATATTATAAATATTGGAATAAACTGTCATTACACCATTCCCATGATCTATCTTTACATATTTACTCTCATTAACAGCCTTTCCTATTTCAACAACTCTTCCAGGCAATGTAGGCCTTACATATTCATCTTTTAATGGTAATATTCCCAATCCAACTGATACACCCGTTGAAATTCTATCTCCAAACCTTACAACTATTCTATCGTAATCAGAAGGTTTTGTATATGTAAGAGGCCATGTTAAAAACTCTTCTATATTGTTAACAGGAATTATTATTTTTTGTCCTACTCTTATACTCCTTGGATCATCAATGTTATTCGCAACTTTTATTAAATCTACTCCATTATACCCCAATCCAAAAGCCAATGCTATTTGGCTTAAAGTATCACCTGGTTTTACCTGATAAATTATTTGGTCTGTTGAACCAAAAAGATCTTTTATTTCAGCTTTTGAAAAACTTATTAATGCATTTGTTAATTTTCTTTCCAGTTCATCCAGCTGTGTTTTGTATTTTTCATCAAATGTACTAATAGGTCGTGATGTTATCATTTCAAATGAATTTTCAAGATTTTTTATATTCTTCTCAAGCTGCGCCATCTGATTTTCAAGACCTTTTATTTTTAATAGTTCATCACTTTTGGTTTTATAAAACAACTTTGCAACTTCTCTCTGTGTTTCTGCAGAAACGGATTCATATACGTATTTTTTCAAATTTTCCTCATCTATAATTGCTCCAACTTTTCCTTTAAATGAGTTATAATCATTTTTTAAATTATCAAAATCCTTTTCTAATGTTTCAAAATTAATCTGCCACACCTTATCTAAAGAATTAACAGTTTTCAACAATTCGTCTATATTATTTTTAACAGCAACATCTATGTTGTTTTTTATTTCAGTTGAAGATAATGTTATACCCGCAAGGGTTTTTTCTATGTTATTTATTTTTCCTTCCAATATTAATCCTTTATTTTGCATATTTTTTAGAGATACTTCTATATTTGTAATAGAAGAAGAAGTTGTATGTATCTCTCTTTTTAAATCATCTATTCTTTTTTCTTCATTTGTTATTTTGATATTTAATGCTTCAAACTTTTGCTGTAATTCTGTTGAGTCTCTGGTTATAAATTCATTCTTTAGTGTATTTAAATCGGAAATCCTTACAGCTTCATTATTTAATATTTTTATGTTATTTTCAATATTTGTGATCCTTTGATTAATATCAGACAATAAACTTGAATATACACCTTCATTATCAATATTCTGAATATCTCCAATCTTTTTTTGAAGATTATTTAATGTATTTTGATATAAAATAAGCTCACTTTTATATTTATTTAACTCATTTGCAATTTCTGCATTAGAAGCAGATAATGTATCTTCTATTTTTTTTATTTTCGCTCCTAAATTTGTTATATTTCTATTCAAATCTTCTATTCTACTATTGTATGTTTCTACAGTTTCCTTATAATAATTTAATTCAGATTCATAATTTGTCAATTTTAATTTCAATGTTGAAACTTCTGTTTCTAAATCATTCAATCTTTCGTTGTCTGATGCAACTCCCTGTAATAACGAACAGGATGAAAAAAACTGTACTAAAATTATTAATAGAACTATGTAACTCAATCTTTTCATCACAGATCCCCTTTCAACTTTTCTGCCTGTTTTACATATGGATTCTTTGAATTTTTATATCTTCCAACCAATTTATTAAAAAATTCTTTGGCTTCTTTTTTCTTTCCTATCCTATAATTTGTATATCCTTTAAAGAAGTAATACATTATTAAATCCTCATCAGAATTTAAATCCTTAAAATTCTTTTCAAGGATTTCAACTGCAGAAACCAGCATCTTTAATTCTGCCATTTCTTTTCCTTCTTCTCTGAATATCCATGCTAAACGTATAAACGTTCTCGCTATTCTTCCAGGATTATTTACTATTTTATACACAATTCCAGCAAGTGCATACTGTTTTTTCAAAAAATCTATACTTTTATTCTTACTATTATCTATTTTCCCCATTTTATCTCTAACTCTTTTTAAATATTCTTTTAAATCTTTTTTTGTATCCTTACCTATTCTCTTAAACAGGTCATCATCACCATTAAAGTAAGTAAATCCACATTTAGGACATGTTAAAATTGAAAAATGAAGAGGATTAGGACCTCTATACGTCGGCTTTAAATCATCATCATACTTTTCAATTCTAATACTATCAATTTTTATTTTTGTATATGGAAACGCTTTGCCGCACAACGGACAGGATGTGGTATCTTCCCAGAAGTCACCCATAGTATTATCTCCTTCTTATTTTTTTTAATACTCTCATAATCATATTTTACCATAATAGTCATAAAATTCAAACTATAATGTTTGCAAAATTATTATCTTAATGGTAAAATATATCCGAAGTTAACAAATTAGATGTAGGAGGATAAAGCATGGGATTCTTTAATAAAATTGCAGAAGGACTTAAAAAAACAAGAGATAAATTTTTTGGAAATATTAAAACACTCTTTGCTGGAAGAAAACTTGACGATGAAGTCTTAGAAGAATTGGAAGAAATTATGATTCTTTCAGACATGGGAGTCGAAGCAACAGAAGATATTCTTAAAGAATTAAAAGAACGATATAAAAAAGAAAACTCAGACGATCCTTTATTACTATTAAGAGATATTATGGTTGAACATTTAAAAGATGAACCTTTGTCATTTAATCCAGATAAAAAACCGTTTGTAATACTTGTTGTCGGTGTAAACGGAACAGGAAAAACCACTACCATTGCAAAACTTGGAAAATTATACAAAGACAAAGGACATGATGTGGTATTTGCTGCAGGTGATACATTTAGGGCAGCTGCTATTGAACAATTAAAGGAATGGGGTAATAGATTAGGTATTGATGTAATAGCCCATACACATGGTGCTGACGCTGCTGCTGTAGCTTTCGATGCATTAAATCATGCTGTCGCTAAAGGAAGAGATATAGTAATAATAGATACTGCCGGAAGATTGCATACAAAACAGAATCTTATGGAAGAGTTAAAGAAAATAAAAAGGGTTATTCAAAAGGTTATTCCAGATGCTCCACATGAAACCTTACTTGTACTCGATGGAACTACCGGCCAAAACGGTATTATTCAGGCAAAAGTGTTTAAAGAAACAACTGATTTAACTGGAATTGTAGTTACAAAATTAGACGGAACAGCAAAAGGTGGTATCGCTTTTGCTATTAATCAGGAATTGGATATTCCTATTAAATTAATAGGCGTCGGAGAAAAAGCCGATGACCTTCAAATTTTTGATCCAAAAACATATTGTAATGCTCTCTTAGGAATTGAAGAAAAATAATAATAGAAAAAAATAAAAGCTCCAGAATTTATTTCTGGAGCTTTTTTCTTAATATATCCATTTCTTCTAGATCAAGATCGACTTTTACTATTACATTTGGATTAGCCATCTCTATTTTTCCTTCTTCCTGGCCCTTTCTCATTTTAATCATTTCCGGCATTTTTATTTTTATTGGATCACCAACTGGTTTTATAATTTCAACTTCTTCGCCTACTGCAATCTTACTTCTAATTTCAAGTATTGATTTACCATCTCGGCTTTTACCAAGGACCTTTGCAACAATTTCATGTGTTTTATTATATGATGAAGAATCATAATTTTGACCTTCTGCTCCAGGATTGCCAAAGAAGAATCCTTTTGTATATTTTCTGTTACTTACAGAATTTAAATACTCCATCCATTTAGGATCATATTTAAAATTACCTTCATAATATTTATCTATTGCTTCTCTATATACTTTTGTTACTATTGCACCGTAGTATATTCCCTTCATTCTTCCTTCTATCTTTAAACTATCAATACCAGTATCCAAAATCTGATCAATAAACTCTATTGTACAAAGATCCCTGGAATTCATTATAAATGTTCCTCTTTCATCTTCATAAATAGGATAGTATTCACCTGGTCTGTTCTCTTCAACAAGATGATACTTCCATCTGCAAGGTTGAGCACATGCTCCTCTATTGGCATCTCTTCCTGTTAAATAATTACTCAACAAACATCTTCCTGAAATAGACATACACATTGCACCATGTATAAAAACTTCCAGCTCAACATCAGGTACTTTTTCCCTTATTTCGCGAATTTCTTTTAATGATAATTCACGAGCTAAAATAATTCTTTTTGCTCCCATTTCATGCCACACTTTTACGCTCATCCAGTTGGTATTACTTGCCTGAGTACTTACATTTATTTCAAGATCTGTATTGTCCCTAACTATTTTAAAAACACCTAAATCTGCAACTATAACAGCATCTACACCAGCAGATTCGAGAAATTTAGCATAATCTGCAACCTTTTCAATTTCATTATTATGAGCTATTATATTTAAAGTAACATATATCTTTTTCCCAAGAGAATGAGCATATTTTACAGCTTCTACTATCTCTTCATTTGAGAAGTTTCCAGCCAGAGCTCTTAAATTGAAAAATTTTCCGCCAAGGTAAGCTGCATCAGCACCATAGCGGAAAACCATTTTTAATTTTTCCATATTTCCGGCTGGAGAAAGAAGTTCAACCTTTTTCATACTTTCTCCTCCAGTGATTTTAATTATTTTTAGTTAATTTCTACAATTTCAATTTCAAAGGTTAAATCCTTACCTGCAAGAGGATGATTTGTATCCATTTTTACCATTTCATCTGTAACTTCAAGGATTTTAGCAAGGAATACATTTCCTGATTGATCTGCAAGTTGTACTGTTTGGCCAACTGCTTCATCTATATTAGGTGGAAAACTCTGTCTTGGTAATTCAAATACTTTTTCTTCAGAATATTCTCCATATGCCTCTTCAGCAGGAATAGTGAATGTCTTTTTTTCTCCAACTTCCATATCCATAACAGCTTTATCAAATCCTGGAATTACCTGTCCTGCACCTGCTGTAAATTCTAATGGTTCTCTTCCTTCTGATGAATCAAAAACAGTTCCGTCATTTAATGTCCCTTTGTAGTGTAACTTTACAGTATTTCCTTTCTGTACTTTCATAATTATTCCGCCTTTCTGCTTTTTTCTTTTGCTTTCGCAATTATTGGTTTTCTTCCTCTTCTTTTCTTTTTAAAAGATTCAAGTATAATCTCTGCATCTTCAAAAGACACAGTAATAAAAGAAAATTTATCGAGTATCCTTACATCTCTTAATCTAACATTATCAAGTTTTGTATAATCTTTTATTAATTTTAATATCTTTTCCTTTGTAATTCCGTCATCTTTACCAAGGGCCACAAATAATCTTGTTTTACCTTTCTTATCAACAAATGATTTTCCTTTAACTTCTCTAATTTCATTATAATTTCTTTCATCAAGTTCATCCTGAAAAGCATATTTTAATACTGCTGCAAGTACTTCATTTGCATTTCTATTTTCGAGCATTTCATTTGCTAATTCAAGATAGTTTTCATATGTTTCGCTTTCAAGGATATTATTTATTTCTGTTTTTATTCTATTTTTCTTTGATTCTATAACATCCTTTATTTTAGGAATTCTCTTTTTCTTTATATCGCTTTTTGAAATTCTTTTTATAAACAATAACTTTCTATATTCTTCTGGTGTAACAAAAGTAATAGCTGTTCCTTCTTTTCCTGCCCTTCCTGTTCTTCCAATTCTATGAACATACGATTCAGGATTTTGAGGCAATGAATAATTTATTACATGTGTCAAATCTGAAATATCAATACCTCTTGCTGCAACATCTGTTGCTACGAGAATATTTGCTCTCTTTGTTTTGAATTTTCTTAAAATTCTTTCTCTTTGATATTGGGATAAATCTCCATGTAATGCCTCCGCACTATATCCCCTATCAATAAGTCTGTTTGAAACAGTATCAACATCTACCTTTGTTCTACAGAATACAAGACCGTAAAACTCTGGTTCTATATCTATAATTCTACATAACGCCTCAAATTTATCTGATTCATTAACCTCAAAATATATCTGCTCTGTTAATTCCGTTGTTAATTGTTCTGGTTTTACAGAAATTATCTTGTAATTGCTCATATATTTTTTTGCAAGCTTTAAAATTCTTGATGGCATTGTAGCCGAGAATAAAAGTATTTGCTTTTTTTCTGGTGTATTTGAAAGTATTTCCTCTACATCATCTATAAATCCCATATCAAGCATCTCATCTGCTTCATCAAGAATTACATAAGAAACATGTTTTAAATCCAATGTTTTTCTTCTAATATGATCCAATATTCTTCCCGGTGTTCCAACTACGATATCAACACCTTTTTTAAGTCTTGAAATTTGGTTTTCTATTGATTGTCCACCATAAATAGGAAGAATATTTAACTTTTTTCTTCCTTTTAAAGAATTAATCTCCTCTGCAACCTGAATAGCCAATTCCCTTGTAGGAGTTAAAATTAAAGCCTTTACCTTTTTTGAAGGTTCTAATTTTTCAATTAACGGTAATCCAAATGCTGCTGTTTTACCTGTTCCAGTCTGCGCCTGACCAATTACATCAATACCTTCCTGTAAAAGAATTGGTATAACCTTTTCCTGAATTGGTGTTGGTTCCTCAAACCCCTTTTTCTTTAACGCCTTTAATGTACTTTCTGATAATCCTAAATCCTCAAACTTTACTAGCTTTTCCATTTTCTACCTCTTTCCTATGATTTTTTTCAGGTATTCCAATGCCAGGATATACCCATCGAGTCCTAACCCTGTAATCTGTCCATCGCATACAGGGGCTATTACACTTTTCTTTCTAAATTCTTCTCTTTTATATATATTAGAAATATGCAATTCGATTTTAGGAACATCAATTATTTCCAGAGCATCCTTAATTGCATAACTATAGTGTGTATAAGCACCTGCATTAATTATAAGCCCATCAAAATCCATTTTCTGAAGTCTGTTAATAATTTCTCCTTCAAAATTTGACTGAAAAACTTCTGTTTTTATTTTGTTCTTTTCAGACCAATCTTCGATCAATTTCAAAAGATCCTGATATGAAAAATTACCATATATTTCTTTTGGGCGTTTGCCTAACATATTAAGGTTAGGACCATTAACTATTAATATCATACCATAATTCCTCCATAAAAAAATTTTATATTTCCATTCTTAACTCAACCTTTCCAATATTGTTACTGCAACTCTTTAAAAACTCATAACATAGTATTATATCATAATAATCTTTCAATTAAAGACAAATCCTTCCAAATCCAGAACACCCGTTAAACTTATTAATATAACATTAATAATAAATAATGGATATTTAATATTAATATATTTTTTTTGAAATTTTTTATCATATATTTTATGATATAATTTCCTTGCAAAAATTCGAATTTTTAACAATCGGAGGTGTAATTGTGAATTCTATTAGAAGAAAAATACTTATAGTATTCTCAACAATTATAATTTCTGCTGGAGCTTTTGTTGGATTTTTTCTGTATTTTTATTTATCAGCATCACTTGAAAGTCTAATTGAAGAAAATTCATTTTCCATTTTAGAACAACAGACATCACAGGTAGAAATGTTCTTTAATTCGTTAATTCATGAAATGACACTTATCTCAAACAAAAAAATCTTTAAAAATATGAACATGACTGATTCAATTGCAATCTTAAAAAAAGATAATGAAATTTTAGATGATTACAGCATGTTATTTATAGCAGATAAAGATGGAAATGCCTACACAACAACAAATGTAAAAACCAATATTGCTGATAGAGATTACTTTAAAAAAATAATGAACGGAAACGATATTGCTATAAGCGACGTTTTAATATCGAAAGCCGACGGAACATCTATATAGTTATTGCACATTCGATTAGAGATGAAAATAATAAAACCATAGGTTTAGTTGGTGGTACAATTTCTCTTGAAAAATTTCTGAATTTTGTTAGCACTTCAGCAGAAGGTAATTATAGTTTTATCTTAGATTCACACGGAACAATGATTGCACATACAATAAAGAAATTTATAGGAAGCAGTGTTTTTAATTTAAATTATAAAGGTTTAAGTGAAATTGCGCAAAAGATGATCAATGGTGAAAAAGGTTATGGTGAAATTACTGTTGAAAACAATCAAAAAAGAATATTAATCTATGCACCTATAAAATCAATGAATTGGTCTGTTGCAGTTTCAATTCCAAAAAGCGCTTTACTTGCAAAACTAAGAGGTATTGTTAATTTCTTTGTATTAATTGTAATTTTAGCTGCTTCAGTTGCAGTTATTGTTTCAATACTACTTGGAAATTCTATTGCTAAACCTCTTGAAAAACTCTCAAATGATGTTAAAAAATTTGGCGAAGGTGATTTAACCATTAAATTTAGCGCAAGAGGTAAAGATGAAATTGCAAGAATTGCAGAATCATTAAATTACATGGCAAATAATCTCAGAAATTATTTAATTAGTGTAAGAAAATCTGCTTCTGATCTGGAAGAATCAGCCGTAGAACTTGAAGAAAATGCAAGAATTCAGTCAACACAAATGGCAAAAATTACAGAAAAGACTGAAGATATGGATAAAAGCTCAAATTTAGTTTCTTCTTCCATTGAAGAAATGAATTCCGGAGTAGAAGAAATTTCCGCTTCAGCACAAAATATATCAGAAAATTCACAGAACTTATATGAAGAAGCAAAAGATGTTTCTCAAACTGCTACTGAAGGTAGCGAATCAATTTCAAAAATAATTACAACAATAACAAATGCTGTTAAACAGTCTGATATTACAATAAATACCGTTCAAAATCTCGCAAACAAAGCACAAAATATTGAACAGATAGTAGAAACAATAGAAAATATCACAGAACAAACTAATCTCCTTGCTTTAAACGCTGCAATAGAAGCAGCAAGGGCTGGAGAAGCCGGGAAAGGATTTGCTGTTGTTGCTGATGAAATAAGAAAATTAGCAGAAGAAAGTAAGAGGGCTACAGAACAAATTGCTGAAATATTAGGAGAAATAAAAGACGGTGCAGACGATGCAAGCGATGCTACATCAAAAACAGGTGAAATCATAAAAGATGTAGAAGCTGAGGCTAATATTGTTGCAGAGAAATTCTCAAATATTACTCAAAAAATCCAGAATATCACCGTAAATATAGAAAATCTCAGTGCAAGTGCTGAACAACAGGGTTCATCTACAGAAGAAATTGCAATGGGAATGGATAGGATTACACGGGAAATTATAAATATCTCAGATGAAATCACAGAAATTGCCGATTCAATTGAAAATCAAAATATAAGCTTGCAAAAATTAGAAGATATTACTGAAAGACTTTCTGAAAAAGCTCAAATCCTTGTAGATGGTTTAAAGAAATTTAAGATTTAACCCTTTTAATCAAGTCTCAAAAATGAATCTCCCTGATTTTCAGGGAGATTTTTTATTTATTATGATATAATATTAATATAACAGTAAAAATAGACGAATTATATAAAGGAGGTGATTCTGATGAGAATAAACGGAGAAAATTTTAATTATTTTAAGTACACTGAAATAACAAAATTAGAAAACACAAAGGAATTTGAAGAAAAAAATAAATCAAAAAACAATGAAAACAATAAATCTGCAAATAAATCCCCTAAAGGCGATGTTTATGTAAAAACAGAAATAGAGTATATGAAAGCCACTTATTCCAGCGTAGTTGGAAAAAAGATTGAAATTGATCCTTCAAAATGGAAGGATATGAATGAAGAATCTCAACAGATGTATGATAAGTTTAAAGCATGGGTTGAAGATAAAATAAAAAAGCAATTAGGTATTACAGAAGATGAAAGAGCAGAGATGAAAAAAGAACTTGAAGGTGATGGGTATTGGAGTCCTGAGTCTGTTTCAGATAGGCTTATTGAATTTGCAAAATCCATATCTGGTGGTGATAAATCAAAAATCGATTTATTGAGAAATGCCGTAAAAGAGGGATTTCAGAGCGTTAGAGATATGTTAGGAGGAAAACTTCCAGAAGTTAGCGAAAAGACTTATGATCTGGTTATGAAAAAATTTGAATTGTGGGAAAAAGGTGAAGACGAGAATATGGAAATAACAACAGAAAGCGGAGGAGTCGAATACATAAAGGTTAATCAGGAAGTTATAATTGAAAATAACAATGAAAATAAGGATAATAATTTACCAGAAAATAAATAAAGAAAAGCTGCCTACGCAGCTTTTCTTTTATAGTTAATGAATTTTTTTGAAATATAAAACACCAAAATAATTGATAAAATACCAAGATAACTTGCAAGAGAATCATATAATGAAAATTGCCTGTATGGAGAAAGCGCTTGAATATACTCACTTGCAACTGGAAGCGTTAATATTAATCCTATTGAAGGTATAATATACCATTTTTTGTTAATCAATCCTTTTAAAAATAAAAACATCCCTCCAGCATATGCAAGAAAATGCCATATTTTATCTTCTCCATAAAATCTCGAATAATTAAACGGTGGTTTTGGAGTTACTGAAAAATATATTAATACTAACAGATATAATACAAATAATATATTCCATATAATCTTTTTCATAACCAAAACCTCCAGAATATTTTTTATATATTATAACATGTTAATATTTCAAATAATTAAAAAATATAATAAATAAAAAAAGCTCCCGAAGGAGCTTTTAGTTTTTTATCAATAATAAACATCCAAATCAATTGAAGTATCATCAGGATTTACCCATTCAGAATCAAATGCTTGATCGTCATCAGAATATTTTTTGTCTCCATCTTTATCCTGATATACAAAAACTGTTGCATTTCCTCCAGCTGGTACCGATACTTCTATGCTATATTCAGATTCATCTGGAGTTATTTCTTTTAAATTAGTAACACCTTCTTTTGGAATATTATCTAATGTTGTACTGAATGTTCCTACTACATACGCGAGATAATAAGTGCTATCATCTGTATAATAACTTCTATCATCCCAATTAATTTTTACAGTTGCATTTACCTTTGCTGGCCCCAAACAACTTGTTAAACTCAAAGCAAGAATTAAAATACCTAAAAATACCAATGTTTTTTTCATAAAAACCACTCCTTATAAATTTAAAGTAGATATGTATTAATATTACTCTAAAATTATTAAGGAGTGATGTCTTTTTGGTTAATTTTAAAGATAGTTAATCTTTTTTTAAAAAATTAATAAATAAAATATTTGATTACATTTATTGCTAACTTAGCATCATCGCCCCATTGCCAGCCATTATGCAATAAATCACCAGAAGCTCCTGTTCCATCGTCAAAAGGTGAGCTATCTCCTATTGCAACAACCTTACCTTTGCCATAATTAGTTACTATCATATATGGTTTATTTTCAGAATTAGCAATTAATACTTTAATATTATCATTTAATAGTTTAATTGATGAACCATTCCATACTCCTATTTTTCTAATTCCTTCTGTAATTGGATGATTGTAAATATGTGCAAGTGGTGCTTCTTCAAGGTCATCGCCTGTAAATTTAAATCCAAAATCTTCTACAAATGTATTAAATATCTTAGGTGAATCCCAACCATTGCCATTTCTATCAGAACCACCATGATCAGATATAATAAATAATGATCCGCCATTTTTTACAAAATTCAAAATTGCTTTAATTTCTGTTTCCTTAAATGGTTTATTTGGTTCTGGAATTACAAGCACATTATACATATTTAATATTTCTTCTGTTATATCCTCTTTTATTTCATTAACCTTTAATCCCATATTTCTTATTGCATCTGCAAAATCCGAATATCCCCCATCAATAACCCAGTCGGCATTTCCAGCAGTTTGGCCATGATTATTATCAAATAACACTCTATTTTTATATGAATCCTTTTTAAGATCTAATTTTATAATTTTCATACTCATTTTATTATTGTTTTTATCAGCTATTGATCTCAATACAAGTTTTGTAGCTTTATTTATGTCTTCCACTTCTAATTTCAATATTTTTTGTGTTTTGTCCAATTTATAATCTTTTATATTGGTTTTTAATATTCTAATGGTTTTATTCAATACAACTGATTTTTCACTTATTGGTTCATTGAATTCAACATAGATATAATTTCCTTTTATTGCATAATCCTTTACTTCAGGCGGGAAAACATCATCAACAACTATATCGTTTATATCCCTTGGCCACAATTCATATGCTGACATATATTGTCCAAGCACCCCTACAACTTCCATTGTAATTCCAACTTTATAGTAAGCAGGATTAATCCCTGTATTTTCTCTTATAAACACCATTCCTTTACCGCTTCCATCGTCAATGTATATCTTCCTCATATCAAATTTGTCAATTTCTACAATTTTTCCTTTTGTTTTAAGATATAATCCTTCATACTTTTCATTATTGATATCTGCAGTTTTTATAATCAATGGTTCTGGCAATGGATTATTATGAGATATTATTTTATAATAATGTGAAGGATTATCGCTCTCAAGAATTAATTCTTTATTATTTTTATGAGTCCAGAGATATCCTTTTGCTTCAACTAAATCCCCTCTTTTTACATCTTTAAATTGGCCGCCTCTATAATATAGATTAATTCCTCCTGTTTTATCCTGCAAGAAAATTATATTAACATCAAAAGGTCCTGGTTCAACTGTTACAACACCTCTAACAACAACTGTTTTTAAATCCTTTAAATTTCGAGCATCAGAAATACTGCTAATAGCAGAAAATGCGAAAATACCTATAAATAAAAACACAACTAACATTACTATACTTCTTTTCATTCTTAATCCTCCCTTTTTAAATTTTTAAATTTAACATAACATTATATCATAAAAATAGCTGAATAATAATGTATAATAAATAAGAAATATTTTGATTGGAGGGATATTATTGAAGGATTTTATTTTAGGGATTTTAATGGGAATTGCAAATTTATTACCTGGTATAAGTGGTGGAACTATTGCTGCTATTTCTGGAAGATATGAAATAATTTTAAAAGCTGCTTCTGATATAATTTCTTTTAAATGGAATAAAGAAGCATTTAAGATTTTGACCTCATTAATTGTAGGTATGGGCGTTTCAATAATATTCCTTTCAAAAATTTTATCTTTTTTGTTTGAAAAATATCCTGAATATTCATATGGAATATTTATAGGACTAATTATTGGAGGCCTTTTTTACCTTATTTCACAGATAGAAATTAAACAAAAATCTAATATATCAATAATAACTATATCTTTTGTTTTAACATACTTTTTATTAAGATTTGCCGAGAGTTTGGAGACATCAAACGGAAATGTTAGTATGTGGTATTTATTTATAGGAGGCATAATAGGCGCTGCAACAATGGTACTTCCTGGAATAAGTGGCTCTTCAATGTTGTTGATTATGGGAATATACAAACCTATTATTGATGCTATATCTAATATGGACTTTTCTATTTTAATTCCTTTTGCATTTGGTGTTGGCGGAGGTTTGATTTTTGTTATACTTGTTCTTGAAAAATTGCTTGAGCGGTTTAGGGATCATGTTTTGTCTTTTTTAATTGGTCTAACAATAGCGGGAATGGTGATTATCTTCCCAATAACCTCAAAATTATTGACTTATGTATTTTTAATTGTGGGTATTTTTCTTTCAAAATATCTTGAGAGGATTCTTAATGAGTAGAAAAGTTGCAATTGAAAAAATAAAAGTTCTTTAAAAATATCGTTATAGAAAACTTCATAAAAAGATTCATTCAAGCAGGTGAAATTTCTTATAATTGTGAAAAATAAAAACTAAGAATTTCCCGCAGCGGGGATTAAAGATAGTTGGAAAAAATAAAAGCGAGTGAAGGCTCGCAGAGTGCCTGAAAAAATTGCGAGTGGAAGGGGTCAAAATCACACGGATGTGATTTTGAGTGAAGACGAACATGGATGTGAGTCTGCAACGACCCCTGAGAACGAGCAATTTTCGAAGATTAGCACTCAAGTCGCCTGAAAGAGCTTTTATTTTTTCCAACACAAAAATTTTTCAAGGATTAGAAATTCTTGCCGTCTGAGCGAATATTATTTTTCTACTTTCAAAAAAAATTTTCGAGGATTAGCAACCAGCTTGTTTGAGGGAGTTTTTATTTTTCTCAATTATCAACAAAAATAACAATTATATAAAAAGAGAGGTGGAGGATGTGCAGGAAATTATTTTGGGTATAATTCAGGGATTAACGGAGTTTTTGCCAGTTTCAAGTTCAGGACATCTTGCTTTATTTTCAAAACTCATTAACTTTAATCCCGACGTTTCTTTTTTCGCTTTTTTACATTTAATGACATTTTTCGCAGTTTTATTGTTTGTTTATAAAGAAGTGTGGTTTATTTTAAAAGGTATGTTTACAATGGATAAAAGTGCCTGGAATCTTGCTTTGAAAATTATTGTTTCTTCAGTGCCAGCTGCAATAATTGGTATTTTATTTGAAGATCAGATTTCTGAGGCATTTTCTTCGCTTAGACTGGTTGGATTATTCTTTTTATTTACATCTGTTGCAATGATTCTATCCGATAGATTTGATGGGAAAAAGGAATTAATGGATATTTCATATATAGATGCTATTATAATTGGTTTATTTCAAGCAGCTGCTATTTTTCCTGGTATTTCAAGAAGTGGATTTACCTTATTCGGTGCTTTGCTTTTAAATACAAAAAAAGAAGCAGCTTTAAAATATTCCTTTTTAATGAGCCTTCCTGTAACCTTTGGTGCTGGATTACTTGAAATAAATGACGTTACATTTACAGCACCTGTAATATATTCAGGAATATTTACCTTTATTTTTGGCGTTATAGGATTGTTTATTTTAAAGAAAACCGTTATAAATGGAAAGCTTAAATATTTTGGTTACTATACTGCTCTCGCAGCAATAGTAAGTTTTATTGTTGGATAATTTTTAATTATTAATAAAAAAAGGGGGGCTGGTTTTGAAGGTATTACTAACTGGAAAAATGGGGGTTGGAAAAAGTACTATATTAAATAATGCAATAAAAAAATATAATATAGAACATGGGATTTTCACCAGAAAAATAGACGATTATGTTTATGCCTGGTTTTTGAATAATGAAAATCAAAGATTTATTATAGGCGAAAAAAGTATATATGGAATGAAATCCGTTGATAAAGGTTTTGAATCTTTAATAAAGCAAATGAAGAATATCAATAAACCAGATTTTTTTGTAATTGATGAAATTGGTTATATTGAATTATCTCAACAAAAATATCTTGAAGAGCTAAAAAGAATTATCGATGAAAGCCAGAATTTTATAGGCGTTATAAGATTATTCTTTATTGAACGATATGAGTTTTTAAAAGATTTAGAGATTATTGAAATTACAGAAGAAAATCGAAATAATATTATTATATAAAAATAGAGAAGGAATTTTCCTTCTCTATTTATTTTGATTAAAATATTTTATTCCTGGCGATATAGTATATAATTTTTGGTCTTTTGTTGCAGGATAGGCTAAAAATCCATATTCTTCACATAAGGAAATAAAGTCTTTTACTTTCTCTATATCTGATTCTTTTTCATTATAAATATAATCTATCACTATAATTGTTTTATTATGCTCTTTAAACTTCGTTATATAATTTAATCTATAATCTATTTGTTTTTCTTTCCGTTTTTTCCCTTTTATATAAAACAAACTCTCAATTCCCAATCCATCTATAGATTCCATATATTTTCCGTTATAATCATAATCAATTATGGATTCCGCATTTTGAACAAATATTTTAAAATTTTTCCTTTTACTCTTTGCATATTCTGATAAATCTGCTATAAGGTTTATCATCTCTTCTGCTGTTGCATATATATCATAACCATGGTCAGCCCAATATAAATATGAATCAACAAGATCTATATAAACTCCATCAAATCCCTGATCTATTATTTTATCTATATATTGGTGCATAATTTCCTTCCATTCCCAATGCCAGTATTTTACCTTATAATTACCAGGCCACTTTGAATTCTCTTCACCTATAAAATCTGGAGGACTATTATTCCACCATTTTTCCCAATAAAACCTGTAGTCTTCTGCTTCTCCTACGCTGAGATAAGACAAAACTGTACTTCCATTTGTTTGTAACTTTCGTATTTCATATCTGGAAAATTTGTTTTTTTCACTACCATCATGTGAATAATCAATTATTATATATTCTGGTTTGTAATATAATGTAATTTCATTTATATCAACATTACCAAGCTGATAGATAACAGGAACTTCCTGTTTTTCAATAAATAGCGGCATTAAAAAAGGAATCGTGAGTACCGAAATTAAAAGTACTATAAATATTCTATCCATTGAAATAAAATTCCGGCCTCCTGTCTTCGAAGATATTATTCAATTTATTTAATTGCTTGTTATTAGCTTCTTCAGGATTAATTTCAATAGTTTTCACCATATCTCCTTTTTCCGGAAATCTAATTATTACTTCTCCTTTTGGATTGGTTATCTGACTCATACCAGTAAAATTATTTGTATTTAATGCATTTATCTCTTCGCCCCATCTGTTTGAGGTTACTATAAACACATGATTTTCAAGAGAGCGGAATTTATTTGCTTCCTGACAATATGGCATAACAAGATTGGCACTATGCGCTATAACCTGTGCACCTTTTAATGCAAGCGTTCTAAATGATTCTGGATAAAACCAATCAAAACATATTGCAAGTCCTACTTTTACTCCATTAACTTCCTCTACCCAAAACCCTGTATCCCCTTTTTCAAAAAACACCTTCTCTTCATAGAATAAATGTGTTTTTCTATAAATTCTTGTTTCTCCTGTACTTTTTATTAAAACAGAAGAATTATACAATTTACCCTCGTCTTTTTCAACAAATCCAAAAACTATATTGGTATTTTTTTCCTTAGCTATTTTCTTAAATGTTGTGATAGAATAACCATTTTTATCTTCAGCAACCCATTCAACTTCTGTATGTGTATTAAATGTATAACCTGTAAATGTCAGTTCCGGAAATACAAACAAGTCTGCTTCTTTATTTTCTATTAACTTTATCGCTCTTTCTATATTATCTTTTACCTGAAATAATTCCGGTTTAAATTGCACAAGCCCTATTTTCATATCTTTATCCTCCTAAAATTCGTTTTTCAGTTATCACAAGATTCATCTGTATATCATGGTCATCAACAGGCAATTTTTCTAATATCTGGAAGTCAAATCCAACTCCTATTAACTGAGTTTTTTTGTGTACTGAAAAATATCTGTCAAAAAATCCTCCACCATATCCTAATCTATATAAATCAAGGTCAAATGCCACTCCTGGAACAATATAAATATCTATATCTTCAGTATATTCCGTCCCTTCTGGTTCCATTATTCCAAACTTTCCTTTTTTCAGTTCATTAATATCATTAACAGGAATAAAAATCATTTTTTCATCGCTTATTACTTTGGGAAAAAGGAATATCTTATCTTTGAATAATTCCATTAAATTTAATACGTTTACCTCTTTCCTGTATGGATAATAAATCGCTATTGTTTTGAAATTTTTGGATTTTAAATAATTATATATTTTTTCAACGATTATTTTATTATTTGATTCATATTCTAATTTAGAAAGATTTTTCCTTTTAGCGATTATTTCCTTTCTTATTCTGCCCTTCATAATAACTATCATCTCCACTGAATTTTATATTCATAATGTTATCATCCATTTCAATAACATATAATTTTGATTCTGGATAATAGTCAATTATTTTTCCGTTTATAATATCATCAATACCACTCTGGGATTTTACATAAAAATACTTTGGAAATATGGAAGAATCAGGAATTACAACTGTTAAATTATTTCCATTCCATTTATATTTTACATTTTGTGTTAAATAATCAAAATATATTTGATATGCTTCTGAAGCTGTATGATTTCTTAACCATGGGAATTTTTTCTTAATAGTTAAATAGAATGTCCTTAAACTGCTGTACATCTCCATCCATGTTTTATTTTCCGGATTTCGACCTTTATCAAATAAATCATCAGGATGAATAAAATGCTGAAATGCACCAAAATTTGCAAGTGTATTTATTGTAGCTATATATATTCTTTTTAAAGGATAATATCCATATGTAGACCTCGGAATTACAAGTGTAAAATTATTTATAATCTTATACTCAGAAAATTCATCTTTTGCTTCATATGATGTACCTATTGTTTTTATTTCCGGAATTGCTTTTAAAAGCTGATTTGCCCCAAACTCATCTATTATGTTATTAGGAGCAACATAACTTGATAATTCTATTGGATGTCCCAATATTTTTTCTATAAATGTTTTTGCTGCTCTTAAACTGAGTAATATATTGTTTGGATTTGGCCATCTGTCTTTTGTTAATGAATTATGATTATAACCATGTAATCCTAATTCAAACTCTGATTTATCTATTTCTCTAAGTGCTTTTAACGGAGAATTGGTATTACTCATTAAAAATTCCGAAAATTCAAATGGTGGATTGCTTGAACCATTATAACTTAGAGGTGTAACAAAGGTATATTTAATATTGAATTCTTTGGAAAATTTCTTTATAGACGGCCACCAGATTGTATAGTAATATTCATCATCTGTGATGTCTTTCCCATTAATCTTTGCACGAACAACATTGTATGATGGCAATGGAAAATCATCTATATAGAACATAAATGAATTCAAAAATCCACTTATGCTATTTTTTTGCATTGACATTATTGACTGAAAAATCAATCCTCTTATATTCTTTAAATATACATCTGGATTTATATAACTTCTATATCCCTTTCCTTCTTTTTGATACCATATCACCGGAACACTTTTTCCATCTCCACAGAAAAATGCCAGAGGTTTTATATTTCCCGGTAAGTCTATATGATAATTTAATTCAAAATACATATTTATATATGATTCTGTTGCTGTATTAGTTAAAGGGAATAAGTCTTTTGTAAATGAAATTTTGTTTATATTGATATTATCTTCTTTTACATAGCTGCTCCATGGCGTATTAAATAATTGTGTGGAATATATAAATGTTCCCCCACTATTTATAAATTTCTTTATTGTTCTTGTTTCAACATATTTTGCATCTGTATTCCATATTATATATTTATATGGAATAAGGTCAAAGAAAGAGAGT
Organism: Marinitoga sp. 1135; assembly: GCF_013363245.1. NCBI lineage: Bacteria > Thermotogati > Thermotogota > Thermotogae > Petrotogales > Petrotogaceae > Marinitoga > Marinitoga sp. 1135. The sequence goes on along the minus strand of NZ_LBEZ01000020.1, from coordinate 25,473 downwards.
TTATAAAATTGTTCTACGCTTATCACATCAAAATTTTGTTTTGCATATAATAATATCTTTTTTATTTCATATTGAGAATCCAGGTATTTTTGATTGTCGTATTTTGTATTGACTATCAAAAATTTATTCAATGTTCCAACTTCATGATTTATAAATCTATGTATAAGTTTATTAATATTGATTATGAGATTTCCATTTTTATCAACAAAACTATTGAATATTGCGGCACCACCATTATCTGTCAGAAATATCATTGGATACTCTTCATTGTCAATTTTATAGGTTAATATATTTTCCATATGATTGTCAAAGGTAATATACTTTTCAACAGGAACTTTATATTCACTATCCGGTTTTTTTAAAAAATAGTCTGAAATACATTCAATTGTATAATCTTCTAATTCTCTATATCCATATTTATACTGAACACCAATTTTATTTAATAAATTATTCATTTCCGAAATATCTGCACTTGCACCTATATTGTTAAAAAAGAAGTATATTCCTCCATTTTCAACAAATGTTGCCAGTTGCCTTAAATATAATTCGGGCTTAGCCATCTCAGAAGAATAATACCATGTAATTACTCCAAAATACTTTTCATTTGTTATCTTATAATAATTCATCTCTTCAACATTCTTTAATTCGTATCTAATATTATTTTTTTCCAGAATAGGAATAATATGATATTTAAACATCATTTCACCATAGTTTTCTGATTGTTTATATAGCAATAAAAGTTCCTTTTGAGAAAAGGATAAAACCGCAATAATAATTAATATTAATAATAAAATTTTCTTTTTCATATTATTCCTCCATTAAATGTTTTATATCTTTAAAATGCATATAAAAACCATCTTCAACTCCTATTTCCTGTCTAAAATATTCTATTCTTATTATATCATCAACTTTTTTTATTAATATTTTATATCCTATAAAAGTTCCAAGAGTAAAAGCTATAGAATATCCTGCTCCAAGAGAATAATATCCAATTTTATCAACAAATATAAAACTTAATATTATATTTGAAAATAGAGTAAATAGATTTAATTTCAGGGCATCATCTCTAAAATCAAAATATAATAATAATAGCATTATCATTAAATAAAAAGAATTCATCATTGCACCTATGAATCCAAGCCTTAAAATAGGTTTGGATATTTCACTTACAAATGGTAATAAGTTTAATTCATTAAACATTAATAGAATGGATGTAATTACAACCTGAACTTTTATTGTAAGGGATATGTTCAATTTTAATTCCTTAAACATTTCTTTTTTTCTTAATTCTATTTCTGAATAATTATAACCATTTATCAACGAATCATAGAATAATTTGTATTTTTTATAAAATCTTGTCTCTAAAATTAAAATAAACATAGTAGCAGTTGGAATTATCGTTAAATATGCAAGAAACATAGGATAATCATATATATATGAAAAATGAAATCCTTTTAATGGTTCTTCACCATAAATAGGAGATGTCCATGTAATAAAATCATCTGCCCATAATGCCAGATAATATGTAACTCCAATAAATATATTCTGCCAGTATTTTCTTAAATCATGTATCCATTCAACAGAAATTTCTATATTTGTTCCAAAATGAAATATAATAATTAAATAATGAATAAAACTACCTATATTAACACCAAACGCAAATCCCATTAAATACCCTATTTGATTATTTTCATCTCCAAGAATTTTAGATAATATAATAGATGAAAATCCCATAACTATATATGCAAGAATATACCAGTTTACAGCATCTGTTGAAATAGAAGCTATGGAAATTATCCATAATATTAATAAAGAAATAGTTAAATAAGAGAAAGAAAAAATAAACCACCATTCATGAGGATTAATAAGAAAAAATATAGCCAATAATATTATCGTAAAAAGAGATGCATAAAGGATAATTCCAAATACTTCAGGCAATATTTTTTTATATTCTTTTAAATATATTAAATCCGATAATCTTCGTGATTCAAACATAACAACAAGACCGGATATTATTATGGAAAACACAAAAGAATATACTATTCCTATATTAAAGTACATGCTGTTAATATTCATTATATTGAGTATTATCCATAAAGATGTTGTTGTGATTATCCATGGTCCGGAAGATACCACAACGGAATAGGCTATTGCAAGTAAATCTGTTGATACTCCTCCTTTATGAAACATCTTTGTAAGTCTAAAACCTACACCAGCCATTATTTCACCGCCGATATGTATAATTTTTTATAGTTCTTTATCATTTGATCAAGTCTATATCGTCTTTTAACCCGTTCTCTTGCAATTTTTGAAGCATTTAATCTAAACTCATCATCTTCATATAGTTTCATAATTCCTTCAGCTAATCCTACAAAATCCTTAGGTTTTACAACAACTCCTGCATCACCTATTATATCTTCTTTAGATCCATATATCATTTCTGAACATGCACCAACATCTGTTGTAACAACTGGAATTCCAGCTGCAAATGCCTCTAAAATTACAAGCGGCTGTCCTTCACTAACGCTTGATAATAATAATACATTTAATTTAGGATAATAATCAAGAACATTTACTTTACCTGTAAACTCTATAGTATCTTCCAATTTAAACAATCTAATCATCTGTTTACATTCTTCATAGTATTCTTTCTCTTCATCTGTTGGACCTATTATATACAATTTAAAATTTTTTATTTTTTCCTTGACCATTTTGGCTGCTTTTATCGCCGTTTTTATATCTTTTATTTCAACTACTCTCCCAACAAGTCCTACAATAAACGGATCTTTTTCTTCTCTATATTTTAATTTTGAAAATCTATCGTAATCTATGCCATTTGGGATTACCTGCATTTTGGATTCATCTTCACATAATTCCTTTTCAAACATTTGATTTTTGCTAAATAATGTTGTTATCTGTTTTGATCCTTTATATACCAGAGAACTAATAGTATTAAATAATTTTATCCATGCTGTTCTATATTCATCCTTTATCCAATTTGCCTTTAATACTTCTAATTGCCTTTCCCTGTGATATATACCATGTTCTGTCAAAATCACAGGAATATTGTATTTCAAACCATTCATAATTGCACTAATTCCAGCATAACCAGTAGTAATTGTATGATAAACATCGCATTTTGGAAGATCTACTGTCATGGAGTTTAAAAAAGGAAGCAACATTGATTGCAATGTCCAGTAATAATTTGTAAAGTTTTCATATGGAATATATGATTTATAGAAGTTTAGCATTGTTTCCCAATAATATTTTGTCTTTAAGATAGAAGTAAAATCATAATCGGAATAATCCTTAAACAAATTATACAATTTCTGAGCCATAACCCTTTCGTCAAAGGGATAAATAATAATCTTTCCCAATTTATTTAAAAAATCATCAGGAATTTTTTTCTTTTTGGAAAAATCATATTTGGCAAATAAAAAGTATTCAAAATAGTCTACAACATTTTCTGGAAATTTATATTTTGGATATCGTAATTTAGGAACATCCCCAATTTGTATTACACAAAAATCAACGTCTTTCATTGATTTCATTAAAGTATTTCCCCAGCTGGATACCCCACCTGTAACATATGGATATGTTCCTTCAAATATTATTCCTACTTTCATATTTTCCCCTCAATTCAATGTTCTGTTAATACTTCGAGAATTTTAGAAAATTTTATTTTTTCAAATTCATTTGATTTTTCTATTATGTAATTCATTAACCTTTCATCCTTTGTTAAAAGATACAGAGAAACCTTTTCATTAAAGGATAAATCATCTATATACTCATAATTTTTTGAATCTTCCAATAATTGTTTTATATGGCTCAAAAGATATTTTATTTTTAGATCATGTGCATATTCAAGAGTTTTATTATCCTCAAGGTTTTTTGATATCAATATAAGCTGATTAATATAAGTTAATACATTTTCATCATTTAAAGATATATGTTTTAATTTTGATAATAATTCAAGTTGTTTTATATACACACTTCTTTTATTCCACGGAAAATCATTTATTTGCCTGGAACTTAAAGATGTATTGGCATTTTTATTTATTATTATTACAAGAAATATCAATCCCAGAACTACTGCAAATAAAAGATTATATGCGCTAAATATCTTTTTAAGATTTTCTTTCATTTTAATTTATCCTCCCAATAAGAATTTTAATGCTTCACTTTCAGGTTTAAAACCCAATAATATATAATCAGACACCAATCTTTGAACATTCTTTGGCTTTTTTCGTTTTATATAATAAAATATAGCATATTCCATTATTTTTTGTGCTTTGAAGTTTTTTATTTTATCTTCAAGTACCTCTTCCAGTTCATTATATTCCTCTAATAATTCCAGCGTTTTTAAAAGATATAATATTAGTTCCGGACTTTCTGGAAACACATGAACTGCTGTTCTGAGTATTAAAGCACTTTGCCATAAGATTTCCTGTTTATGTTCTCCTGCTAAAAATCCAGATTTTGCATAGTAATATGAAAATTTACCAAAATTTATATAATCCTCCAGCGTATTTAAATTTTCATAATAATATGATATCTTCTCAATAAGAAAATTCTCAAGATTTGTAATTGCATCAGATGCATATAACACTACATCAGGATGTTCATCTATTTTTATTGCTTCATTTAATAAATGAATCCCTGTAGAAAAATCTATAGCTTCATTTTTTATTGCATCATACACCAATCTTACAACAAATTTTCTTTGTTCAGGATCACCGTATTTTAAAACTATCATAAACGGTGCAAGATCCACCGAAGAAAAATTTACCCTTTCGTTTTCCTCTTCTTTTTTTTCTGATATTTCAACTGGTTTATATCTGGATTCTATTTTAATATTCTGCAAATATTGAATAAAAGGAAAAAACGGAAAGAAAAGAACAAAAAAAGGAAGTTTTTTAAAAATATCAGAATATCTTTTTTTATATGAATACGAAATAATTATTGCTAAAAGAAAATATATGGCTATAAATAAATAGCCATATTTGTTATTTTTTATTATAAAAATTAACCCTAAAGTTCCAGATAATATAGAAAGGATAAGTATTATAATTTCTTTTCGCATTTTCATTCTTTTGAATAAGCCTCCAAAACCTTTATGCTTTTTATTTTTTCAATATTTTCGAGAACTCTTTTTAATCCTGTTTTACCACATGATGTTAAAATAATAGCGCCTTTTTTATCTTCTGGATCATAAAAAACAAAGTCTGTATCTCTAATTATCTTTCTATATTTTTCTATTTCAACATTTTGAGTAACTGTAAAATAAATTATAGAATAAGGAATTTCAAAACGTTTTCTCCTCTCTTCTATGTATTTAAGGGTAATTTCAAACTCCTCATATGGTTTTATAAACATTTCCTCATCTGATTCTGCCAATTCTTTAGATGCCATTAACAACGTGCTAAGCCAGTCTGATAATATCTTTAAATATGTTTCTGTATTTTTATTAACCTTTTCTGGATCAATAAGTTCAATAATAACAAAACCGAGAATATTCTTTCCAGCTGAAATAGATACAGCCATTGCCGGTTCAAACTCAAAGTTATACTCCATTTCTGTAAGATAAAGAACATTTACATTTGCAGCACCAAATTCTTTTGCCATTGAGATAACGACAGATTTTTCAATATCAAATGAATTTGGAAGATACTGTGGCCCTTTTCTAACTCTCATTCTTAAAAAATTATTTTTACTTAACGTGTAAATTGAAACTGTCGTAGCTTCAATAAAATCAAAGATAAGGTCTATGGATTCGTTAAATATATCTTCTGCACTTTCATAATCTATTTCCTTTAATCTTTCAACTAATAGTGAAACTCCCTTTCTTTCAAGAACAAGCTTTTTCTCAAGATCTACAGTAACGTTTTTATATTTTCTAATTTCATTTTCAAGATCTTTTACCTTTTCATTTAAAACCTTTATTCTTTCATCTCTATTTTCAATTTCCTGTATATACATATCTCTAAAAAAACCTATTATAAAACTCAATGAAAATGTAAAAAGCGGTATTTTTAAAATTTGCCAGCTAACTATAAGCCCCGTAAAATTTTCCTTTGCCTGAATATATAATGAAAAAAAGAGATATGCTGTACTTAAAAAACCTGAAACCAGCGCAAGGTTAATACCATATCTTATAGCTATAAACAAAGAAAAAATAAAATACGGATTTGGATCAATAAACGCATATCCAAAATATTTTCCATATATGTCAACGATTAATATTAATGTATATATAATAAATAATTCTATATAACCATAATAACCTTTCTTCTTCGCCATTATTATTCCCCCACAGCACCATGTCTTGCTTTTATCGAATATAAATTAGCAAATCTTACTATTTTCTTCTCCAGTTTATAATTAACATTTAAAAATTTCATTCCATATATATTTTCTTTATATAAATTCTGCCCTAAACTTCTAACAACCATCGTTTCAATATCCTCTAGTATTAAATCATCTGTTATTGTCAGGTTTTTTAATATATATCTTTTATCTTTTTCCAGCGTACTTTTTGTTATAATTTGCATTCCACCAGCACTAAAATCCCTTGTCTCAAATCTAATTTTTTTATTATTTTCTTCATCAAGTAATATCCCCTCTCTTATTATGGAAACTCTAAAAAACATTCTTTTTTGAATTCTATACGCAATACGTGGAAGATAGATAATAATACCTTCCATACTATTTTTTAAAATATGAGATTTAAATACAACACTCGCTGAAAAATCATAAAATCTAATTATTATTTTTTCCCTGCTATATGTTTCTATCTTTCGATTTTTATGATAAGGTGGAAGTATTACTGCGATCCTTTTCTGAAAACTCATATCAAGTATTCTGCTATTTGCTACAATATGTTGTTCGGGAAATTCAACATCTATTAAATCCCCAGGATACAGTAATTTTCTTAGATTAACTTTTTCGATAAATACATTTTCGTTGTAAGTCATTCTATCCCGCCTTTTTGTAATTATATCATTTTAATGTTAATCATAGTTCTCCAATTATACATACTAATATATTTTTCTATTTAAATCATACTCTATCCTTTTATTAATCGTAGATTTTAATCTATATATTTAATAAAAAAATGCCCCAAAAGGGGCATTATTATTTTTGTTATATTGCTCTTTTTACTTTACCAGCCTTTAAACAGCTTGTACATACATTCATTCTCTTAATTGTTCCATCTTCTAAAACAACTTTAACCTTTTGAATATTTGGTTTCCACCATCTTCTTGTGGTTACCTTTGAATGAGCAACATAGTTTCCAGCTGTTGGTCTTTTTCCACACACTTCACATACTCTTGCCATTTTCATCAGCCTCCTGTTTATGTTATTTTATTTTATTATTTTTTGAAAATTATACCGTATATATTATATACAAAAAGATGAAATTAATATTTAAATAAAGTTAATTTTATTCGTCGGATTCCATTAATTTTTCTTCATCTTCAAATTTCATTGGTCTAACAATTGGATACGGGATAACATCCCTGATTGTTTCAGCACCTGTTAAGAACATAATAAATCTGTCTATACCTATTCCCAATCCACCTGTTGGAGGTAATCCATATTCAAGCGCTCTAATGAAATCAAGATCCATCATTTGTGCTTCTTCATCACCTTTTTCCTTCATTTCAACCTGTTTTTTAAATCTCTGAAGCTGATCAACCGGATCATTTAATTCACTAAATGCATTTGCAAGTTCTCTTCCATATATTATTAATTCAAATCTTTCTGTAACCCTTGGATCTTCCCTATGTCTTTTTGCAAGAGGTGAAATTTCAACAGGATGTTCTAAAACAAATGTTGGTTGTACAATTTTATCCTCTACCAATGACCATAATTCATCTATATAATGTGCTTTATCTTCAAATTCCACTTCCACACCATGATCCTTTAATACCTGAGACAACTTTTCATCTGGATCTTCTAAGATATCAACACCAAGATGTTCTTTTATAAAATCTCTCATTTTTACTCTTTTAAACGGAGGTTTAAAATCAATCTCTACACCATCATATACAATCTTTGTTGTTCCGTGGATTTTTTCAACAACATATGATAATACTTCTTCTGTTATTCTCATCATATCTGTATAATCAGCATAAGCCTGATACAATTCCATCATTGTAAACTCAGGATTATGCTTATATGAAACACCTTCATTTCTAAAATTCTTACCAATTTCAAAAATCTTTTCCATTCCACCAACTACTAATCTCTTTAAATATAATTCTGGTGCAATTCTTAAATACATATCAACATCATAAACATTTAAATGTGTTACAAATGGTCTTGCATTTGCACCACCAAGTATTGGATGTAATGTAGGTGTTTCAACTTCTGTAAACCCTTTCGAATATAAGAATTCCCTGATATACCTAATTGCTTTAAATCTTGTAACAAAAGTTTTTAAACTTTCATCATTTGCTATCATATCTACATATCTCTGTCTATATCTAACTTCTCTATCCTTTAAACCATGCCATTTTTCCGGTAATGGTCTTAATGCTTTTGATAAAATTTCAAAATCAAGAACAAGTATTGTTAACTCACCTGTATGAGTTTTAAATGGGAATCCTTCTACTCCAACCCAATCTCCAATATCCATATATTTCTTAAATTCATTGAATTTTTCTTCTCCAACTTTATCTTTTCTAATATACGCCTGAATTCTTCCTGTATCGTCTTTTAAAACCAAAAATGCTGATTTACCGTGTTTTCTAATTGACATTACTCTTCCGGCAAATTTAAAAACTTCCTCTTCTTTTAATTCACCAGATTCAATATTTCCATACTTTTCTTTAATTTCTTCAACTTTCATTTCTTTATCGAATCTGTAAGGGTAAGGATTCTTCCCTTCTTTTCTAATTTCTTCAATTAATTCTAATCTCTGTTTTCTTACGTCGCTCAAATCAAGCACCTCCATATTTCAATATAGCAATAATTTCAAGTTCCTTTATCTTATTAGATGGAGTTTTGAACTTTACCTTATCTCCTATCCTCTTTTTCAACAATGCCTTACCTAATGGTGAATCTGAACTGATCTTTTTTGGTTCTGAAAAAATGTCTGCTTCCTGAGAATTAACTATTTTATATGTTTCTTCTATATTCTTTGATAAATCTCTAACTATAACAGTATTCCCAAGATTTATCTCTTCAGTGTTACTTTCTGACTCATCAATTATTTCAGCATTTTCAAGTATATAATCAATTTCTTTAATTCTTGAATCTATTTTACCCTGTTCATTCTTTGCTTCTTCATATTCACTATTTTCTGAAAGGTCTCCCAATTCCCTTGCTTCTTTAATTCTTTCTGCAATTTCTGTCATCAATTTATTTTTCAACTCTTCTTTTTCTTTAACAAGACTTTCATAACCTTCTCTGGTTAATTGTATTTTTTCTCCTGGAACCATATTTGAACCTCCTTAATTAATTATTTTCTTCTTTTTTTCTTAAATCATTGATTATTTTAACGAAATGATCTAAATCTCCAAATTCCTTATATACCGATGCAAATCTTACATATGCAACATGATCCAATTCTTTTAACCTTTTCATCACAAGATCTCCTATTTTAGCGCTTTCTATCTCAGAAGTTCCCATCTTTCTAATTTCTTCTTCTATCTGACCTGCAACATTTTCCAATTGTTCATAACTTATTGAACGTTTATGACATGCTTTGATTAATCCATCTAAAATTTTCTGTCTATCAAACAATTCTCTTTCTCCATTTTTCTTTATAACAAAAACCTTATGCATTTCATATCGTTCATATGTGGTAAATCTACTATTACATTTTAAACATTCTCTACGCCTTCTTGTAACAGTTCCATCTGCAATTGTTCTGGAATCAAGCACTCTTGTTTCATCATGTCCACAGTAAGGGCATTTCATTCTATTTCACCCCTTTTTATTTTCGAAGCAATTTTTGATATTTTCTTCATTTTATAATAAAGCGTAGATTTTGAAATGTTCAAACTTTCTGCCATTTCACTTAAACTTTCGCTTTCATTATCCAATCTATAAAGAGCTATTTCTCTTAAATCATCAGGAAGATTTTCCAGCCCCATCTTTTCAGCTATTATTTCTATATCTTCAATCTGTTTAGAAGCGCTTTCTGCTGTTTTTGTCGCATTTGCTGAAATAAAGTTAAAGGTTCGCGAGACATTGCTTTTTAATTCGCGAACTTTTATTGTATTTGATATCTTTTCCACTGATTTGTGGGCTCCAAGTAATTCAAGTGTATTCAATATATCCTTAGACGATTTCACGTATATCTTTATTTTATTATTTTTTGTTATATAATTGGCTTTGATTCCAATAAGATTTTGTAAATTTTCTATTATAATTTGCGCAAACTCCTCAGAAAAATCTGAATAAAACTCAAGATGATAATTTTTTGTAATGGAAACCGAACCACAACTTAAAAATAATCCCTTTAAAAATATACCAAAAATATATGGATCATCTGATATATATTCAGGCACTTTATCCGAAAATAAATCTATCCCCTTTTCTTCAAAAATCATTTTAGCATGCATCAAATTAAAAATCAATTCCCCCATTCGTCCAATATGTAAGCGTTTTTCATTCTTTATATAAGTTGTTATCCATTCACCAAATATTTCTTTGGAAATTTTATATAATCTTTTTAAAGTATTCATTGAAGAAATTGATATTTTTAAATATCTGTTATTTTCCTCAATAACAAAACTTCCTTTTCCTTTTATAAATCCATATAATTCAACTTCAGGATATTCTATTTTCGACATTATCAATTCCATTTTTACCTCTTCAGAAAAAACAGACATTTTTATCACCTATTAATATCTCTATGTTCAATAGAAGCTTTTACACCTTTTTTAATTAATGCTGAGTATAATCTTTCTGCAATATATACAGAACGATGTTTTCCACCTGTACATGCTATTCCAACATTAATTGAAACACGTCCAGTTGAAGAATACCATTCCTGAACCTTTGAAATAAAATCAAATATTTTTTCAAAAGTTTCATTGGTTTCTGGGAAATGTTCCAGAAACTCCTGTATTTCCTTATCCTTCCCGGTTAAAACATACAATTCTTTTATATAATACGGATTCGATAAAAATCTAACATCAAATAAATAATCCAGATCATTTGGAACTCCATATTTAAAACCAAAACTTATTATCTTTACAGCTGTGGAATATTTCTGTTTCTTTTGCTCTATTAATTCAAGAACCTTTTCTCTAAAATCTTTGGGTTCAAGATTGGTAGTATCTATAATAATATCAGAAATTTCCTTTATTGGTGTCATTAATTCAATTTCTTTTTCTATTGCTTTTTCAAGTGATGGTTGTAAATCCTGCAAAGGATGCTTCCTTCTTGATTTTTTAAATCTTATTTTTATTGTTTCAGGTGATGAATCAAGAAAAATTACCCTGAAATCTATATTTTTATTTTTTTTCTTTTGAAGCTTTAATACTGCTTTTTTCAATTCATCAGGTGCATTCCAGCGAATATCACTAACAAAAGCTATATTTTCTATATCGGTACTTCCCAAAATCATGTTCATAAATTCTTCAATTAGATGTGGTGGAACATTATCAACTGTATAGAATTTTATATCTTCAAGTATCTTTAAAATAGTTGTTTTGCCTGCCCCGGACAAACCGGTAATCAACAATACATTTCTCTGTTTCATATTTTCACCCCCATCTCCCCAAAGACTTTATGAATATATGAAATTTTATAATTGTTTTTTCCCAATATCCTTTCAACGTTATATTTAAATTTATTAATGTATCCTGAAACATAAAAAGTAATTTGCGGTATATCATTAAAATACGGAATATCATTTCTTACATAATCAACTATATAATCAGCTGGGTCAATTATTTCTCCTATTACTGCTTTTTTTATGTGTTTTTCCAATATTGGATAATGGGTACATCCTAACAAAATTTTACTAAATTTTTTTTGATTTTTCAAATAAAAATTTACTATAGACTCTGCTATGGGTCCATGCCAGATCCCTTCTTCTATTAATGGTACAAATAAAGGACATGGAATCTCTTTAAGCTTTTTTACATCTTTTGACAATATTAATTCTCTATATGTTCCCGTATTAATAGTATTTTCAGTTGCCAGCAATAAAACTTCATCATTTTTTTTAATTGACCTTACTGCATTTTTTAATATGCTAATATACTTAAAATTATATTTATTCATATTCATATATCCACGAGTGATTAAAGAATCCGATGTATTACATGCAGCAATAACAATATCCAGGTTGTTTGAATCGTAGAATTCAAACAACTCCTCTAATACAGATATTATTTTATTTACAGGTTTTGAACCATAAGGAACATTTAATGTATCTCCAAAATAAAAATACTGGTGGCCTCCAAAATTCCCGACCACCTTTTTTAATACGGTTAATCCGCCTATTCCAGAATCAAAAAAACCTATTTTCATTGTTTACACCCCATTATTCCTTTTTGCGGGAGACATCAGAGGCTTTGGAAATTAATTTTTTTAATCCTTTCTTTAATTCTATCTTTTCAAGATGCTCATTTAATAGCAGGTAAAGCAATATGTGCACAGGCTCCATATTGCTTGCTTGACTGTATATATTTTCAACATCTTTTTTTATATTATCAAGAATTTCATTTACAATTTCTTCCGGTTCATCAGTAAGAAATTCATATGTTTGTCCAAGGAAATCAAAATGTATTTTTTTCAGCCTCTTATCTCCCACAAATGTCACCGCCTAAAATTTTACCATTTCTGTTCTTCATATCCCTGATTTTCGTGAGATTCTGCAGAAGGATTTTCAACAGTTTCTTCAACAACCTCATTTACAACCTCTTCCACTTCATCACCAATAATTTCCTTTAACTTATAATTAATTTCCTGAATATACTTTTCTGTTTCTTCTTCTTTTCTTTTTAATTCTTCAAGTTGTGATTTCAATTCATCTCTTTCTCTTGATAATTTTTCATATTCAGCATATAATTCATCATTTTCCTTTTTTAAGGCTTCTTTTTCTTCTTTTACCTTTTTATATTTTTCTGCGAGATTTTCAATAACCTTTTCTAATTCTTTTAAAAGTTCCATAATAATCAACCCCCTTAATTTTTTCGTCATTAAATTTTTCTATATTTTTTTAAGAAATCCTGGTAGAATTATACCACAAAAATTTTCAGAAATCATAATTCTGTGTTATAATATTGTAGAAAAAATATATCGGAGGTGAAGTTTTCATGAATTTTAATAGCATAAAAGAAATTTTATTATTTGGTCCACCAGAAGCAGCTGCGGCTCCACAAACCGCAACAACAGCGCAAACAGGAAGTATTTGGGGGTTACTATTCCCATTATTACTTATGTTTGGTTTAATGTATTTCTTAATTATAATGCCACAGAAAAAACAGGAAAAGAAACACAAAGAAATGATCTCAAAGTTAAAAAAGGATGATAAAATCCTTACACAATCAGGTATCATTGGTAAAATTGTAAACATAAACAACGATTTCATAAGAATTAGAACTGCAGATAGAACAGAACTTGATATTACAAAAAATTCTGTAGTAGCAGTTTTATCAAAATCCAACAAAGAAGATAATAAAGAAAACAGCAAAAAATAGTCAAGGGGGTAGATTTTCTTGAAAGCACACAAAGTTAGAGTAACCGTTTCAGTACTTGTTTTTGTAGCAGCTTTATTGATGTTTTTCTGGCCAACAGGCACTAACAACAACGAAGAAGGTATTTTAAAGTATTTTTCAAATATCAAGCTCGGGCTTGATATTAAAGGCGGAAGTATGCTTGAATATGATATGAAGCTGGATGAAGGAACAGATCCTAACGAAATTATTGACAACGTTATCCTCGTATTAAGAAAAAGATTGGATGCAGCTGGATATACAGAAGCAGTTGTTTCAAAAGTTGTTAGTGGAAACAAAATAAGGGTTAGGGTGGAAATCCCCGGTATTACAGACATAGAAACAGCAGAAAAATTAATTGGTAGTAGAGGTAAATTATATTTTGCCGAAGTTATTGATGTTCAAACCTCAGATGCAAAACCTGAAATTAGAAGAAATAGATATGTAACCATAAATGGAAAAGATGAACCTTTATATGATTATGTAAGAGATATGTATGATGAAACAACATGGTATAAAGTACAGAAGATATTTACATTTGGTAAAGAACCATTTGAATTTACAGGAACAGATGTTGTTGATGCAAATGCAGATATCAACACAAGAGAAAAAGGTTTTCTTGTTAACTTAAAATTCAGTTCACAGGGAAGCAAAAAATTCGAATTAATTACAGGTAATCTCGTAGGAAAAAGATTGGCTATTATTCTTGATAACAGAGTTATAATTGCTCCAGTTGTTAACCAGAAAATAACAAGCAGTTCTGCTGTTATTGAAGGAATTCAGACTATTGACGAAGCAAGAAATGTTGCTGCTTTAATTAAAGCTGGAAATCTTCCTGTAGATCTTGTTAAATTCCAGGAAAGAACAACTGGACCAACATTGGGTAAAGATGTTGTTGAAACAATAGTAAAAGCAGGTTTATTAGGACTTGCAGTTGTTATGGTTTATATGATTGTATTCTATGGTTGGATGGGTGTAGTTGCAGATATTGCTTTAATATTCAACTCTGTATTATTACTCGGTGTTTTAGCCGGAACACACGCAATTCTTACATTACCTGGTCTTGCTGGTATTATCTTAACTTTTGGTACAACAGTTGATGGTAATGTTATTATTTATGAAAGAATTAAAGAAGAATTAAGACACGGAAGACCTCCTCTAACAGCCGTTAGATTTGGTTTTGATAAGGCTTTCTGGACATTATTTGATGCTAACTTAACCACAGTATTAGCCGGCGTTGTATTATACTACTTTGCAACTGGTACAGTAAGAGGATTTGCTATTACTTTAATTATTGGTGTTCTTGGTAGTATGTTTACAAACCTCGTTGTATCAAGGTCTATTCTTGAAACAACAAGTCATCTAATCAACGTGAAGAAGTACCAGAAAACGGCTGTAAAGGAGGGAAACTAATGATTGATTTCGTTGGAAAAAGAAAACTATTTATAACACTCTCTCTATTATTAATATTGGCAAGTTTAATTTTTGTATTTACAAAAGGTTTTAATCTCGGTGTTGATTTTGCCGGTGGAACAGAATTTGTTATTTCAGCTGACAAAGAATTAAAAATAGATGAAATAAGAAATGTATTAACAGATATAAATTCTAACTATGCAACAGCAAAGATAGTAAAACTCAAAAACCTAAATGTTGAAAATGCAAGTTTATTTCAATATTCAATTGTTTTAAAAGAATCATTATCAGGTTCCACAGCATTAAAGGAAAACTTAATAAAAACAATGAAAAATTCATTTAAAGAAAAAGGCATAACAATAGATTTTCTTGAATTCAACGATGTTTCAGGTTATGCTGCAGAAGAAATTAAGTCATATGCATGGTATGCTGTTATTATTTCTTTAGTATTGTTATTGGCTTACATCACATTAAGATTTAAATTCTCATTTGGTGTAGGTGCTATTATTGCTCTTGCACATGATATAATAATTACTCTTGGTTTTTATTCATTATTCGGCATTGAAATTAATGTAGCAGCCATTGCAGCATTCTTAACACTTGCAGGTTATTCATTAAACGATACTATTGTTGTATATGATAAAATCAGAGAAAATATGAAGAAATTAAGAGGTAAAAAAGATATAGAAGAAATAGTTAATATTAGTATAAACGAAGTTATTGTTAGATCATTAAATACATCTATTACAACATTCCTTGTTGTATTGCCAATTCTTCTCTGGGGCGGAAAGGCAATTGCTCCATTTGCATTTGGTCTTGCAATAGGTGTTATAGTTGGTACATATTCATCACTTTACATTGCAAGTCCTATTGTTATTAACTGGATCAAAAAATCAAAGGTATATTGATATTTATTACAAAAACCCTCCTATTGGAGGGTTTTTTTATTTTTATTATATAAAGAAAAAGGGCGAATCCCTTCGCCCTTTTATTCCGCCTGGAATAAAGATTTATTATCTCAATAATTGTAAAGCCTGTTGTGGTAATTGATTTGCCTGTGATAACATTGCTGTTCCACTCTGCAACAAGATCTGCTGTCTTGTATAATCTGCCATTACCTTTGCAACATCTGCGTCTCTGATACGTGATTCTGCTGCTGTTAAGTTTTCTGATGCTACTCCTAAGTTCTTAATTGTATGTTCAAGTCTGTTTTGAGCTGCACCAAGTTTTGATCTAAATGCTGATACTTTATATACTGCAGCATCTATAGCACTTATTGCAAATTCTGCATCACTTTGTGAATCTATTTTTACTTGCGATGTAATTCCTATATCATCTGCTTTCATACTTTCAAATCCAAGGTTTATTACCTGTCCTTCATTTGCTCCTATATGGAAATTCAATGGTTCTACTCCTGTTGCTCCCGCTGTTACCTGACCATATGCTACAACAACCGCTCCATCTACTTTTGTTCCACTTGCCAAAGTTCCTCCATAATCTTTTATCTTCGCTATTTGTGTTTTATTCCATGTAATAGTAACAGTTCCTCCGCCAGATACAGTAACTTGAATACTTCCAGCACCTACAGTTACTATCGAACTTCCTACAGTTGTTATTCCATTAGAATCTATTCTTTTCACAATAACATCTAGCTGAGAATTAGCTCCTCCAGTAAATTGACCTACTTCTATAACAAAATTAGCATCATTTGTCATACTTGCAGAATATGCTCCCACTGCAAAATGTCCAGAACCTGGGGAAACAATTTTTACTTCAGCATTTCTTGTTTCTCTTAATGATCCATCTAATAAATTCTTTGTGTTGAACTGTGTTGTTTTTGCTATTCTATTGATTTCGTCTCTTAATTCTGTAAATTCATTCTGTAGCTGTACCCTATCTGCATCTGTGTTTGTATCTGTTGATGCCTGTACTGCTAGTTCTCTCATTCTCTTAAGAATTGAATGGACTTCATCTAATCCACCTTCTGCTGTTTGAATCATTGAAATGGCATCCTGTGCATTTCTTACTGCTGTGTCTAAACCCTTTATCTGGTTTCTCATCTTTTCAGAGATTGCCAATCCTGCTGCATCATCTGCTGCTCTGTTGATTCTTAAACCAGATGATAGCTTTTCCAATGATTTTCCCATGTTTGTCTTTACATTACTCAATGTTCTCCAGGCGTTTAAAGCCTCAATGTTGTGATAAATTCTCATAATTCCACCTCCGTGTGAAATGTTTTGATTTGGGAATCCTCCCTAAATTATTAATCGACGGTAATATATAAAACTTTAGTCTATGCAGAAAATCGGGCGAAAGATTCCGCCCGAAATTATATTATTTATTATCTCAATAATTGTAAAGCCTGTTGTGGTAATTGATTTGCCTGTGATAACATTGCTGTTCCACTCTGCAACAAGATCTGCTGCCTTGTGTACTCTGCCATTACCTTTGCAACATCTGCGTCTCTGATACGTGATTCTGCTGCTGTTAAGTTTTCTGATGCTACTCCTAAGTTCTTAATTGTATGTTCAAGTCTGTTTTGAGCTGCACCAAGTTTTGCCCTGAATGCTGATACTTTATATATTGAAGCATCTATAGCACTTATTGCAAATTCTGCATCTTTTTGTGAATCAATCTTTATTTGAGTTGTAATTCCTATATCATCTGCTTTCATACTTTCAAATCCAAGGTTTATTACCTGTCCTTCATTTGCTCCTATATGATAATTTAATGGATTTACACCATTCATCCCTGCTGTTACCTGTCCATATACTGCAACTGCTCCTCCATCTACCTTTGTTCCTGTTGCTAATGTTCCACCATAATCCTTTATTTTAGCTATTTGATCCGTATCCCATTTTATACTTATCTGAGCACTTCCACCTGCTACCGTCACAGCTGCTGAACCAGCAGTAACTGTTTGTGTAGTAACCATTGTTTTACCGTTTGCATCTACTCTCCAAATTCTCACTTCTAATTCAGAATCTGCTGCTCCAGTAAATTGTCCAACTTCCATTACAAAATTAGCATCTGCTGTAATTCCGGATGAATATGTCCCTACTGAAAAATGTGCTGAACCTGGATTTACTATCTTTACATCTGCATTTCTTGTTCCTCTTAATGATCCATCTAATAAATTCTTTGTGTTGAACTGTGTTGTTTTTGCTATTCTATTGATTTCGTCTCTTAATTCTGTAAATTCATTCTGTAGCTGTACCCTATCTGCATCTGTGTTTGTATCTGTTGATGCCTGTACTGCTAGTTCTCTCATTCTCTTAAGAATTGAATGAACTTCGTCCAATCCACCTTCTGCTGTTTGAATCATTGAAATGGCATCCTGTGCGTTTCTAATTGCTGTATCTAAACCCTTTATCTGGTTTCTCATCTTTTCAGAGATTGCCAATCCTGCTGCATCATCTGCTGCTCTGTTGATTCTTAAACCAGATGATAGCTTTTCCAATGATTTTCCCATTTCTGTTTTTACATTACTCATAGTCCTCCATGTGTTTAATGCCTCTACGTTATGATAAATTCTCATAATTCCACCTCCGTGTGAAATTTATTTAATTTTTTATTTTCATCTCAATTTGTGTTCACAATATATTTCGTCGGAAATTTTTTTTACTTTAGTTTTTCTTTAAAAAATTTTTTAATTAAGTCTAAAAACTGATATTTTCGTTGTTTTATATGTCTTCATATTATATTTCGTCATTTTTTCTGGGGACTTTAATAAATTTTATAAAATATTCTGTGATATAATAAAATCAGATAATCAAAGGAGAGTGATATTATGTTTTTTGATAATATTCCAGAAAATTCCCATATACTTTATGAAAATTCTCAACCTTTGTTTTTAGAAGGTGGAAAAACTGCTGTTTTAATTATACACGGATATACTGGCACTCCACATGAAATGTATTATCTTGCTCATAGACTAAATGAGGAAGGATTTACTGTATATGTACCAAGATTACCAGGCCACGGAACAAATTTTGAAGATTTTTTAAGTACTTCATGGAAAGACTGGTTAAGAAGGGTTACTGATGCATATATCGAATTGAATTCAAAGTATGAAAAGGTTTACATCACCGGACTTTCTATGGGAGGAGTATTAACATTAATACTTGCATCTAAATTTAATCCTGAAAAGATTGTACTTGCAGCACCTGCCATAGAAGCGAGCGATTGGAGATTAAAATTTACCCCCGTATTAAAATTCTTTACAAAAAAAATAAAAAGAAAAAAGGTTGAGCATTTTGAAGAAGAAGGATTAAATAAAATTGCTAAAGAATATTGGAGCTATGATTGTCCTCCAAAAGCTGCTGATTTATATTTCTTACAAAAAATGGCAAAGCGTAGGCTTATGAGTGTAAAAAGCGATACATTAATTATTGTTTCAAAAAAGGATAAAGCTGTACCAATGAGTGTAGCCAGTACTATAAAAAATAAAATCTCTTCAAAAGTCATAGAAACAGTGGTATTAGAAGAAAGTCCTCATGTTGTTACTAATGATATTGAAAAGGAAAAGGTTGCTGATGAAATTATAAAGTTCTTCAAAAAATAAAAAGATGGAAATGGTTCAACCATTTCCATCTTTTCTTTTATAAAATTCTTCATATAATAAGTTTCTTGATATTTGTTTTCCTTTATTTTCAACAGCATATGAATAGGCTATATTTCCAAGAAGTAGTGAATCTTTTAAATTTTTCCCATCTAACAATGAATTAATAATTATACTTTTAAATGCAGATTTTGCTTCAAAAATATACTCTTTTTTTTCAGAAAAAGGTATTATTTCTTCTTTTATGTCATCAAATTCAAAAACAATATTTCCATTTTTCATAAATGTTATTTTATATAGATATTTTACATTTTTCAATTCCAGTTCTTCATTTATAAAGATGAAATCTCCAAATATTTCAGAATTTTCAGGGAAATTTATTGTTTCTTCAAAATCCAAAAAGATAAATTTGCCCAATAATTTTAGATTCCTTATTAATTTTGTATTCCAGTTGCTTAAAATAATATATACGCTTTTTACTTCATTTATTATTTCTGAAAGATTGTTTAATATAAATGTATAGTCAATATTTTCTATGTTTCTATAATCTTTATAGACTTTATTGAACCCATCACCATATAGCTTTAAAATTCTTCTGGTTCCATATGGCTGTCTTGACCAGAAAAATAATATCTCCTTTTTTTCAAAATAGCTATTTATTAATTCATTAAATTCATCATTGCCAATATAATCAAATAATACAGGACTTATTCCTATTTTTCTTAAATGAGTGGCTATTCTCGTTCCTATTCCATCAACAGCTAATTCAATATGTGGAAGCGTTAAATCAGATTTTATAACTATCTCCACACCCCCAACAATTAAAACATCTGCCTTTCTTTTCATTTCATATACAGAAAACATCTGTTCCTGTATCTGGTAATGGATTCTCATATACATCCCTCTTTTACTTTCTATATCTTATATTATATGAATTAGGATCGGGCCAATTGAAATCAAGATCTAATTTTACATCAAATTTTTCTTCTATTTCTTTTTTCTTCTCTTTGGTGAAATAACCTGAAAGATTATGATATACACTTGTATATACTTCTTTAATATTATGCCCTCTCTTTAAGTCCTCCAAAGATTCTTCTAACTCTTTTATAACCCTTCTAAAAACAATCCTTGGCGATGCTATTTTTCCTGTCCCCTGACAAATTGGACATTGTGTAAATAACAAAGCATCAATTGAAGGAGTTGTTCTTTTTCTTGATAATTCCAATAACCCTAATTTTGTAAATCCAGAAATTGATATTTTCGCTTTATCTTTTTTTGATTCTTCTCTAAAAAGATTTATTATTTCTTCTTTATGTTTTGCATCTTTCATATCTATAAAATCTATTAATATAATTCCCGCTATATTTCTCAGCCTTAATTGTCTTGCAATTTCAACAGTTGCTTCTAAATTTGTTTTGTATGAAGTGTCTTCAACATTTTCTCCAAGCACATTACCTGCAGAATCTATATCAAAAACAGTAAGCGCCTCTGTTTTATCTATTGTTATAACCCCTCCACCTGGAAGTTCTATTTTCCTTGCAAACATATCGTCCATCTGTTCATATACATTAGTCCATGAAAATGCATCTATATCGACTTTTCTTATTTTCACATTTTCATTTATTTCCTTTATCTCTTTATTAAATCTCTTAAAAAGCTCTTTATCATCTGTTATAATCTCATTTACCGAATGATCAAATCGTTCCCTTAATATATAATCAACAAAATTTTCGTCTTCATATAAAAGTGCCGGTTTATTTGAATTTTTAGCTTTTTCCTTTATATTCTCCCAGATTTCCTTTAATTGAAAAAATTCTTCTTTTAAACTTTCAAAATCAACATTTTCGCTGTTCGTTCTAAAGATTATACCTTCTTCTTCGTTTTCTATTAACATTTCCCCAATTTCCCTCAGTCTATCTTTTTCGGATAATGACATAATTTTTTTTGAAATTCCTATGCTATTTTCGCCAAATGGCATATATACCATATACTTTCCGGGAATATTAATATGCATGGTAAGCTGTGGCCCTTTTCTGACATCGCCATCTTTTTTTACCTGCACAATTATAAATGATCCTCTTCTTAATGTATCAGGATCTATAGTTGTATCTTTAAATCGCAGAAAACCGTTTTTTTTCGCTCCAATATTTACAAAAAAGGATTCAAGAGCCGGAACAACATTTTCTATTCTTCCGTAAAATATTTTTCCTGTTAATTTTCCAACTTCCAGATCTTCAAAAAAGATTTCCATTAATTTTTCATCTTCAAGTAGTGCTACGCGCATTTCGTCTGAATGATTGCTAAATACAAGAGTCTTTTTCATCTGTATCACCTACTCAATATTTTTCCTTATTATTATAACATCAAATTTCGTATTTTTAAAATTAAAAGTATTAAAAAAATCCGCCGATATATAATTCGGGAAAATATTATTTAATTATATCTTTCAAGGAGGAGGATATTATGAGGAAAGGATTTCTGTTTGTTGTTCTGATTTTATTAGGAACTATGGTATTTCCAGAAACATATTATGTTATTGGAAATACTGTTTTTAGAGGCTCTTTACTGGATTCATCAAATCAATATGAAGTTACCGTTGTATCGCCAGAAAATGATTTAACAGGTTTTTCTGATAAAAGAATCATAGTTATCGATGATAATGTAAAAGAGCTGTTAAATCAATATTATCTTGTAAATGGAAACGATATGGCAAAACAAGCTGTAAAAAAAGGAGATATAACTGTAAATGGAAATATTGTTCCAGAATCTGCAAATATGAATTTAAAAACCATTTATCATGAATTTAAATTCTTCATGCCAAAAGATTATTCATTATGGAAAATTGGCGGAAGAAGAGAAGATGAAAATAAAAATGAATTATCTTCTTTAAATAACACGGTATGGTATAGAATCCATAAAAATGGTTTTTCTGAAAATAATTTATATAAAGATTTTGAGTTACCTTATTGCGAAGATACACATGTAGAATTTTATGCAGAAATTGCAGGATTGGTCACAAAAGGAAAAAATCTTGATCAAAAAGCTTATAGCGTTGCAGGGATTATTTTTGCATTTTTAGATGAAAACAAAAATACTCTTGATAAAATTGCTTTTGTGTGGAGTTCTTCAGATTATCCGTTTAAAGAATACTTATGGATTAACCCAATGCCTTTAAAAAATTCTACTGATTTTAGAGTAAAATTTAATGTTAATGATCTTGCATATAAAAAACAGATTAAATATTTAAGAGTTATTTTCTGGACTTTTGGAAGCTCTCATTCTAAAACATTAAACGCCGATTTATGGATTAGAAATATAAGATTAGTTGTTGCAAAAGAAAAATAATTTTAATACTATAAAATATAAGGGTTCGCATTTGCGAACCCTTATATTTGTGATATAATAAATATATACAAACTATTGCGGAGGTGGCAATATGAAGATTTTTCTGGATACTGCAAATATTGAACAGATTAAAATAGCAAAGGATTGGGGCATTATTGATGGAGTAACCACAAATCCAACACTTGTTGCAAAAGAAGGAAATATTGATTTCGAAACAAGAGTAAAGGAAATTTGCGATGTTGTTCAGGGACCGGTAAGTGCTGAGGTTGTATCAATGGACTATGAAAATATGGTAAAAGAAGCAAGGGAATTAGCTAAAATAAGTGAACATGTTGTTATAAAAATTCCCATGACAAAAGATGGAATAAAAGCTGTAAAAACTCTCTCTTCCGAAGGAATAAAGACAAATGTTACTCTTGTCTTTAGTCCTTTACAGGCTCTATTAGCCGCAAAAGCCGGTGCTACATATGTAAGTCCGTTTATAGGTAGAGTTGATGATATTGGAAACCAGGGACTTGAATTAATAGAAGAAATTTTACAGATTTTCTATAATTATGGCTTTGAAACTGAAGTTATTGCCGCAAGTGTAAGACACCCATATCATGTTGTTGAAGTTGCAAAGATGGGATGCGATGTTGCTACAATACCATTTAGTGTTTTAGAAAAACTTTTTATGCATCCATTAACAGATAGAGGTATAGAAAGATTTTCAAAAGACTGGGAAGAATATTTAAAATTAAAAAACAAATAATAAAATAGTATGAGGAATGATAAATGGAAGAACTTTTATTAAAAATTTCAAATACATCTATAGAATTTCCTGATATAGAATTAAATACAGGAGAAAGGTTAGGGATTTTGACAAAAAATCCCTCTTTTCTCTTTGAAAAATTATTTAAGATAATTATTTCTCCAAAAAAATATACCGAAGAATATCTTTTAGAAGGAATAGATGCTGAAAATCTTTCTTTTTTTAGCCATAGAATTTTTCATATTATTTCAAAAGAATTATGGAACACAACAGATTTTATAAAAATATTAAAAAATAAAACAAAATTCAGAAAGATTATAGTTTTAATATTAGATGAAACAGATGTGGAAATCGAGCAATTAATCGTCTTAAAAAACTTCTTTGAAGAAAAAAATAATCTAAGTGTAATAGTTATTACAGATTCTAAATTAGCAATAGAAGCAATATGTAATAAAGCTATTGATGAATCTGGAACTTCTTTGGAATTTAATGAAAAGCTGTTATTTGAAGATATAATTTCCGGCGAAATCTTTGAAAATTTTGAAGAAATAAATAATAATTTTGCTCTGGGCATTTTAAAGAAAAGAAGCATTTCTGAGGGGCGAATATAAATATGTATTTAAAAAAAGAATGGGTTACTTTTATAATTATGCTATTATCTTTTACTGGAATCATGCTACTGTCGAATATGATATTTGATCACATATTCCAAAAAGAACCATATTTGTATTATGGTTCTTTGCCTATTGAAAGTAAAAATTTAAAATATACAAAAACATTTCCCAAAAAAGCAAAGGCAGTTTTAAGCCTGGAAGATAATATTATGAAAATATATATTCCCAAAAATACCAGATATTTTGATAATATTTTTAAGGATATAAAGGTTTTTTTATACGATGCATCGTTGAAGAAAAATACAATTGTAAAACCATATTTTATAGATTCTCCATTATTAAAACCACCAGATATATATAATCGATATATTAAAATACTGGGAATAATAATATTTGTGTTTATTTCATTGAGTGGATACATATTTTCCTTTTTCAACAAAAATAATCTAAGATTATTGTTATTACATTATTATCCAGAAATTCTAAAAAGGTTTCTTATATTTATCGCTATTACTTTTAGTTACATTGGAATACTTTTTATACTCAGAAATGACTTAAATCTCTTTCTATTATATATTGTGATGGCATTTGTAGCAATATTATTAACCACAATTTCTAACAAATCTTTCTTAAATTTAATTATCTATGTAGCTGTGTATAATAGCCTATATTTCTTTGAATTTTATAATCCAAACATTAAAGCTTTGACAGCAATTTTAATTGTTGCTCTTGTTATAAATATATCTCTAAACTATTTTCAAATAATAAAAACAAATAATAAGCCAAACAACAAACTTAATAAGGGGGATGCAAATGGGATATTATGATCAACTATTCAAGGAAATATTTCGAAAAAAGAAAAAGAGAAATTCGGTGAATACATAAACGGAATAATAAAAGTATTGGTAAAACGAGAAAAGATAATAGACACGGATATAGAATTTGAGGAAATTAAGGAGGTGAATTATATGTTTGAAAATTTAAGAACATTATATTCATTTGCAGAAAAAGCAAGAAGAGAAGGTTTAATATCCCTTGAAGCAGATCTTGAAGGCCTTGATAACGAATTTATGAAAGAAGGTTTAAGGGCTGCAGTTGATGGTACTG
>NZ_LBEZ01000009.1:0-171310 GCF_013363245.1 Marinitoga sp. 1135 | reverse complement strand
AGGAAAGGTATATCCAGAAACACAGGTAGGAGGAGGAAGAATAGATTTATTAATAAATCTAAATAACAGAGAATATCTAATAGAAATAAAAGCAAATCTAACAGGAAATGAATATGAAAAATCGAAAAAGCAATTGGTGGAATATTTAAAAAGAAGTGGCTTAAAAGAAGGCTGGCTTGTGATATATTCAGAAGCAATAGAGGATTTCAAACATGAAATAGAAGAAATAGATGGAGTAAAAATCAATGTATGGTTTATAAAAACAAACTTTGAAAATCCATCGAAAGTGAAATAAATAAAAAATAGAAATTATTATAACAATTGTTTTCTACAAAAAACTCAAACATAAATTTGAAATAAAACCAATTGCACTATCAATCCTCCCACAGCTCCCGCTGTGTGTATATTGTATACTAAAAGTAAGCCATGAATGAAATTGAAAAATGGTCCATAAAGGGAAAATAAAAATGCACAAATTTTGAAAATAATATAATAGATTATTTTAAAGTAGAGGGGTCAAATTTTTGCCATTTTTTATGAAAATAAATACAATTTTATAAAAGAATAGTTTTTTGAGAATTTTTCTCAAAAAACTATTCTTTTTTTAATTTTTTATGTTATAATTAAGTTGGAGGTGAGAATAATGCTCATACAATTCAACTTTAAAAATTTTAAATCATATAAAAATGAGGTTTCTCTAGATATGACAGCAACTTCAATTAAAGAACATGAATATAATCTTATTTATGATAAAAAGGGTGAAAAGTTTTTAAAAGTAGCAGCAATATATGGACCAAATGCAGGAGGAAAAAGTAATATTATAGAAGCATTTGCATTTATGAGATATTGGGTGTTATCTTCGTTTAAAGAAGCTGGAGAAAAGAAGAAAATTCCCCTTAAGAGATATGCTTTTGATGAAGAATTAAAAAATGGAAAATCAGAATTTGAAGTTTTTTTTAAAGTTAAAGGTGATGAATATCAATACGGATTTTTAATTGATAATAATAAAGTTTATGAAGAATGGTTGTATAAAAGGGATTTCAGGGGAAGAAATAGGTATAATACAGTTTTTGAAAGAACAGAGAATAACATTAAGTCATCAAAAAATTTAAAAGAAATTGTAGAATTAGCTAAAAATGCTATTAATGGTTCTACATTGTTTTTGTCATTTTTGGGCAATACGAATATAAAAGAAGTAAAAAGTGTTTTTGAATGGTTTAATAATACTAAAGTGGTAAATTTTGGAGATAGTTTAACTGAGTTAATTTATGAAACAAATTATAGATTGAAGTCTAGATACAAGGATAAAAATTATATAAGAGGAATAGTAAGTTTTTTAAAATCTATTGATATAGAGATTGAAGATATTGTTGTAAGAGAAATAGAAATTGAAAATAAAAAAATACCTGTTTTATTTTCAAAGCATTTGAATAAAAAAAAGGAGCCTGTAGAATTGCCTTTTGAAGAAGAATCTGATGGAACGAAAAAGATGCTTGTGTTATACAATATTTTTTATGATGTATTTAAAAATGGTGAAACAATATTTGTTGATGAACTTGATTCAAAGCTACATCCAATATTAATGAGGAAAATAATATCAATGTTTCATGATGAAGAAGTAAATAGAAATAATGCACAATTGATTTTTACAACACACAATGTAACAATACTTACAAAGGATTTATTTAGAAGAGATGAAATTTGGTTTGCTGATAAAGAAAATAAAGAATCAATTTTGTTTTCATTGGTTGAATTTAAAATAAATGGGAAAAAGGTAAGAAATGATGCTTCTTATGATAAAGATTATTTAAAAGGAAAATATGGGGCTATACCAATAATAAAGGATTTTTATTTTGGGGATGGTAAGATTGAGTGGTAGAAGAAAAGGAAGGAAAAAAATAAGAAGAGAAAATTCTCGAGATGAGAATGTCATAAGATATTTTATTTTTTGTGAAGGTGAAATGACAGAAGTAAATTATTTTGAAGGAATAAAAAGGAAATTTGGAGAAAAAGGACTTTTAAGACGAGATCCGAATGTTTTAAAAACTTATAATATAACAATAAAAGGAAAAGGATTGGGAACAGAAAAGTTGGTAAAGAAAATAGAAAAAATAATTAATAGGTCCGGAAATATTTATGGTAACATATGGTTGGTTTTTGATAAAGATGATTTTTCGGATGATAGTTTTAATAAAGCCATTGAGGAAGCAATAAACAATGGATATAACGTTGCATGGTCTAATAAATGTTTTGAATTATGGTTATTTTTGTATTTTGAAAGTAATTATTCGGATCTTACTTGTAATGAATATGTAAATAAATTAGACAGTAAAATAAAACAACATATTGACAAAAAAGGTTATAGTAAAAATAGAGAAGATATATTTGAAATTTTAGAAAAAACTATTGGTTGGAGAAAAGCATATAATAATGCAGAAAAGTTAATAAAAAAATTTAGAAAAGAAAATTCTTATGCCAAAAAAGCTCCCTGCACAACTGTACATTATCTTGTTAAAGAATTAATGGAAATCGTTGAAAATAAAGAATAAAGTTTCAAGTTTTGTAAAACCAATTTTTTGAGAATGAGGGAATAATTTATATCAAACCACCAGGGTCAAATTTTTGCCCTGGTTTTTTTGTTGGAAATGAAGGGAAACCATAATTGAATTGTGATATAATTCAATTGTGGAGGTGGAAGTGATGAAAAAACTGCCGGTAGGGATAGCGGATTATAAGGAAATAATAGAAGAAAATTATATATATGTGGATAAAACCAAATATTTATATGATTTAATAAATAGTGGAAAATTTTATTTTATGTCAAGGTCTAGGAGATTCGGAAAAAGTTTAACAGTATCAACATTTTATTACTTATTCAAAGGAGAGAAGGAATTATTTGAGGGAACATATATATATGACAAATGGGATTTTAAGGAATATCCAATAATAAGATTAAATCTATTAAAGGCGAAATCAGAAAATACAGAAAAACTCAAAGAAAGTTTAACAAAGATAATAATACAAGAAGGAAAAAGGAACGGAATAAATATAGAAGAAACAGACTATGCGTTTGCATTCGATGAATTAATAATGAAGCTATCAGAAAAAGGAAAAGTAGTAATATTAGTTGATGAATACGAAAAACCAATATTGGACAATATAAATAAAAAAGAAAAAGCGGAAAGCAATAGAGAAATATTGAGAGATTTTTATACAACAATAAAAGCGAATGATGAACATATAAGATTTGTCTTCATAACCGGAATAACAAAATTTACCAAAACAGGAGTATTCTCAGCATTAAACAATTTAAACGATATATCATTAGATACAGCATATTCACAAATGTTTGGATATACCCAGGAAGAGTTAGAATATTATTTTAAAGAACATATAGAAGAAACGGCAAAAAAGTTTGGAATAACAAAAAAAGAATTATTAGAGGAAATGAAAAGATATTATAATGGATTCTCATTTGATGGAGAACATACAGTATATAATCCATTTTCGATATTACAATTTTTCCAGAAAAAAGAACTTAGAAACTACTGGTTTGAAAGCGGATCACCAAGTTTTCTGTATGAATACATAAAAGGTAAAAAGATAGAATATGAGGATTTAGTAAAAATACCGGTAAGTGCGGAAGATTTCTCAACACGAGAAATAGAAGATGCAAGAGCAAATATCTTCTTTACGCAGGCAGGGTATTTAACCTTTAAAGGAATAAAAAAATATGGATTAAAGAAAAAATATATACTGGACTATCCAAATTTTGAAGTGAAAAACAGTTTTTCAACACTAATATTAGAAGCCAATTATGGATTTAATGATGAAGAAATAAACAGGGTAAGTGAGATATATTTAAAAATAGAAGAAAATGACATAAAAGGATTAATAGAAGAAATAAAAAAGATAATAAGCGCTGTTCCGTATAATCTACACAAAAAAGAAGAAAAATATTATCACTCATTGATATTTACAATAATAGCCTCGGCAGGAATAGATGTAAAAGCAGAAGAATTGACAAATCTTGGAAGAAGTGATTTAGTAATAGATTTTGACGACAGGATATATTTATTTGAGATAAAACTGGATCAAAGTAGCGACGAAGCATTAAAACAAATAAAAGAAATGAAATACTATGAAAAATACAGCGGAAAAGAAATATATCTCATAGGAATGAATATAAATTCAGAAAAAAGGAATATTGAGGAATATATAATTGAGAAGTTATAAAAAAATACCATGGATCCTTCTAAGAAAGATTAGAATGTGGTCCACGGTATATATTTATATAATTCATTTTCCAAACCACCAGGGTCAAATTTTTGCCCTGGTTTTTTGTTGAGGATGAAAAGGAAGTTACAATAAAATACAGCCCCTTAAAGGGGCTGTATTTATTATTGTATTTACATTTGTGAAAAAGCCTGTTCTGCTGCTACTGAGAGTGGATATACAGTTGGAGCTGCTGTTAATAATGGGTGTGTACCTATTTGCATTGTCATAATGTCCTGAACGGTAACTTCTTTTTGAATTGCTAAACTGATAATATTTATCATTTCACCTATACTCTTTCCGCCAGCCATTTGAGCTCCTAATAATAATCCACTTTCTTTTGAGAATATTAATTTTAATACGATTTTTGAAGCATCTGCAAATTTACCAGGATGTCTGTCCATAACTTCCGCTTTTCCTACAACTATATCGAAACCTTCCTGTTTTGCAACTGCTTCTGTAATTCCTGCTGCAGCAAATGCTTTGCCTCCAATTACTGTTGAATATGCGTTTAATGAGCCTTTGTTTGTTCTTAATACTCTTAATTTGTAAAGGTTGGATGCTGCAATTCTTGCATCAAAAACAGCTGCTGATGCGAGCATAAGTCTTGATGGTTTTCCTGTGAAGTAATCTTTGTGTTGTACACAGTCTCCTGCTGCGTAAATGTCAGCTACTGATGTTCTCATGTAATCATCTGTTTCAATGTATCCAAGATCTGTAATTTTTAAACCCATTTTCTTTCCAATTTCAACATTTGGCTTATAACCTGTAGCGAGTATTACAACATCTGCAGGTATTTCTTCTCCACCATCAAGAACAACCTTTTCAACTTTTCCGTTTCCTGCGATTTCTTTTACTTTAGAATTCAATAATACTTTTACATTATCGCTTTCAATTTCTTCACGTGCAATTTCTCCAAAATCTTTGTCAAATGATGCTGGTAATAAATAATCTCTTGCTTCTATTAATGTAACGTTTTTACCGGCTTTTTTGATTTCATCTGCAACTTCAACACCGATAAATCCACCGCCGATAATTACCACATTTTTAGCATCTTTGAGTTTTTCGTGAACTGTTTCGAGATAAAAATGATCCTTTGGAATTGTTAGTACATTTTCAAGTTCATTTCCAGGAATTGGAGCTCTAAATGGAGTTGAACCTGTTGCGATAATTAATTTTTCATATTCAAATGTTTTTCCGCTTTTTGTTGATATTGTTTTCTTTTCTGCATCACCGTCTATAACTTCATCAATTAATAAGTCAATTCCCATAGCTTTGAATTTTTCTTCAATTCCCATATAGTCTTTTTCTACACCACCAAGTGTGTGAAAGATATATGGTATTCCACATGGAACTAATTCTTTGTCTAATTTTTTGATAACAAGTACCTTTTTGTCTTTGTAGATTTTTTTTGAAGTCATTGCTGCAACGAGTCCAGCTGCACTTCCACCAATAACAATAATGTCGTATTTCATAATATCCCTCCTAAAAAAGTTATAATTTTCACTTTATTTTTGGCATTTTTATCCTTTACATTATTAATTATATCACAAATCATATATCTATTGAAAAAATATATATGTATTTTCTTTTAAATTTAGATTAAAAGAGAATTAGAGAATTAGAAAATTAAAAAATTAGAACATTAGAAAGTTCTAATGTTCTAATTTCATCTGATTTAAGAAATATAAGCTTGAGTATATCATTATAGCTACAAAGATGAATACGTTAATAAAACCAACGTGTTTTATAATTGCGCCAATTATTAATGGGAGTAATGCTGTTACAAAGTTTAAAGCTCCTGAGATTCCAACGTATAATGCTCTGTTATGATGATCGCTGATTTCTATTAAAACACCTTCAAATGTCATTTGACGGGCACTTATTGCAATTCCCGTTAGCAGGAATAATGTTGAGTATAATAATGGTGATGTTTTGCTTAATATTAATGCAAGTATTGGGATTAAACCTCCAATTGCTATACAGTATTTCAATATTTTTTTGTAGCCTTTTTTATGTAATAATGGTCCCCAGACGAAACTTGATAAAACTATTCCTATCATTTGTAATAACAGGAAGTTTCCAACCATTTTGTCTGAAAGGGTAAATGTGTTTTTGGCAAGTAATACATAAAATGGTATTATTATTAAACCAAACCCTGTTAAATTGCTAAAGATAACGTAATTTAGGAGATTTTTATCCCTTGAAAGTATTGTAGGAATATTTTTTATTATTTCCATGAAAGAAGGGAATTCCCTTTTTACTTCAAATTTTTCTTCTTTGATTAGCCAGAATCCAAGTGAGGCTATGAACAGTGAAAATGAAGCTATGAGAAACATGTTTGAGTAATTGTGTGGATATTCGAATTTATTTAATATATACTTTGCTAAGAATGCGCTTAATAGTGCAAAGGAACTTCTGGATATTTGCCTGAAGCTCATGAATTTTCTTTGCAAGTCCTTTGGTATAGATTTTCCAAGTAAATCGGTGTAACTTACACCTGCAAATACACCGCTAAATGAGAATATAGAAATTATAATAATAATCAGGGTTAACAGTGTTTTTTCTGATAATGGAGAGATTAATAATAAACCTATTGCTAATAATGAAAAGATTCTAAGGTATATTCCTGTTAATAGATATGGTTTTTTTAGAGGTTTTGAAACGAGAAACCCTGCA
This sequence comes from Marinitoga sp. 1135, assembly GCF_013363245.1. Lineage (NCBI taxonomy): Bacteria > Thermotogati > Thermotogota > Thermotogae > Petrotogales > Petrotogaceae > Marinitoga > Marinitoga sp. 1135. The sequence goes on along the minus strand of NZ_LBEZ01000009.1, from coordinate 164,356 downwards.
AAGAATAATTGTGCTAAGAGTGGAATTCCAACAGAGATTGCTGTGACAAGGCCGAGCAGGAATTCACCGCCTCCTGCTTGAAGGATTAATGAGGAGACTACGGTGTTTACTTCGATGAATGAGCTTGCTATTGCGAGGAATATTGCGTGCCAGATGAATGCGTAGAAGTTTCGTTTGACGTTTTGCATATAGATACCTCCGATATATAGTCTTTTTATATTATTATATCAAAAAAAGTTCGAAAAGAAAACTAAGTTGGGAATTTTCAAGGATCAGCAATTGAGTCGCATGAACGAACCTTTTTATGAATGTTTTCTTGATTTTTGATTTAATTTTTATTTGTTATTATTGCACAAAATTTTTATGATATAATAGTTTTAGTAATAAGTTAGGGGGCGAAGTGGTTGAAGTTACTTGAGTTGAGGATAAAAGGGTTTAAGAGTTTTGTAAAAAATACAACATTAAATCTTGATGCAAATGTTGTTAGTATTGTTGGACCAAATGGTTCAGGAAAATCGAATATTGTGGATGCCATAAGATGGCTATTGGGCGAACAATCCTCAAAGCAAATGCGTATAGAGGAGAAGTTTGATGTTATTTTTAGTGGGACTGAAAAGTTGCCTCCTGCCAAAAAGGCTGAGGTGTTTATAAAGATAGAGGATGATGAGGGAAGGATAAGAACTCTTGGTAAGATTCTTTCTGCTGATGGGAAGATACAATATAAGATTGATAATAGAAATGCCCGATTGAAGGATTTAATTGAGGTAATGGGTGGTGCAGGTGTTGGTAAGTCCTTTTATTCTATTATTGGTCAGGACCAGGTTAAGGAATTAATAGCAGCTCCTTCTGAATTGTTAAGAGCGCTTATTGAGGATGCTGCTGGAATAAAGGTTTATCTTGATAAAAAGGAAATAGCTTTGAGAATGCTTGAACAGACAAAGGAGAATCTTGAAAGATTAAACGATATATTGTATGAGGTTGAGAAAAGGGTTAGATCATTGTCAAACAGAGCATCGAGAGCTAAGAAATATGTTGAGTATAATAAGGAATTAAAGGAAATAGGGGTTAAGTATTTTGGTGCCAAGAATATAAAGATAAGCGAGAAAATACAGGAGATTGAGAATAAGATTCTTGAGAATAAGTCAGAGGTTAAGGAATTGCTTGCTAAGAGTTTTGAGGTTGAGAGGTTATACAGGGAATTAAAGGCGGAGATAGAAGAGAAGGATGAAAAGCTTTCTGCATATGGAGAAAAACTGGAAAACTTCAAGCAACGTCTTGATTCATATGAAAAGATGAAAACACATCTTGAGGATGAATTGAAACAATTAAATTCAGCCATTGTTGAAAATAGCTGGGAAAAGACGAAGTTTGAAGAGGATTATGCCAGAAATAAAAAGAGATTTGAAGAAATTAGGAATTTAATAGAAAAGTATGAAAATGAATTGAGTAAATTAAATGAAGAGATTACAGAGGTTGAAAATGAAAAGAAAGAGATAGAGGCTTCTATTTCTAAAGAGATGAATAAGCTAACTTCTTTGAAAGAGAAATTAAAGCGATTAATTGAAGAAAGAAAAGAATATGAAAAAACTAAAAATGAGTTAATAAGCGAACAGGGGAGTAAGGATGAGCGATTGAAGTTTTTGAAGACTGAAAAGGAAAATTATGCAAAGAAGATAGAGGAATTAGAGGAAAAATTAAAAGTTCTTGAAAAGGATCTTGAGCATTATTCTAAAAAAGAAAAGGAATTAATGGATCAGATTGAAGAAAAGAAAAGTGAAACAGAAGAGCTGCATAGGAGCGTTTCGGAAACATATGAATATCTTCAAAAGTTAAGACGTGAAGAGGATTTAACAAAAAGAAAGATAGAGAATTTAAAACTGCAGATTTCGGATTATGAAGGGTTTTCATATGCAATAAAAAAACTGTTTGAGGCGTTTCATAATGATGAAAATATTGTGGATGTGGTTTTGAATTTAATAGAGGTACCTGAAGAGTTGGAAACGGCTATTACCACAATTGCAGGTTTTAGACTTCAAAATGTGGTTATAAAACGCTCTTCACAGGTGTCTTCATATATAAAATATTTAAAAGCAGAAAGAGCTGGAAGAGTTACATTTTTGCCTCTTGATTTGATTAATTCAAATTTAAGAAGGGTAAAAGAGCTGGAATATGAACCAGGATTTTATGGCTATGCGGTAGATCTGGTAAGTTATGATCCAGAATATGAAAAGGTTATAAAATATGTGTTTGGTAATTCAATAATTGTTGATAGGCTTGAAACAGCACTGGAAATTAAAAATCGAATGAAGAATGTGTCGCTTACAATTGCAACTGTTTCTGGAGAGATAATAAACACATCTGGTGCAATTACAGGTGGTGCTTCAAAAAACAATAATCAAACACTTCTTCTTTCAAGAAAGAGAGAATTAGCTGAGCTTGAAGAGTCATTGAAGGAAATAGAAGAAGAAATTTCTTTAAATGAAAAAAATTTGGAAAAGGTGGAATATAATTATAAGCGTTCAACTGTGGAGCTTAAAAAATTGGAAGAGAAGTTAAATGAGATAAGATATAATCATTTAAATGGAAAGAATTCATATAAGGATTTTAAAAAGGAATATTCCAATGCAAAACATGGGTATGAAGAGGTGTTGAGCAGAATAGATACATTTGAAGATAGGATAAATGAAATAGAGGAAGAATTGAAGGAACTGGAAATAAAAATAAACGATAATGTTGATTTGCAAAAGAAAATAGAAATTGAAATAGAGGAAATAGAAAAGAGCAATAAGACAATAGATAATGAACTCAGGAAGAAGATTGCAAGATTGGATGAATTGAATTTGCATAAGAATTCTGTATTGTCAAAGATTTCAGAATATGAAAAGGAAAGAAATGAAGTAAAGAATAATTTGAGAAGCATAGAAAATCATCTTGAATCACTTGAGAATAAGTTTAAGCAGTTAAAGAATGAGATGGAACAAAAAAGCAAAGAGTTAGAAGATTATGAAGAGGAAATTAAAAGAATTAATGAGGAAATGAATGAGGCATTTCAAATGCTTAAAAAGAGTAGAGAAGGTAAGAAAGAGAAGTTTGAGGAATTGGAACAATATGAAAAGCTTAGAAATGAAATAAAGGATAAGATAGATGATTTGAAGAATGCTGCGCATGAGCTGGATTTAGAGAAACAAAATCTTATTCATGAAAAGGACTTTTTATTTGAAAAGGCAAAGAATATGGGAATTGATACAGAAGAATTTGTTTTTGAAAATTTAAACGATATGGAAATTATGGCACTTGAAAGGCGTATTGAGGATATTAAAAAGGCTTTAAAACATATTGGAAGTGTTGATCTTGCTGTTTTAGATGAATATGAAATGGTGAAAAAGGATCTTGATGATAGATATAAGCAAAAAGAGGATATTTTAAAGTCTATTAAGACATTACAGGAAGGTATTGATAAGATAGATCAGGAAGCAGAGGAGAAATATTTAAAGACATTTAATTTTGTAAATGAAAAGTTTGGTGAGTTTATTAAAGAATTATTTGTTGGCGGCGATGGATTGTTGAAGATGTTTGGTGAAGGAAAGGCTTTTGAAAAAGGTGTGGAAATTTCCGTTAAAAAGCCAGGAAGGAATTTCCAGAAATTGCAATTGTTTTCTGGTGGAGAGAAAGCTTTGATAACTTCAGCTTTCCTTTTTGCACTTATGAATGTGAATCCTAGCCCATTTTATGTGCTTGATGAAATTGATGCGCCGCTTGATGATATAAATGCAGGAAAACTGGCGAAGTTAATAAGGAAACATGCTGATAAGACACAGTTTTTGGTTATTACACATAATAAATTGATGATGGAAATTGCCGATATTTTCCATGGAATTACTATGAGAGATGGCGTTACTCATGTTGTTCCAGTAGATTTTAAATTTATGGAGAACCTTAACTAAAAAAATTCCCCCATCTGGGGGAATTTTTTATGTAAAAAGTAATTTTAATTTTTCTACACCCTCTTTCTCTTTTTCAGGTGAGACTAAATTTTTATCAATTTTTATAGGTTTAGAAGTTTTTTCTAATATTTTAATAAAACTTTCTACTTCCTTTTTGCTTTTTAATATAAAATCTTTATTAAAGGATGATGTTGCCATATTATTCACCTCGCTTCACAAATGAAACCTTATATTAATTATACAGTAAATACAAATATTTTTCAAGCTATTTAGAATGTTCAACTCTAAAAAAAGTTCAAATATTTAATTATGGTAGCAAACTATAAAGAAAGAGTAAAAACTACTTTCTCATTATTTTCATTATAAATCTCAAATTTTATTCTTTTTAAGGAAGTTTCGAATTTTTCACTTTCATCTTTTTCAACTTCAAAGTCATATCCATTTTTATTCTTGATTACAGTAATCTTTATTTTTGCATAATTGCCTTCTTTAAATGCAAAGCTTTCTCCATCATCTTCAAAATAGACGAATTCCGCTTTGTCAGTTACAAAACCTATAACGATAATTTCTTCCGTTGCTTTTTCATCAACATAATTTAATTTTTCTTCGTTTAATACGATTAATGAATTTTCTTTTATAAACACAGGTATTTCATTTAATCCCGCTTTTATGTAATGGGTTCCTGGGGTTAAAACTTCTACATTTCTTTCTTTAAAATCGGAAAGTTTCCAGTATAACCATTTATTTTCAGGTAAATATACAAAACGCCCTTTTGCATTAGGCTGTATTATTGGTGCAGCCATTAAGGATTTTCCAACCATGAATTGATCTTCTATTTCAAAGGAAGTTTCATCGTCGTTATAATGCAAGAATAGAGGTGAAATAAAAGGTGTTAATTCTTCAATTGAATTGAAGAATTCAGAATAAAGATATGGGATTAAGGCATATCTAAACTCTATGATTTTTTTCATTATATTTTCAATATTTTCGTCAAAAGCCCATGGTTCCTGGTGACGGGTTCCAAGAGCTGAGTGATTTCTGTATAATGGTGAGAAAACTCCAAGTTGCATCCATCTAATAACTAATTCCGGTGACGCATTGCTGCCAAATCCGCCTATATCAGCGCCGGTATAGAAGAATCCTGCCATGTTTAATGAGAGGAGCATTCTTATATTTACGAGCATATGTTCCCACCAGGACATATTATCGCCCATCCATATGGTGGCTATTCTATGATGTCCGGCATAGCTGCTTCTTGATAATAATAAATATCTTTTATCTGGAATAAGTTCATTAAATCCTTCAACTGTAGCTTTTGCCATATAATAACCATATAGATTATGTAATTCTTCATTTGAGAATTTTCCATAAGGGGTATTATGATAGAATTCGCTGTAATATTCCCTTTTGTTTGAAAGAGCGTTTATTCCGTCTTTTATTCCAAAGAACTCCAGACCTATTTCTTTGTTTAGCATTTCATTTATTTCTTTAAGATATTTTTTTAGAGCGTCTGGAACGAAGAAGATTGATGGTTCATTCATATCATTCCAGAATGAATATATTCCAAGATCTGTAAATAATTTATATTTTCTTCCCCACCATTTTCTAACTTCCGGATTTAAAAAGTCTGGAAAATGTGTGAATCCAGGCCATACTGTTGCTACAAAGTCTTTTCCATCTTTGTCTTTACAAAAATATCCTTTTTCTTTTCCTTCTTCATAGACGTCATATCCTTTTTCGATTTTTACACCTGGGTCAACTATGGGAACGAGTTTAAATCCTTTTTCTTTCATTTCTTTCATAAATTTATCGAAGTCTGGAAATTTGTTTTCATCGATGGTAAAGACTTTAAAGTCTTTCATATAATCAATATCCATATATATTGCATCACATGGAATTTCTTTTTTTCTAAAGTTTTCAGCGACTTCTTTTATTGTTTTAGCATCAGGGTAACTCCATCGGCATTGTTGATATCCAAAAGCCCATTTTGGAGGAATATATGGTGTTCCCGTTAGCCTTAAATATTCTTTGATAATTTCAATATTGTTTTGTGAGTTGAATATGTATAAATCAAAATTGTTTGATGGGATTGTGATTTCCATTATGTCGTGTTTTGTAAATCCTATGTCAAATATTATTTCTGATGGATAATCAATAAAGAGTCCAAATTTGTTGTTGACTATTAAGAAAGGGTGAGAACCATATAATGACTCTTTTTCCGGTGTGTGTAAAGGGTCATCTGTTGCATATAGTTTATAGCGTTTTCCCCTTTTGTTTAATCCTCCAAGTGTTTGTCCTAAACCGTATATACGGTCTTCTTCATTGAGCTGGAATTTTAATGTGAAAATTGTGTCGTTTTTTTCAAAAGAAAAGAAGGGGAGTTGTTCTGTTTCGGTGAAATTAAGCGATTTTTTGTCGAGTGTTACAGCGTCTGTTTCAAATGGTGTTCCGAATCTATATAATGTTGTAAAATTTAAAAGATTGGCTTTTAGCATTTTTGTTCTCCTTTCAATGATGGTTTTTATTGTTGATTGAGAAAAATAAATGCTTGGATTTTATTAGATGTGCAAGAATGCCATGACGATTTCGAGAACTATTAGAACAACAATAAGAAATTCGAGAAAATTGGCTCTTGAGCCTTCGCTTATTTCGTTTAATACAGTGTAAGTTTCCAGTGCATAATCTAATTTATGCGAAAGGTTTTTATATCTTCTTTTTAACTCAAAAAATCTTGCAAGTGATTCATATAATTCGTCGTATAGATTCCATTCCCAGGTAATGGACGGTTTATCAAGAATCATAATATCAGATATTATTTCATGTCTTGTTTTTACAAGATTTAATGTTTTTCCTATTACAATATTCCTTATTATTGGCAAAAATGCCTTGAATTTTTTGTATCTATATATAGTTTTTTCTATTTCATCTTCAAGCTCGTCCGAAAGTTGTTCATATCGTTCTAATGCCACACTTTGGGATATGGTCAATGATATTAATGAAAGAACTTCCTGAGTAATGAATTCTTCTTTTATGAATAATGTTTCTATGTTGTAATCAATATAAAAGTTTCCCTTTATATTATTATCGATTTTTATGATTAATTCATCTTCTAAAACCGTTTTATATTCTTCTTCTATTAATTTTTCCAGATAGACTATAAAATCCTTTATTTCCTTGTCGGTGAAATCAAAAAATACAAAGGTTCCAAATTGATAAACATGTACGTTTTTTTGATTATAGTTTAATATTAATGGCATTTCCCATTTTGTGATGACTGGCAATTGCAATTTTGCAGCTATAAGTGCAATGTCTATATTTTTTCCAGCATCAATAGCCTTTATTCTTATTTCATTTCCCATTTTATTCACCCCGATTATATATTAGTTTATACACGATAATTCTAAGTAAAACTATAATAATTCCTGCAATAACAAAAGCATTTATTGTTCTCAATACACCAAGGTATAGCGGTGTTTGAAAGTGTAAAAAGGTGTCTATTATTGAGACAAATACTATAGATTGCCCTATATTCCAGAATATTTTAAAGAATTCTGTTGGTGGTTTTGTGAAGATGAAAGTGTATCCCAGTAATTCTTTAAATCTCGGTCTGGCAATTAGATATTTTTCAAGCAAATCCCTTATTTTTCTTTCTGTCATTGTGGAAATGCCAAAATTTCCGCTTCTGAGGATATAATAGATAAATACTATCCCAAGGATTATTGAAGAGAGAATTATGTCTTTTTTCTTTAATTTAAAGTTTTTTATCTGGACTATAAATAGTATAAATGGAAGGGTAATGAGTAATAATTTAATACCTCTAATAACAGAAATTTTATAGATGTATAAATAACTGTATCCTGAAGAGTAGATTAATATACCAATTAGTATATTAAACAAAACAGCTTTTATATATGCTTTGTCTTTTTCAAAATGATTTTTCCATTTTATCCATGAAATAAAGGAAAAAAATATCGCTGCAAATACATACGACCAGGGGTTAAAGTAAAAATATAATATAGCATATATTATTGAAAACAACGGTATATATATTGCTCCAAAAGCTAAAAGAACTGCAGCTGAGATAATATCAAAGTATTCAGGAATATTTTCCAATGGCAATATATAATCTTTATGATTTTTCATTCTTTTTTCTATGGCATTTATTATTTCAGATCTGTTTTTATGTTCTGGAATATAGAAAAGGTTTATTCTTCTTTCATTAAACGCTCTCCAATACCGTTGAACAACCTGTTCTGTATCGTATTTATCCATTTCCTTTGGTTTTATATAATGAGCATATCTTATTTTTTTTAATTCGTCATCTGAAAGATAGATTTTATATCTGTCAAAGATGAAGCCGAAGTCTGAAAACTCGGCAACTATTATATTATTGAATCTATGGACTATATTTTTAAAGTCATCCAAAGTTATATTGGTGGAATTTTCGCTTATTAGGATATAATCCTGATATTTGTAATATTCCACAACCTTTTCCCCAATCTTTATTGATTGGGTTTTTAATCTGGAGTTATCAATGATATGATATCCTCTGGATAAGAATTTATAATCATTATATGAGATATAGATAAAGCTAAAAACTGCATAGAATATGGTTATATAGAATATAAGCGTTTTAAGATTTTTCAAAAGCTTATCGCTCCAATCTGTTTAAAACCTTTTTTAAATCGTCAGTTAGTTCCGCCATTAATGTATAACGTTTGTTTTTGTAATCAAATTCAAGGTAATATGAGTGCAGGAAGTATCTTTTTAGTCCTACAAATCTTTTTAATATCTTATTTTTTTCAAAATCACCATATATATTATCACCTGCAACAGGCGAGCCGATATTTGCAAATTGCCTTCTTATTTGATGTTTTCTTCCTGTTTTTAATTCAATGTCAACAAGGGATAACGGTATGTTTTTTATTCTGTATGTATTTAAGACATCATAATATAATACAGCTTTTTTATCGTCAAGTATGTCCTCTAATTTATTTTTTTCTCCTTTTAAAATTCCTAAAACTAATGCCTGATATTTCTTCAATATATTTCTTCCTCTGATTATTTCTGTTAATTCTCGTGCAATTTGTTTGTTTTTAGCTATTACAAGAACGCCAGATGTATGTTTGTCAAGTCTATGAACAAGATGTGGTTCAAATTCGCCATTTGCATAATGTAAAACACCTTCTATTATTGTAACCTTTTCTTCTCCTGTTCCAGGATGCACTGAAACTCCATTTGGTTTGTTTATTGCAAGGATATTTTTATCTTCAAATATTATTTCCAGGTCTAAAGGTCTTGGCAATATGCTTTTTTCCTTTTTTCTTTCTTCAAGAGGACCGTTATATCTAATTTCAACTTTGTCACCTATATTCAAAACGAAATCCTGTTTTTTTACCCTTTTTCCGTTTACATATACAAAACCTTTTCTGAGTAATTTGTATATAAACCCGAGTTTTAGATTTTCATAGTTATTTCTTAAGAATTTATCCAATCTTTTATAATAATTTCCTTCTTTTACAATTATAGATTTTTGCATATTTTACTCTCCTTTTTGGTATAATATATATTAAGTTATAAAATTATAAACGGGGTGATGATTTTGTATAAAGAAATACTTTCTACGTTATATACATTTCTTGGAAAAAATATAGTAGAAGAAGAAAAAAAGGTAAAGAGCGAGATTTTTGATAAATTAACAACAAAAGATGATTTTTATGAGATTCTTGAATATTTAAAGAGCGAAACCTTTCCTGAGGAAGTGGAAAGAAAATTCCTCTCATTATTTATTATATCATTATTTGAGCGATTAAGAATAGCAGCTGATATGGAAAATGAAGTTTTAATATATGGAAATGAGAAAATTAACATGAAAAGTTTAAATCTTGATAAGAGTATTGTGGAGATAGAACCGTTTTTGTATGAGATGATAGAATTGATAGAATATGAAAATTTACCAACAGAAATATTATTTGGGATTTTGTCAAATGACCTTGCAATACGGATTAAATATTTTAAGGAATTGATAAAAGGGTCAAAGGTTATGGAAGAGAAATGGTCAGAGAATGAATTAAAAGGTCTTGTGAATTCGTTGACTGATTCTACCAGAGAATTTTTAAGATATATGGTTAAAGTTGGAAGTTCTTCGAAAGATGAGATTATAAAAGAGTTAAACTTGAAGGATTCGCGTTCCATTTCTGCATTTACGAGCGCTATTTCGAGAAATTCGCCTCATAATAAGGAGAAGATTATATATGGTGAGAAAGGAAAGATATATTTAAACGGAAAGTATAGGGAAATATTAAACAAAATACTTGCATAATAAAATACCCGGAATTAATTGAAATTCCGGGTATTTATTTTAATTAAAAATTATGCTTCAGCAATAGCTTCTATTTCTATATCTGCGCCCTTTGGTAATGCTGCAACCTGTATAGCTGCTCTTGCTGGTTTATGGCCGTCGAAGAAGTCGCCATAAGCTTTATTAAATTCATCGAATTTTGAAAGGTCTGTCATAAATACATTAACCTTCACAATTTTATTTACACTGCTTCCAGCGCTTTCGAGAATGTTTTTGATATTGTTTAAAATTGTTGTTGTTGCTTTTGCAATATCGCCTTTTATAAATTCTCCTGTTTCAACGTCTACAGGAAGCTGTCCTGAAACGAAGATGAAACCATTGCTTTTTACTGCTATTGAATATGGTCCTACTGCTTTTGGTGCATTTTCTGGATTTAATAATTCCATTTTAATTCCCCCTTCTAAGAAAAATTTTTCACGCTTTTATTATAACATATATTCTTAGTAAAGCAAACTATAATTTTTAGGAATATTTTAATTTCGGTTTAACATTAAGAGGGATTTTTTGTAGTATACTATAATAAACTTTGTTAGTTTTACGAATTAATTTGGAGGTATAAGATGAAAAAGCTATTGTTTTATACAGTTTTAACAGGACTTGCTGAATCTATATATAGGGTAGTTTTTAATCTTTTTTTAAGGGATATTGGTTATACCAATTCATTTATAAGCCATATTACTTCACTTGAAATGATTGGTTCAGCAATTCTTGGATTGTTCATAGGAATTGCCGGAGATAAATTTGGAAAAAAGATTATGTTGTTAATTTCCTCATTGGTATTTACAACAATTTTATTATTCAGAGTATTTCATCCCTCTGAAAATATATTATTGCTTACGGCCTTTTTAAATGGTGGCTTTTTAACTTCAAGGATGATTTTATTAAATTCATTAATAGTTGATATTACCACACATGAAAATAGAGGGAAGTATTTTGGATATAATTTTGGTCTTGTAATGGGAAGTGGTCTTGTTGGTAATTTAATTGGCGGAACAATGGGCGAGTTTTTAGGGCTTGGAAATGCGTTAGTTTTTACAGCGATGCTTCATCTTTCTTCGAATATATTTTTGATTTTTATTCATGAAAGCGAACACAGACAGACTTTGCGTTTAAAGGATTTATTTAATTTAAAAGATTTTGATAAGTTGCAATATCATATAGTAAAGATACATTTAATAAGAACCTTTTTAATAGGATTTGGTGCGGGATTATTTGTGAATTTTGGGAATATTATATTTAAGGACCTGTTTAATTTACAACCTACTATGATAGGAGCAGCTCTTGCTTTTGCGCAGTTTGGCGCAGCGGTAGGATCGATATTTTCATCGAAAATATCAAAAAAAATAGGTGCTTATCAATTTTCGCTTATTATGAATATCCTTGTTATACCATTGATTATCTCCTTTGCTTTTGTTAGAGATCCTTATGCATTTACGGTATTATATGCTTTGAGGTTTTCGTTTATGAATATGACTAATCCTGTGTCAACTACTATTGTAATGAGTTATATTCCACAAAAAAAGGTTACTACTATTAGCAGTATAAGAAATTTTTTGAATTTTATTTCACGTTCTCTCGCAGCTGTTGTTTTTGGATTTATAACTTCATTGAGTAATGGATATACATATCTATTTCTTGTGAGTTCGGTGTTTTATATAATTTCTCTTTATTTCTTAATAGAATTATTTAGACCTATAAAAAAAGATAAAATATTCTTGAATTTGTATAAATAATAAAATCCCCTTTCGAAAAAGCGAAAGGGGATTTTTTAAATAAATTATTTCTTTTCTTTTAATGCTTTTAATACTTTTTCTGGTGTAATTGGCAGATCTTTTATTCTTACACCAACTGCATTATACACGGCGTTTGCAATTGCTGCTGGAGGTGTGTCAATTCCGATTTCACCTACACTTTTTGCACCATAAGGTCCTGTTGGTTCATAACTATCCACAAGTTCCACATCTAAGTTTTTAATGTCCGGTCTTGAAGGAATTTTGTAATTCATAAGATTGTTTGTTAACAATCTTCCGTTTTTATCGTAAATCACCTCTTCATACATTGCCATTCCAATACCCTGTGCAAGACCGCCTTCTACCTGGACCTTGGCGAGGTTTGGATTTATTGGTGTCCCACAATCCACAACAGCTACATAATTTAGCAGATCTACTTTACCTGTTTCTGTATCAACTTCAACTTCAGCAAAACCAGCCATAAATGGTGGTGGAGACTCTTCGCCAACGTAAGACGCTGTTACGCTTAATTGTTTTTGGTTTTCGTTGTAATATAGTATTTCAGCAAGTTTTTTAAGGCTTATTTTTTTATCTTTTGTTTTTATTTCTTTACCGTCAAATTCAACATCTTCTTCAGGTACTTCAAAATATTCTGCACCGGCTTTTATGATTTCATTTTTCATTTTTTCTGCTGCAAGTCTTACGGCATTACCTGAAACATATGTTGTACTTGATGCGTATGCACCTGTGTCAAATGGTGTGGTATCTGTATCTGATGAATATGGTATTATCATTTCAGTTGGAACATTTAATGCTTCTGCTGCTATTTGAGATAATATTGTGTCACTACCTGTTCCTATATCTGTTGCACCTATAAGCAAATTAAATGAACCATCATCATTTAATTTTAATGTGGCGGCTGCCATATCTATTTTTGCAATACCTGATCCCTGCATGGCTATTGCCATACCCACACCTTTTACTTTTGTGCCCTTCTTTTCTGCTTTGAATTTTTCTTCCCAGTTGATTTTCTTTATGCCTTTTTCTATACATTCATCTAATTTACAGCTATTAACAATCATTTCAACGCCTTCGCGGCCTTCACCCATTATTTTGAATATAGGTGATGTTTCGCCTTCGCGAATCATATTTATTTCTCTTAATTTTACAGGATCCATGCCTAATTTTTCTGCAAGCATATCCATGGCAGATTCTATTGCAAAGTTTGCCTGTATAGCGCCATATCCCCTGTATGCACCTGCTGGTGGATGGTTTGTGTAAACTACATCTCCACCAAATCTTACAGCTTTTACTTTATTATACATAGGCAATACTTTTGAACCTGCAACCATAAATGTGGTTAATGCATGTTCACCATATGCACCTGTGTCTGAAAGTCCCCTTACGTCTATTACTCTTATTTTTCCATCTTTATCTGCACCGATAGTTACGTCAAATCTCATAGGATGTCTTGTATATGTTGATTCAAATACTTCTTTTCTTGTATAATAAACCTTTGCAGGTTTTCCGGTTTTTAAGGTAACCAGTGCTGCATATGGTTCGCCGTGTATTCCCTGTTTTCCACCAAAACCGCCACCTACACGGGGTTTTATTACTCTAATTTTGCTAATTTCCATGCCTAATGCTCTTGCTAAGATTCTTCTGACGTGGAATGGAACCTGCGTTGAAGAAACAACTACAAGTCTTCCCTGCATATCAAGATATGTATATGCTGCATGTGGTTCCATCATTACATGTGCCTGTGCTTGTGTGTAGAATCTTTCTTTTACTACAATTTCTGATTTTTCAATTTCTTCTTCCACATCGCCCACACTCATTTCGTATGAGGCTGCAATATTATTTTTTGGATCAGAACTAATAAATCCTTCGCTTTTATAATCTGCTTCAGGGTGTATTATACTTTTTGACCCCTTGTTTTTTTCAAAATCCAACACAGGTTCAAGCACTTCATATTCAACTTTTATTAATTTTAAAGCTTTTTCTGCAGTTATTTCATCTCTTGCTGCTACAACTGCAACTTCATCGCCAACATATCTTACATATTCGTCAAGCACAAATTTGTCATATGGTGAAGGTTCAGGATATCCCTGACCTGCACGGGTAATGATATTTCTTGGAACGTTTTTATATGTTAATACACATTCAACGCCGTCCATTTTTTCTGCTTCTGACGTATCTATGTTTTTAATTTTTGCAAATGCATGAGGGCTTCTAAGAATTTTTACTATTAAAGCGTCTTTTGGCGCTAAATCATCTGTATATACAGGTTTTCCACTAACAAGTCCATAACCGTCTATTTTTTTGATAGTTCTTTTTACTTCTTTCATGCTTTCACCTCAAAAAATTGTTTTATTGCTCTCATTTGACTTGCGTATCCTGTACATCTACATAAGTTTCCAACAAGGTATTCTTTCATTTCCTCTTCTGTTGGATTTTTTAATTCTTTTTTCATTGCATATACGCTTAAAATTAATCCAGGGCTACAGAAACCACATTGATCAGCTCCCTGGGCAAGTAATGCCTCTGTAAATTTCTTGTATTCCGGATCATCTTTTAGCCCTTCTACTGTGGTAATTTCATGTCCGTCAGCAGATGCTGCGAGTACAGAACAGGAAAGGACAGGTTTTCCGTCCATGAGTACTGTACATACGCCACATGTTCCTGTGTCACAACCTTTTTTGACACTCATATAATTAAGTCTTCTTAATACATCGAGAAGAAATTCAGAAGGGTTTATTTCAACTTCATGTTTTGTATTATTAACTGTTAAGGTTATTTTCATTTTATTACCTCCTCTAAAGCCCTTCTAACAAGTACTGGCGCAATCATTTCTCTGTATTCCTTTGAACCTTTTATATTTGAACCATATTCAACTTCTGAAGCGGCTTTTTCTGATATTTCCTGTAATTTTTCTTCTATATTTTCAAGTGTTTTGAGTTCTTCCATTGTTTTCCGGGTTAATCTTGCAACGCCAGGTCTGGCACCTATAGCAATTTTAATGTCATTGTCCAATTTAGATGCAGCAGCATTTAATATTGAAAAATCATAGAATGAATTTCTCATATTCTGGAATGATAATTTTCTTCCGTTGTTTTTTATTATCAATTCAACCATAATGTCTTTTCTGATTTTTTCTTCGAGGAATTTTTCAAGTGGCATTCTGCCGTTTTTGTGCAATACAATATCTGTATCTAAAACAAGTAATACTGTAAGCAAATCAGAGAATCCAAGTTTTGGAAATACTGTTCCACCAAGAGTGGCAATGTTTCTCAATTGAACGGACCAGATGTATTTCATAATTTCGGCTAATTTTCCGTCAAAAGCGTTTTTTATTATTTCGCTTTTTTCTATTTCGCCAAGAGGTGTAGCGCTTCCAATTTTTATTTCGCCATTTTCTTCTTTTATATAATTTACACCTGCATCCTGTAAATCAATGGCAAGTTCTATCTTTCTCGAAGATAATCGCATAAAGGCACCGCTTCCTATTATTTCGGCACCGTCCACTGAAACCAATTTTTCATAGGCTTCTTCGATACTTTTTGGCCTGATATAATCCTTAATCTCAATCACCCTTATCACCCTTCCCTTGAAATAAGTTTATTTTATTAATTCATAATATGCTTTTATAAGCAGATTTTTTACCATTTTTTTCCTGTATTCCGCTGTAGCTCTAACATCGGTTATAGGGTTTATTACTTTCATATATTCTTCGCCCATTTCTTCAAATAATTCTTTTGATACTTTTTGGCCTTTCATTTTTTCTTCTATTTCTTCGAATCTTTCAACTGTTGGTCCAACAGAGCCATATGCAACTTTTATATCTTCTATTTTTCCATCATTATCTGTTTTTAAAAGAACGCCTATGCTGATAATGGATATGTTCATTGCATTTCTTTTTCCAACTTTTTCATAGTAGTATTTGTATCCTTCCATTTCCTTTAATTCTATTGAATATATAAACTCATCGTTTTTAAGTTTTATTTTTCCCGGACCGGTAACAAAATGGGATATTTTCATAATTTTGTTTGAAGGTTTAATTTCCACATTTCCATCAAAGAGGTACATGCTTAATAGGAAATCGCCTGCTGGTGAAGCGTTTGCTATATTGCCTATTGGTGTAGCTCTGTTTCTAATTTGTGGAGAACCTATTTTTTTAATTATTTCCACTATCATAGGAAATCGTTTGTTGAATTCTTCATTTTTTATTAATTCATCATATGTTGTGTTTATAGGAATTCTTACTCTTCCATTATAGAATTTTACTTCTTCCTTCTCGAGACCTTTGGTGTCTATAATTACTTCTGGATTAAAGATTTCTGCTCGCATTTTTACCATTAAATCTGTTCCGCCTGATAAAAGTCTGGCATCGTTTTCAGATTTTATTTTTGAAATTTCCTCTATTGTTTTTGGTTTGAAATATTTTATCTCTTTCATCTGGACTCACCTCGTTTCTCTGCAGCGAGTTTTACTGCTTCTATTATCTTGGTATATCCTGTACATCTGCATAAATTGCCTTCAAGAGCTTCTTTTATTTCTTCTTCTTTTGGTGAAGGATTGTTATCAAGCAATACTTTTGTGGACATTATGAATCCAGGAGTACAGAATCCACATTGTATAGCTCCCTTTTCAATATATGATTCCTGAATTATGGTGTCACCCTTTTCATTTAACCCTTCAAGAGTCCATACTTCCTGACCATCGAGTTCAACTGCCAAAACCATACAGGAATTGACGTTTTTGCCATTTAAGATAATTGTACATGCACCACATTCACCTTCGCCACAACCTTCTTTTACGGAGGTCATTCTCATATCATCTCTCAAAAAATCAAGAGCCCTTTTATGTTCAGCAACATCGTATTCAACATCTTTACCGTTTAACTTAAATTTTATTTTCATATTCCTTAATCACCTCTCTAACAGCATTTAAGTCTGGTTTTACTTTTTTTAGATTTACAAAGCTTTCTATTGCTTTTACATCTTTTAATCCGTTTCCTGTTACTACAATTGCAACAGTTGAATCTTTTCCAATTTTTTCTGAAATCCTTTTCAGACCAGCGTATGAAGTAGCTCCGGCGGGTTCGGCAAATATGCCGGTCTTTGTTGATAATTCATATATAGCATTTAATATTTCTTCATCACTTACACTTACGAAATATCCGCCACTTGCTTTTACGTATTTGCAGGCTTTTATTACATCGCGCGGTTTTCCAACGCTTATGCTATCTGCAATTGTATGTGTTTCTATGTCGTCAGGCATAAATGGTTCACCTTTATCAAATACTCTTTTTATTGCAGCGGCACCTTCAGCCTGAACACCAATAATTCTTGGGATTTTATCTATTAATCCAAGTTTATAGAAATCGTAAAATCCTTTGTAGAATGAACTGATAACTGTACCATCGCCAACGCTTACAAGTACGTAATCTGGAACATCCCAATTGCTTTGAACAGCTATTTCAAGAGCTCCAGTTTTTTTGCCTTCAAGTAAATATGGATTAATTGCCGAGTTTCTGCAATACCATCCGTTTTCTTCACCAATTTTTAGTGAAATATCAAATGCTTCATCATATGTACCGTCTATTGGGATAACGTTTGCACCGTATATGAAAAGTTGTGATATTTTTGCAATTGGTGCTGAAGCAGGTAAAAATATATATGTTTTTAATTTTGTTGGTGCTGATAATCCTGCTAAAGAACTGGCTGCATTACCTGTTGAGGCACAATATATTATTTCATATCCTTTTTCATATGCTTTGGCTATAGCCAGGGCTGATGCTCTATCTTTGTAAGATGCAGTTGGATTTGTTCCGTCGTATTTTATAAAAAGATTTTTAATTCCTAATTCTTCAGCGAGTTTTTTATGTTCGTAATACGGTGTTCCGCCAATATGCAAAGGTGTTTTGTAAGCTTTGTCGCTTATTGGTAAAATTTTCTCAAACTGCCATATATTATCGAATTTTCCAAACTCTTCCTTTTTAACCTTTATTTCATCATAATCATATATAACTTCAAGTGTTCCTAACCTATCTCCGCAAACTGGACATGTATATTCAATTTCATCAGGTTCATATACTTTTCCACAACTTATACAACGAAGTTTATACTTGTTCATTTCTCAACCTCCTGTTTTTTTCTCTTTTCAACTATATTAAATTTTACATTATTTTATAGTTTAATTAAATGTTGCTTAAAGGTTGTGGTAATTAATTAGTGTCAATAAAAGGTGATTATTGTTTTATAATTCTTTTATTCTTAAAAGTCTATGATATCTAACAATTAAAAACGCTTAAACATTGATTGTTAATTTCAAAAGAAGAAAAATAAAAGTTCATTCATACGACTTGAGAGCTGATCTTAGAAAGTTTTATGAAAAATAGAAATAATAATAATAATCGCTCAAACAGGTAGAAAATTCTAATCCTCAAAAATTCTCGTTCCCGCCGGTCGCTACAGACTCACATCCCTGTTCGTCTTCACTCAAAATCACATCCGTGTGATTTTGACCGGCTCCACTTCGAATTTTTTCGGGAATTTTCAAGTTTTCGCTCATATTATTATTTCTATTTTTCTTTTATCCTTTCTCCATTCGCAGTTTTTTTCGGGTGCTCTGCGAGTATTCATTCACTTTTATTTTTTCAATCGTTTGTAATTTTACCTTGGACACTCTGCGAGCCTTCACTCGCTTTTATTTTTTCTAACTATCCTGCAATTCCCGCTTCGGGAAATTCTTAGTTTTCATTTACATCATTTTTCTTTTTTCAACTATATTGATATCTGCTGAAGGAAATTCCTAATCTTTTTTATTGTGATATAATTTTATTAACACATAAAAAATAGGGGGGATAGTTTTGAAAAGGAGATTTTATTTGAATAAGATGGATATTGAAGCGGGGATTAAATTGTTTTTTAGTATGCTGGAAGAATATTTTAGGAATGATGAGAAAGAAGATATTGATGTAAGGGAAAGCTTTGGTAGGGTTACTGCTGAACCAATTTTTGCCAATGAGAATGTTCCGTCTTATAATAGCAGCGCTATGGATGGTGTGGCGGTTATCAGCAAACATACATATGGTGCAACAGAAAGCAGTCCAAAGATTCTGGAATTAGAGAAGGATTTTGAATATATAAATACTGGTTATCCTATTAATAAGCCATATGATGCGGTAATAATGATAGAGAATATAGAGATTATTGATGATACGAAGATTAAAATTAGAAATAGCGTTTTTCCGTATAAGGATGTTCGAAAGGTTGGAGAGGATATATGTAAAGGCGAAATGTTATTCCCAAGATATCATACCCTTACAGAAAATGATATATCCTTTTTATTGATGGCTGGCGTATTTAAGATTCCTGTTTTAAGAGAATTAAATGTGTTGTTAATTCCAACAGGAAATGAAATTGTTAAACCAGAAGAGAAAACAGAAGAATTTCAGATTCCAGAAACCAATTCTGCTATGATTAAGAATTTTATTGAGAAATACAATGCAAATGTTGATGTGCATAGTATATTGCCAGATGATCTGGAAGTTTTAAAAAAAACAATAGAAGAGAATATAGAAAAATATGATCTAATTCTTTTAAATGCTGGTTCTTCAGCTGGTTCAAAGGATTTTACCTTTCATGCGGTAAATGAGCTGGGTAAGGTTATTGTTCATGGATTGAATATAAAACCGGGAAAACCTGCTATTTTAGGTATTGTTAAGGATAAACCTGTTATTGGGTTGCCGGGATTTCCTGTTTCGTGCAATATAATACTTGAGGATATAGTGAAACCTTTGATATTGAATAAAACAAAGGAAGAAGTATATTATGACAATGAAATTATTGAAGGTGTATCTGGAAAGAGAATTCATTCTTCCATTACAGAAAAGGAATATTTAAGGGTTGGTGTTGGTAAGGTTGAAGATAGATATGTAGCTATTCCTTTAAAGAGAGGTGCCGCTAATATTTCAGCAGTATCGAAACAGGATGGTGTTGTGTATATAGAAAAGGGTATAGAGGTATTGGAAGATGGCGAAGAGATAAATATACATCTTAAGCGTTCTAAAGAAATAGTGGATAATAATATTCTTGTTATTGGAAGTCATGATTTGTTGATAGATTTGCTTGCTGATTATATAAAGAGATATGATAAGAATATAAATATTGTTTCTGCTAATGTTGGAAGTATTGGTGGAATAATGGCTATAGCAAAAGGGTATGCTCATATGGCTGGTATGCATCTTCTTGATCCTGAAAGTGGTGAGTATAATATCAGTTATATTGAAGAGTATATTGATGAATATACATTGATGAATCTTTCGTATAGGGAACAGGGCTTTATTGTTCAAAAAGGAAATCCTAAAGGTATAAAGACTTTTTCAGATCTTACAAAGGATGGAGTTAGATATATTAACAGGCAAAAAACTGCGGGAACAAGAATTTTATTGGATTATCATCTTGAGAAGGAAGGTATTTCTTCGGATGAGATTCATGGCTATTCTGATGAAGAGTATTCACATGTTAATCTTGCATTGAAAATAAAAAAGGATATGGCAGATGTGGGGCTTGGAATAAAAGCAGCTGCCAATATTTATGATCTTGATTTTGTGCCAGTGGCACATGAAAGATATGATCTTTTAATACATCCTTCTTTTATAGATGATCCGAGATTTAAGTTGATTCAGGAAATAATAGGTTCTGAGGAGTTTAAAAGAGATGCAGAGAAGCTGGGTGGATATCTCTTAAAAGATACAGGTAATTTTATAAGGGAATAAGAATTACCCCCCACCTGCTGGTGGAAAAATTGAAATAACGCCTTCTTCGATTTTTGTATCTAAACCATTTAGATGTAATATGTTTTTTCCGTTTATTAATATCATGGTTCCTTTTCTAATACCATTTTCATCAATAAGGTATTCTCGCACCTTTTCATCGTTGAAATGTTTTACAAGTATGTCTATTAATTCATTTACAGTTGTATTTTCATTTAAATCTAAAGATAATGAAGCTACCCTGAGATGTAATCTCAGGGTAGCGAAAAATTTTATTTCAACCTTCATAGAATTCCTAACTCCTTGAGTTTTTCTTCCGTAGGAATACCTTCTTTGCTCCAACCTCTTACTTCATAATATTTTGGAAGCAATTGATCAAGATGAACAACCTGACCTTTGTTTGGACCTTCTTTTACAGGTTCTTCAAGCAATCTCTTTGGAAGAGTATCCTGTGAAGGATCGATTCCTGCTTCTAAATTGAATTTTCTTTCAAGATTCCAGATTCTTTCACCAATTTTTAATATTTCTTCCGTTGATTTGTTCCATCCTAATGCAGCATTTATTAAATCAGCATAATCGTCAGCACCTAATGCGAATGATGTGAATAAACATAATCCTCCAGCGTCTATAACTGCTGTTAAATCCTGGAATGCTTTAACCCATTCTGCTTTTCCTTCAAGTGCTTGTGGATCTATTTTTTCAGGAGCACCGAGAATTTCAGGAGAAATCATATAACCTCTAACGTGACATCCGCCTCTATTACTTGTTGCGTATTCAAGTCCGTGTCCCTGAGCACCTCTTGGGTCATATGCGGGAATTTCCTGTTTTTTAACAACCATGGCAAATTCAGGATGTCCATAGCTTTCTGCAAATCTATAAGAACCTTCTGCTAATTTGTCACCAATTCCTTCTCTTAATCCAATTTGTTTTGTATAGAATACTACAGCTTCTGAACTTCCAAATTTCAATTCAGGACCATTTCCTAATTCTTCTTTCTTTACAATGCCCTTTTCATACATTTCCATTGCACATGCAATTGTTGAACCTGCTGAAATTGTGTCTAAACCATATTTATTACATAGATGGTTTGCTTCAACTATAGCTATTAAATCTGAAACGCCACAATCTGGCCCAAATGCCCAACCAGTTTCATATTCTGGACCTTCTGTTTCAATGCCGTTAGGAAGTGTTACTCTTCTTCCACAGGCTATAGGACAGCCAAAACATGGCATATTTTTAACGAGATATCCTTTTTCAACAAGCGCTTCGCCGGAAACTTCATCTGTAAATTCAAATACTGAATCCTGGAAGTTTCTTGTTGGATATAATCCGTTTTGATTAATAATATTATCGAGAACCTTGGTTCCCAGTTTAGGCAAACCTTCACCGGTAATTCCATTTTCTCTTAATTTTTTGATTTTTTCTTTTACAACTTCCATGAATTTTGCTGGATCTTTTACCTCAGGTCTCTTTGTTCCCCTTACAACGATACCTTTGAAGTTTTTACTCCCCATTACTGCACCAACACCGGTTCTACCTGCAGCTCTATGTTTATCGTTCATAATAGCTGCAAATTTTACCAATTTTTCTCCTGCTGGTCCAATACATGCAACTCTTGCTCTTGGATCTCCAATTTCTTCCATCATTATATCAGTGGTTTCAAATACGTCTTTTCCCCAGAGATGAGAAGCATCTTTAAGTTCTACATGATCATCTTTAATCATAAGGTATACAGGTTTTTCTGCTTTTCCTTCAATAATAATCATGTCATAACCTGCAAATTTCAATTCTGCACCAAAATAACCACCTGAGTTACTTGAAGCTATGGTGCCTGTCAACGGACCTTTAGTTACTACCATATATCTTCCACCTGTTGGTGCGGCAGTTCCTGTTAAAGGACCTGTTGCAAAGAATAATTTGTTTTCAGGTGAGAAGGGATCCACTTGAGGGCCTACTTCGTCGTAGAACATCTTTGTTGCAAGGCCTCTTCCACCAAGATAGAGCTCATAATCCTCTGGCAGTTTCTCAACCTTTACGCTTTTTTCGGTAAGATTTACTCTTAATACTTTTCCGTTAAATGACACTTTTACCCCCCCTTTAGAATTTTCCTTCCTTTCCAAACACGGGAGGCATAACCGTTTCCAGTTATACCCATTGGCCTTTTTCCATGACGCAGCTTGCGTTTTAGGAGAAAAGGCTCGGAAGGGGTATTTTGTCTATATATGTTCTATATATATTTTACCACATTATTTCTGAATTTTGTCAATTAATTTTTATTTTATTATTTATATACTATACTGAAATTATTTTCAATCTTTACTTTTTCTTAAAAATATTGTATAATTTTATAAATAATGGATTTTTATTATGATTATAATCTTCATATATATAATTAAAAATATTGTTGATTTTTTGTTGGGAGATGGTATAATATATGCGATAAAGATTTTAAATTTAATATAATTTTAAATATTCAGGGAGGAGAAAATATGAAAAAGAGCAGCTTATATGTTAAACTCGGAGTACCTATAGTTCTATTTATTTTGTTATCATTGTTTACTTACTTTTCAACGAGAACGATTACGAAAGCCCAGGCTTATGATGGACTTGTAATTAATCTTGCTGGAAGGCAGAGAATGCTTACACAAAGAATGACCAAAGAAGCATTGGCTTATCATATTTTAAAAGATGAAGCTTTGAATAAGAGTTTGGATAATACTATAAAGGTGTTTGATACAACGCTTAATGCTTTAAAAGACGGAGGAAAAGCCCCATTTGATCTTGCCTGGCAAAAAATGGTTGATGTTCCTGAAGCTCCTCCTACAGTAAAAAAGCAATTGGAAAAGGTAAAGTCAATGTGGGATGAATTTTATAAGCATATTGAAGATTTTAGAACCACACATAGTGAAGAATCAATGAAGTATATTGTAGAACACAATGTTCCACTCTTGGTTGAAATGAATACTGCAGTTACATTATTCCAGAAGGAATCTGAAAAAAAGGTTCTTTTAATGAGAAGAATTCAATTTGTTGTTTTTGCTATTAATTTGTTGGTAGGCCTTTTTGCATTTTATATGCTTAGAAAATCATTGTCACCATTAAAAGAACTTGAAAAGATTGCAGAAGGTGATTTAACAGTATCTGCTAAGATTCATTCAGATGATGAAATAGGGGTTATTGCCAAAAAGATGTATGCTCTTGTTGGTGAAAAATTAAGACCAACATTTGAATTTATAAAGAAATCAATGGAAGGAATTAAGATATCAGCGGATAATGTTTCTTCAAGTGCTCAGGAATCAAATGCAATTATTGAAGAATTCAAAGCTTCATTTGATATGATGGCAGAAGAAGCTGAGATAATGAGAAGAGAAACAGATAATACCAATGATGCAATTGCTGAAATTTCACGTTCTACAGATGAAGTTGCAAATGCAGCAATTGAACTGGCTGATGTTGCAGGTGTTCTTGAAACAGCTACAAATACAAGTAAAGAGGTAATGAAATCACTTGAAGAAGCTGTAAATGCTGCAACAGAAGAAACAATGAAAACAATAAATGAAATTAAAGAACTTGAAAATTACGCAAGTAATATAACAGAAGTTATTGAACAGGTTTCTAATATTGCAGAACAGACAAACTTATTGGCATTAAATGCGGCAATTGAAGCTGCAAGAGCAGGAGAAGCAGGAAAAGGTTTTGCTGTTGTTGCTGATGAAATTAGAAAGCTTGCAGAAGAAACAAGAAAAGCTACAGATGAAATTGCTGGTATATTGGGGTCAATTAAGGCTAATGTTGACAAATCTACAAAACAAATATATACGGTAAAAGAAACAGTTGAAAAGGTTACTGAAAATTCAAAGGTATTAACTGGAGAATTGGATAATATTTTAAGTCAAACTGCTATAG
This sequence comes from Marinitoga sp. 1135, assembly GCF_013363245.1. NCBI lineage: Bacteria > Thermotogati > Thermotogota > Thermotogae > Petrotogales > Petrotogaceae > Marinitoga > Marinitoga sp. 1135. The sequence goes on along the minus strand of NZ_LBEZ01000009.1, from coordinate 139,636 downwards.
TTTCTGAACGTTCACAATCATTGGCAGCATCAGCAGAAGAACAGAATGCTTCTTCACAGACAATTGCAGAATCTTTCTCAAATGTAAATGATTCATTGAACAGATACTTTGAAAATGTTCAGAATATGAAGGAATCAAGCAATGAAATTCAGAATATGGCAGATAATCTTGCAGAAATCGCAGAGGATTTACAGATGAGTGTAGACCTTTTAAATAATGCACTTGCTGAATTTAAATTTTAAATAATTATAATTAAAAAGGCTGTTCATTTGAACAGCCTTTTTTGATTATTCATTATAATAACTTTGATTTTCTAATAATTGTTCTTCAGGAACGTCTTTATATACTTTAGCAGGACTTCCAAGAACAATTTTTTTAGAAGGAACATCTTTTGTAACTACTGAACCTGCTGCTACAAGGGCATCTTCACCAATTGTAATTCCTGGTAATATTGTTGAGTTTGCACCGATTCTTGCACCTTTTTTCAATGTAGCTCCTTTAAAGTATTTTTTTCTTTCTTCGGTTCTACCGAGGAAGTTGTCGTTTGTAAAGGTTACTTCTGGAGCCACAAAACAATAATCTTCTATAGTTGATAATGCTGTTATATAAGCGTTTGTCTCTATTTTTACTCGTTTTCCTATTTTTGTTTGGTTTTCGACTGCAACGCCCCTTCCTATAATGGTATATTCACCGATTTCAACATCTTCTCTAATACTTGCAAGATCACCTACAAAAACAAAATTGGATAATTTTGCCCCTCTGTATATCACACAATTTGCACCAATAGTTACATATTCTCCAAGTTCAAGTGGAGGTAGTTCTTTTTCTACGGTTACAGCTGACGCAGAGGCTTTAAAGGGCTTTTTTCCAAGAACTGTATTGTCTGCTATTACACATCCTTTTTTTATTATTGTGTCCTTTTTTATAACTACGTTATTACCTATTATAGCTCCTTCTTCTATGACGACATTTTCTTCAATTTCTATATTATGACCGAGTTTTACAGTATCGTGTATCTTTGCATATTCTGATATCATTTTTTCACCTCGCGATTTTATTTTTTATTCACTGAGTGAATTATAGCATGGTATTTGTTGCAGTGTCAAGTGGATATAGAGAAATATATTTTTCTAATTTCAAAAAAAATTAATATATTAATATCCTTTTTAATGTATAATATTTAATTGACTTATATTTATCGGAGGGATTGAAATGAGGATATGCCTTGTAGGATACGGTGTTAGCAATAAAGCGTTGCTTGAAAATATATTATTAAAAGAGAACTATGAAGTTTTTGTTAGTAATAATAAGCCTTTGAAAAAAGAAGATAAGTATTTATTAGATTTACATAATATACAGTATGAAGAAGAGCATGGGAAGTTACTAAGAAATTGCGATCTTGCTATTTTAAGCCCTGGTGTAAAACCCGATAGCGAAGTTGTGAAGGTTTTAAAAACCTCAAATATTAAAATATCTACTGAAATAGAGTTTGCATGGAATTACATAAAGAAACATAATCCTGAGGCTGTTTTTGTGGGAATTACAGGAACAAATGGAAAGTCAACAACAACTCAGTTAACCGGTCATATTCTTAGCAGTACATATAATACATTTGTTTGTGGGAATATAGGGACACCATTAAGTTCAGCACCGCTGGATAAAGAAATTTATGTTGTAGAGGTTTCAAGCTTTCAGCTTTTCTGGGGTTCAACCTTTACTCCAGAGATATCTGTTTTGCTAAATCTTATGCCTGATCATTTAAACTGGCATTCTTCTTTGGAAGAGTACTATAATACAAAAATCAATATGGTAAAGCGAACGGTTATGGGTAATGGAATGGCATTTGTAAATGCCAATTTAAGAGGTTATTTTGATAATTTACAAAGAATTGTTCTATTTGGGGAAAATGGTAATATTGTATGGAAAAATAACATGATAGAAGCAGGGAATATTGTAATTAATATAAACAATTTAAGTTTGCAATTTGAGCTATATCAGGAAGATGTTATGGCTGCTGTTGGAGTTGCGTTGAACCTGGATATTTCAAAGAATGTTATAGAAGAGTTTATTTCAACTTTTAAGACACTTGAACATAGACTGGAATTTATAGAAGAGTATAACGGAATTAGATTTTTTAATGATTCAAAAGCGACAAATGCACATGCAGCATATTCTGCATATAAGTCATTTAGAAATAAAGGTTATATTGCTATGCTTTCTGGTATTCCAAAAAATGAGGATATGACTATGTTATTAGAAGAATTACAACAGTATGCAAAGAAAACAATAGTTTTTGGAAAGATGGTTGATGAGATTAAAAAGTATGAATTTTTTAATAATTATATTATTACAGATACTTTTGAAAAGGCTTTTGAACTTGCTCTGGAATGGTCAGAAAGAGGTGATAGCATAATTTTATCCCCTGCAGGGGCAAGTTTTGACCTTTTTGAGAATTATAAGGAACGTGGGAGAGTTTTCAAAGAGGCTGTAAAGAGTTTAAAATGGAGATGATAATGTGAAAATAAATGTATTAAAAAGCAGGGCTTTGTTGTTTATATTATATATTGGAATGGCATTAATATTGGGAACGTTTTTTGTATATAGTTCTTTAAATGCAATGGAATACACTTTTTCATCTGCACAGATAGATAGAATGTTTCAAAAACATGTTATGACAATAGGTATTTCTGCTGTGTTAGGAATATTTGCATTTCTGTTTTCCAGTTTTGTTACCAGAGGAAAACATCTAATGAATGCGTTGTTTTTGTTTTTTGTTGCATTACTGGTTCTTGCATTAACTCAAACTCCAATTAATGGAACTCGAAGATGGATAACTATTGCAGGTTTTCAGCTTCAACCGTCAGAATTTATGAAATTATATTTGCCTTTATATCTTTCATGGTATTTTTATAAGATAAAAGAGAAGAAGAATACATTTTTATATGGAATTGTTATTCCAATGGCTATAACCATATTAACTGTGGGTTTAATTTTTCTTGAACCTGATTTAAGTACGTCATTATTGATATTCTTTCTTGCTTTATTAACTATTTATATAAATGGAGTTAGAAATATACATTTTTATTTAACTATATTTTTGCTTTTGGTTATAGGGGTTTTGATTTTTTTAAATACTGATATTTTACATGGATATCAGCAGGAGCGTATAGAAAAGTTTAAGAATAAAGAGGAAAATTATCAGTTACAACAATCTCTTGATGCAATTAGCAATGGTGGTTTTTTTGGCTCAGGAACATTTATTGGAGAGGAAAAATATACCGTGCCATATTCTTATAGTGATTTTATTATTGCTGTTATTGGCGAAGAGTGGGGAAAATTTGGAATTATTATGATAATAACCCTTTATTTCTTAATTTCAAGGGAATTGATTTTAATGTCATATCATATAAAGAATCAGGCTGCAAAGAGTTTTATGGTTGTTTTTGCATTCTGGATATTTATTCAGAGTTTTGTAAATGTTGGTGTTTCAGTTGGTTTGTTGCCAACTACTGGAATAACCTTGCCGCTTATGAGCTATGGTAATTCTTCATTGTTGATTACTATTGTTTCCATTGGATATATTATGGGAATGGTTTTTTATGAAATTATTAGAAATAATCCTGAAAAACAGAATGAAACACAAACTAATCTTGAAAAGGTGGAAAAAATAGATGAAGTATAGAGTTGTCTTCTCTGGTGGCGGTACTGGTGGTCATTATTATCCGGCATTATCTTTAATAAATGAATTCAAAAAGATTGTTGATTTAGATTTAACATATTTTACTATATATAATAGACTTGATTATTATAAAGTTCCAGAAGATTTGCCAGAGGCTAATATGATACCTTTAAAGGTTTATGGGTTAAAAAGGCCTTTATATTCCTTAAAAAATATTTATGTATTAAGCAATACTTTTATTAATTATCTTAAAGTTAAAAGATATTTGAAGAGAATAAGACCACATTTTGTTGTTTTAACTGGAGGGTATGTTACAGTTCCAGTTGGGATGGCAGCTAAAGATTTGAATATTCCCATTTTTTTACTTGAACAGAATAGTATAATGGGGATTGCTAATAAAGTTTTAAGTAAGTATGCGTCAAAGATATTTTTATCTTATGAAAAGACTATAGGGAATAAATACCCTGAGAAAAGTATATATAGCGGAAATCCTATTCGAATTCCAGAAAATGTTGATAGAAAAAGACTTTTGGAAAACCTGGGTTTTAATCCGGAAGAAAAGTTTGGAGTTGTTTTTGGTGGAAGTTTAGGTTCTGAGTTTATTGACAATATGATGATTAAGGTTTATAATGAAATAAAGGATATAAATTTCCTACATGTTTCAAAAAATATTAAAGAAAAATTTTCAAATGTGAGAATTTTTGAATATGTAGATAAATTGCATGAATACTTAGCTATAAGTGATTTTGTCATATGTAGAGGAGGAGCAACTTCATTATCAGAGATTGATTTTTTTGAATTATCTGCTATAATTATACCCTGGGGGCAGTCTGCAGAGAATCAGCAATATTTAAATGCGAAAAACCTTGAAAATCTCAAAAATGATATCCATGTTTTTAAAGAGGATGAGGTTGAACTTGATAAAATAAAAAATATAATACGTTTATTTAAAAAAAGAAATGATTATACAATAAATAAGGAAAACCCCGGTTCAATTATAGCTAAAAAAATTTTGAATGAAATTCAATAGGAGGAACCTGAAATGAAATACTTCTTTTCTGGAATTGGCGGTATAGGGATGAGTTCATTAGCTCTTTATACAAAATATAAGGGTTATGATGTAGCTGGTTCCAATAATGCAAATAGCGAAAGGACACAATATTTAAAGAATAAAGATATAGATATTTCTATAGGACATTCTGAAGAAAATGTAAAAGATGCAGATTTAGTAATAAAAAGCACCGCTATAAAATCTGATAACCCTGAAATTTTATATGCGCAAAAAAATAATATAACTATTCTAAATAGAATGGAATATTTGAATTATATATTAAAAACCAATTATAGTATTGGTATTACTGGAACTGATGGAAAGACAACAACTACTGCGATGATTTCCCATATTTTAAAGGAATCTGGATGTAATCCTACGGTATTTCTTGGTGGAATACATGATAATCTTGAAGATGGAAATTTTAGAATGGGAACAGGTCCTATTATCAGTGAAGTTGACGAAAGCGATGGTTTTATAAGAAATACCATTACAGATGTTTCTATAATTACCAATCTCAGACCTGATCATCTTGAACATTATAATAATTCATTTGAAAATCTTATTGATTCTATATATACCCATGCTTCACATGCAAAGGACTTTGTATTATTAAATGGCGATGATTCCATTTTGAATGTTTTTAATGATAATTTAGTGGTATCTTTTGGTTCGGACGATAAATCTGATTATTATTTCTTTAATAGACAGCCACATGGGTATTATCAAACATTTGAGGTTAATTATAAAAATAAATATGTTGGAATGATAAAAATAAATCTTCCAGGAATACATTATGCATATGATGCAATAGCTGCAGTTGCATATGCCTTAGAACATGGAATTTCATTTGAAAAGATTCAAAAGGCGCTTGAAACATTTAATTCAGTAAATAGAAGGTTTAATGTATTATTTAAAAATAGCCATATATTTGTAGTTGATGATTATGCACATACACCAGAAGAGGTTGAATATACTATAAAAGCGGCAAAGGAGTATTTTCCAGATTTTCCAATAATAGCGATTTTTCAACCACATAGATATACAAGGTTATTTAGAAATTATAAAAAGTTTAGTCAGGTTCTTGAAAATGCGGATAAAGTTTTTGTATATAGGATTTATTCAGCTTTTGAAGATCCTATTGATGGTGTAGATGAAAGGAAAATGGCGAAGTTAATAACTGACTCTGAATTTGTAGATTCTGAAAATGAAATGATTGATAGGATACTTGATATTGAAAACGGTGTATTTTTATTCCTGGGTGCAGGGGATATTACCAACGTTGCAAAAAAGATAAGCAAAATATTTGAAAAGAAATATGAAAACGCAGTGTCATAAATAAAAAGAGGATTCCAATTCAGGAATCCTCTTTTTATGTTATATAGCATTTTCTTCAAAGAAAAACTGTGTAATTCTTTTTATTGTTTCAAGAATTTCTGTTTCTTCCTTTTCAAAAGGTGTGTCTCTTGAAATTACATAAATATATTTTAATTCTCCATGTTTTAAATATGGTAAAAGGCATTTTATGTTGAATACATCATAATATAGTTTTTGTTCTTCGGTGAAATTAAAGGTATAGTATCCGTCACCTTTTTCGAGATTCATACCTTCAAAGAGTTCTAATTCATCAGGAACAGTTAATTTTCCAACTTTTTTTATTAATTGTTTTTCTGGACTATATACAGCAACTGTAGAGAAGAACATTTCAGAAAGACTTCCAAGTATAGCTTCAACAAAATCCTCTTCCTTTATTTGTTTTGAAAGGTATTTAATTAGATTTTCAAGCCCTGCCAGCTGATAGGATAATCTATCAATAATTGTTTCAAGTCTATACTTTTCGTATAGTTCAGCTTCTTTTTCAAATAGCATCATAAGAATTCTTAATATAGCCTTATCTTCAAATTGTCCGTCAAATAGTACATATGTGTTAAATGGGAATTTATGCATGTTTACATCTTCTAATTTTATCAATAGTTCTTCTAATGAATCATATGCTAGCTTTTCTGGTGCAAAACCTTTTGCGTCAAGAATTATCCATTTGTCTCTTTCTGCTCTTACAATAACAACCTTTTCGCTTTTTGATTCATCCTTTAATAAATCGCCAAGAAGATTATAGAATGATGGTGTTCCTAAATAAATTGCTAATTGATAAATTAAATTTTTGTTGTATTCCATATAATTTCCCCCTTAATTCCTATATATTAATACCTTCAAAGTTGTCATAAAGTATCTTTATGTAACCGCCGATTTTATCAACTTCTTCAAGTATCTCTTTGGTATTAAATAAGAAGTTTTGTATAGATGCGCTGATTTCCTGTGCTGTGGCTGCACTTTCTTCTGAAATAGCCAATAAACTTTCTATATTTTGAGTGGTATTTTCCAGTTTTTCTTCTTCCTGTTTTAAACGTGTAATGAGAACGGAAATTTCTTCGGCAATTTGAGATATCTCTTCACTTGCTGCTTTATTTTCATCAGAATTTTTCTTTAACTGTTCTGATTGTGATTTCATTTCTTCAAACTCACTTGTGAGTTTTGTCGTTAAATCGTTAATACCATTTGAAACTGAACCGAGGAATTCGGATATGTTATTTGCGGATTTTTTAGATTCTTCTGCAAGTTTTCTAATTTCATCTGCAACAACTGCAAAGCCTTTTCCAGCTTCTCCTGCCCTTGCAGCCTCTATAGCAGCGTTTAACGCCAGTAAGTTTGTTTGTTCTGCAATATTCATAACTGTTGCTGCAATTTCTTTGATTTGTTCTGCTTCATTTTGAAGTGTATCGCCTAAATCAACAAGCTCTTTAAATCTTTTGCTCATTTCAAAAATACCTATGGAAGATTCTTCAACGTTTTTAGCTGAGTCCATAATAGAATTTACTGCTTCATTTAATGAACCAACCATATCGCTTTCTTTTACAACTATTTCTGATAATGTGTCAACGTTTGAATTAATAGCTTCTGAAACATATTCCGTATCAGAACTAATTTGGACGGATGTATCTGCTACCTGTTGTGCAAGGTCACGCATGGTATCTATTAAATCTTTTAGATTTTGTGCTGAGTTAGTAACGTTATCTACAGAGCCTTCGATTTCCTGCACATCACCGGTAACACCAAGTAAAATTTTTCTGAGTTCATCGGTTAATTCATAAAATTCATCGGTAATTTCTGATATTTCTTTTGCACCTTTTACAACAACAGGATAATCGAAATTCCTTTTTTTGTAATTTTCAAATATGTCTTTTATAATCTTTCTTCCTTTTTTATAATCAAAGACCCCTATATAGGAAAGTGCTCCTAAAATAACTGCTGTTACAATACCGGCTATAATATCGTTGCTTATAAACTTAAAAGAAAGATAAGAAACAATAAATGCAAATAATGGTATTAGTATTACAAATAAATTTTCAAATGTTTTTATTAATCCTAAAGAGATAGTGTTGAAAATAGACATTTTTTCAATTCGAACATAAGGTTTTTCACCTGTGATTTTCACCTTTAAAACATTCATACCATCTTCCTGTTTTTCTTCGATTTTTTCAACTTCAACTCGTTCGTTGAAATATTCTGAGACGCCATCGATTAAACCAAGAAAATATGGTTGAAAGTTTCTTCTGGATTTATATGTAAGATATGCACTATTTTCTTTTATTGGTTCAAATATAATTCTTGGTGGGACAAGACCTTTAAGCCTTCGTGTAAGTAATAAATGAACTGTGTCCATGGCTGCTAAAAAAGATAAAGCATTTGGTTTTTTAAAGAATAAAGGATACCATTTTGAGAATGTTTGTATATTGGCCTTTCCGGTTCTTTTCATCATTTCAAATCGACTAATGCCGGCAGAGTCTGCAATTTCCCTGATGATTTTTTCCAGTAAGTTTTCATCAAAATCTTCAAGCGGGGATCCTTTTTCATTGATATTAACATTATTTCTTTCGAGAATTTTTTTTACAGTATCTTCTCCAAAAAGCTTTTCCCATGTTTCAATCCATGTGAAAACCAACAATCTTTTCATGACTTTTCCTCCATTCATATTTATCTTTTTAAATTCACTTTCTCTTAATAATTATATCACATTTTTTGCTTTTTATGATATAATTTATATGCTAAAATTTTATTATAGTTCGGGGCGTAGCGCAGATGGTAGCGTGTCAAATTCGGGATTTGAAGGTCGCCGGTTCGACTCCGGTCGCCCCGACCAGATTAAATATAAAAGGTGAAGCCTTAAGGCCTCACCTTTTATATTTTGTTATATTTCTTAAGAATTCCCATCTTTTTTTCTTGTCTTCTTCTCCTTCAACTCCCAGAGGAGGCTGACCGTCTACAACACCTATTACTCCTCTTCCTGAATTTGTTTCAGCAACTAATACCTGTAAAGGGTTAGCTGTTGCTGCAAAGATATTTACTATTTCCTGAACCTGTTTTAATCCAGGAAGTATGTTTATAGGATATCCATCTCTTAATACTATAATGAAAAAGTGTCCAGCGCCAACCTTTTTAGCGTTTTCAATGGCAACATTGATTAATTCTTCATCATTACCGTCAAATCTAATTAATCTTGGACCGCTTGCTTCATTAAAAGCAATACCAAATTTCATTCCCGGGTTTGTTGTTACTATTTTTTCATAAATATCTTCAACGGTTTTTATAAAATGAGATTGCCCAACAATAACATTACAATCTTCTGGAAATTTAATATCAACTGCTTCAATATTAATGCTCAAACCTCTTCACCTCCGCTGTTATTTATTTCATCCCATAATTTTTCTATTTCTTTTTCATTTTCGATAAATACTTTTAATACTTCTTTATGAAAGTCAGTTGGATTGGTTCTATTATCACCTTGGGTAATTATCTTCATAACTTCTTTATGTGAAAATGCACGTTTATATGGCCTTTTGGCACGAAGGGCATCATATACATCTACAACCTTTACTATTGCGGCTTCTATAGGAATTTCCTCACATTTTAATCCATATGGATATCCGCTTCCGTCGCAATTTTCATGATGATAAAGAGCTATATTAAGTGCAAATTTAAATTGTTTATCATCATCTAAAAGTTTTTTGGCATAAATGGTGTGTTTTTTCATTTCTTCAAATTCTTCGTCAGTTAATTTTCCTTCTTTATTTAATATTTCATGTGGAACGTATATTTTACCAATATCGTGTAAAGGAGCATACTTTTCAAATAATTCAACGGTTTTATCGTCAAAGCCCATTTTTTTAGCAATAAATGCGGAAATTTTACCAACTCTAAATATATGTTTTCCGGTAACGTCGTCATGCCCTTCTGCGATAGAAGCAAGTTTTTGAGCAAATTTAAAGTAAATTTTTTCGATTTTTTCAATTTCAAATTTTTGCTCTATAAATATTTTTGATAATACAATAAATGCTGTAAATATTTCTCTGCTTTCTGCTGAAAATCTGATCTTTTCTTCTTCAGGGATTTCTACGGAAATCATTAATTTACAACATTCAAGATTGCCTATATATGTCATAGCTTCTTTAAATGGTTTGGTAGCTTCTTTTAATTTTTTAAATTCTTCTTCGTTTAATATTTTTTTGTTATATTCAAACATTTCATTATATCTTATAATATTTACTTTTTCCTCAAAATGCAAATCAATAGAATTTTCGAGATTTAATTCATTTAATTTTTCAATATCATGCCCAACTGCAGCAATATATTTCCATTTATTTCCCTGTAAAATAGAGATGCTTCCATATTTTGCTTCTTTTATTTGAGATATTAATATTTCCAGAGTTGATTCAAAGAACTCTTCAATTGTTAAATCTTTCTTATCCAGTGAAATAATTATATCGATAAATTTAAAGAAGAATCTATTTACATCCTGTGTAACCTTATAAATTCGTTTAAGTTGGTCATTTAATAGATTCATATTTGTAGTTGTTGCTATAATTGTGCTGGAAAGTGTTCTAAAAGAAACGATTATATCATTAATTTCCTGTATATCTGTTTTTGGTAGTCTAAAACCACCAAATTTTTTCTTATTAATATCTTTAACAAATCCCTGCATTGTATTTGAAAGCGATTCTAAAGGTATAACAATATTTTTCTTTAAATGCTTCTGGATAAAATAAGAACCAATTAGTACAAAAGAAAGGAAAACTATAAAATACGCAACAGATTTTATTAAAGCATTTTTAATGATTGCAACGTTATCAAATACATATATTACAAAAAGTCTGTTTTTAATATTTGTATAGTACATTTTTTTTCCATTTGAATTTATTATTTTTGTATCATCTGGAAGTGTTTTAAAATCTATATCGAATTTAAGTTTTTTATCAACGTTATTAAATATTACATCTCCAGTTGTATTTATAATATAAAGATTTTCATCTTTGTATAGATCAAATTTTTGAAGAATTTTCTTCATTTTTTCAGAAGTCATATCAAGAGATATAATGCCTAAAAAATTGTTATTATCATCATAAATAGCTTTTGAGAGAGTTACAACCATTTTTGTTTTTTCAGGATCTTCAAAGGAGGTTGTGAGAGAAAAACCTTCTTTTAAAGCTGTCTGATACCATTTTGTTTTTTTAAAATCAAAATTTTCTGGTATTTCAATCTGTGGAGCCACTGTGAGATTACCTTTGTTATCTACAAAATATATTAATCGTAAATCTGGTGAATTAATTATATACGTTCCATTTAAAATGGTTTTTATATCAGAAGCTCCTTCTTTTATATTTTCGGCAAGATTGTCAATGATGGTCATCTTGCTTTCTAAAACAAGTTCTATTACACTTTTTAAATTGTTTATCTTTGTTTCTATCACTGTTGTTTTGAAGGATATATCTTTGTTATATGTATTAATTGATAAATACAAAGCTATTAATAAAAAAGGTATTAAATAGTATATGGTTACAAGTTTTATAAAGGATCTTTCAAGTGTTTTCATTATATCCACCTCGTAATTTTTCTTTATTTAATTATAACACAAAAAAAGGCTTCCTGTTACAGGAAGCCCAATGTTTCATTCTATTTAGGGGATGAATTACTGTAAAACGCTATTTGATTAATCTTCAAGTTTCTTATAAACAAACCACCAATCGTATCCTTCGTAATTCTTCAATCTTTCTTCAGCTGTTTTTACATCAGCTGCTGGTGGAATAATAACTTTATCGCCTATTAATTCATTTTCTGGCCAATTTGCTGGCATTGCTGCTTTTGATTTATCTGAAATTTGTAAAGCTTTAACTGCTCTAATAATTTCGTCAAGATTTCTTCCTAATTCTGGTGGATAATAAATAATTGCTCTTACAATTCCGTTAGGATCAACAATGAAAACAGCTCTTACTGTGTGACTACCTACAGCATGAATTAATCCTAACTGTTCAGCTACAATTCCTCTGTCGTCTGCAATAACAGGATATTTAATTTCAACACCTAATTTTTCTTTAATCCAGTTAATCCAGCTAATGTGTGAGAATACCTGGTCAATACTTAATCCTATTAATTCTGTGTTTAATTTTTTGAATTCATCATATCTTTTTTGAAAACCTACAAATTCTGTTGTACATACTGGTGTGAAATCTGCAGGGTGACTGAATAATACAAACCATTTGCCTTTAAATGCTTCAGGTAATTTCATTACTCCGTGTGTTGTAACAACTTCTAATTCTGGAAACTTTTCTCCTATTAATGGTATATTTGCCATTTTAAACACCTCCGTGTTAGTTTTTTAATTTTGTAATGATTACATTTTTATTATACATTTATTTTTTAGATTTGTCAATGATTTCAGGTAAAAAAAAGAATACATCTAAGTAACTTAAAAATTACATAGATGTATTCGCGTTTTTGAGTAGCTATTTCCAATTTTTCTTTATTTCAAGAACTAATTTTTGTGCAGTTGGTGTTGCGGCAATTCCGCCATTTCCTGTTTCTCTTAAATCTTCATGCATCATCTTTCCTACCTTATACATTGCATCGACAACTTCATCAAATGGAATAACGCTTTCAATACCTGCTAATGCCATTTCTGCAGCAACAATAGCGACATTTGTAGCAGAGCCATTTCTTTTTACACATGGCACTTCAACAAATCCACCTACTGGATCACAAACAAGTCCCATTAATGATTTTAGAGCTAATGCTGCTGCATTGCCGCACTTTTCTGCATCTTTTGAAAAGTAATAAGTCAAAGCTGCTGATGCCATAGCTGCAGCGGTTCCAATTTCGGCCTGACAGCCACCGGCAGCACCGGAAATAGTGGCTTTTTTAGCGATGATACTGCCAATAGCTCCGGCAACTATAAAAGAGGATAACAGTTCATCCTCTGTGGCATTATAAACCTTTTTTAATGCATATAATGAGGCGGGAACTACACCACATGCACCAGCTGTTGGACAGGCTACAATTCTTCCCATTGCTGCATTATTTTCTGCTGTGGAAATTGCCGTAATAGTTGCGACATAATTAAATTCGCTTAGCATTTTTGGCGTGTGATTTAACAGTTTTGGAGCATTTTCGCCTGTTAATCCCGTTAAACTTTCGTGTTTTTTACCATAATTCTTTTCTGCTTCTGTAATCATCACCTGAACTATTTTTCTCATGTTATTTTTTAAATCAACAGGATCAATTCCAGTTTCAACCATTTCTTCTGTGAGAACAATTTCATCAAAAGGGATATTTGTTTCTTTCCACATTTCAAGTATTTGTTTAAATGTCATTCCTTATCACTTCCAATATAAAAGTATCTTAAAACACAATCGAGATTATTTAGTTTTTCAAGGTTTGAAGGAATTTCATCTAATTCCAGAATGGTTAAAGCCTTTCCTTCTATAATATTTGTTCGTTTTAAGTATAAATTAGCTATATTTACTTCCAGCACGCCCAAAATATTTTCAAGAGCTCCTTTTTTATCTTTATTTACAATGATTAATGTATTATAATCTCCTGTTAATTCACATTCAACGCCATTAATTTTTGTGATTAAAATTGCACCACCACCAATTGAGGCACCCTGGACTTCATTTACCTTTCCTTCTTTTTCCATTCTTATTAAAACGGTATTTGGATGAACATCTCCAAGGTCTGTTTTTACGAAAGAATAATTAAGATTTTCTTTTTTAGCGAGATTATAAGCATCTTTGATTCTGTAATCATATTCTCTTAATCCTAAAATTCCTGCGATTAAAGCTCTGTCTGTACCATGTCCTAAATATGTCTGGGCAAATGACCCGTGAAGATAAAAAATAACCTTATCTGGTTTTTCACCAAATAATTTGTGAGCAAATCTTGCTATTTTTAATGCACCAAGTGTATGTGAGCTGGAAGGGCCAACCATTACAGGTCCAACTACGTCAAGCATTCCCATGCTATCACCTCGATTAATAATATATAATAATTATATCATAAAAAATACCGCCATTTTTAAATGGCGGTATTTTTATTCTAATTTTATTTTAATCTCTATCTCCCATTAAACCTGCGAGCATTAGCATTCTTAATAATTGCAAAATTGCCATTGCTGCTGAAGCAACATATGTCATAGCTGCTGCACCAAGAACCTTTTTTACGTGAACAACTTCAGATGTTGGCATTCCCATCATAGGTAAAATCTTTATTGCTCTTGCACTTGCATTGAACTCTACAGGTAATGTAATTATTGTAAACAATACAGCAAATGAAAATAAAATTATACCAGTTTGAACTAATGCAGGACTTGAAAATAAAAATCCAATTATAAATATAATCCATGATAAGTTAGAACCAATAGAGGCAAATGGAACAGAATAATTTCTTAATACTAAAGGTAAATAATTTTCCTGATGTTGTATTGCGTGACCAACTTCGTGGGCTACAACTCCCAATGCTGCAACAGAACGACTTGAATATGTTGCAGAAGATAATCTTAGAACCTTGTTTCTTGGATCATAATGATCGGTTAAAAATCCAGAAACAGCTTCAACACGAACATCATATAATCCAAGGTTGTTTAACATTCTCGTTGCAAATTCAGCGCCAGTTTCTCCTGTTGAAGATATTACTCTCGAATATTTTGAAAAAGTACTTTGAACAGCCATTTGAGCTATAATAGATAAAATTAGTCCTGGCAATAAAATTATAAAAGTAGGATCAAGCCAAAATGGATAGAACATCTATAAACCACCTCCGTTATTTTTTCCAGATAATTTAGACATAAAAATCGCTAATATGTTCAATATATTATATCATAATATTTCTGTTGATAAAAATAATATTTTAGTATATAATAAAAATGAAAAGAGAGGTGAGAAAATGGAATTAACAGGATTTCAAGTCTGGAGTTATGGTACAATTGCAAGTTTAATTGCGGGAGCGGCAACTTCTCTGGGAGCATTGCCAATATTTTTTATGAAAAAAACGCTAACAGAAAAGCAGCTGGACATGGCTTTGGGGTTTGCTGCTGGTGTTATGCTTGCAGCTACTATGTTTTCCTTGATTGTTCCGGCTATAGAGTTTGGAGGTATTACAATAACAGTAATTGGAATTATTATAGGTGCAATAATTCTTGAATTAATGGATACATATGCTCCACATGAACACTTTTTAAAAGGTCATGAAGGTCCAAATCTTGCTGTGGTAAAAAAGGTATGGTTATTTGTAATTGCTATTACATTACATAATTTTCCGGAAGGAATGGCTGTTGGTGTGAGTTTTGGTGGTGGAACCACAGAGATGATAAAAAATGGTATTGTAGTTGCAACAGCCATTGGAATTCAGAATATTCCCGAAGGAACAGCAACAGCTGTTTCGTTTATAAAAGCAGGCTATACTAAGAAACAGGCATTCTGGTATTCAGCTTTTTCTGGCTTTGTAGAACCAATAGGTGGAATAATTGGAGCAACATTTATTGTTTTAATGAAACCAGCTTTACCGTTCTTTTTGGCATTGGCTGCAGGAGCTATGCTTTATGTTATTAGCGATGAAATTATTCCTGAAACACATGCTCACAATAATGAAAGAGCTGCAACCTTTTCTCTTATATTTGGATTTCTTGTAATGATGATTTTAGATAATGCTTTAGGATAAGAAAAGGAGATAAATATGGTGTATTTATGGACTGCAATAAGGATTATATTATTGGGATATGAGAGAATAGCAGGAAAGCAGATAACAACAGATGATGATGCGCTCATTTCTTCATGGGCGTTTTTCTTTTTTTCATTTTTATCCTTTTTTCCGTTTTTTTATAAATTAACAATAGATTCTATAATTGCTGCGCTGATAAGTGGAAGTATTTATGCAATTTCTTTTTATTTATACGTTTATGCATTGGCTAATGAGGACGCTTCTGTTATAGCGCCACTTTATAATATGAACGTTATTTTTTTAATAATTACAACATTTATATTTTTAGGAGAGCCAATAACTATTCAAAAGATTTTTGGAAGCTTATTTATGCTCTATGGTGTTTCTTATTTAAAAAAGGATGTAAATATGAAGGAATCCTATAAAAATCTGCTAAAGAGTAAAGGCGCTGTTGCCATGTTGATTTCTTCCATGCTTATGGCAATTGGAAGGACTTTTGATGGTTATTTTGCAAAAGGTATAGATTCTATGAGTTATTCTATAAGCATATATTTAATTGTTAGCACGTATTTTTTAATTTTTACATTGATAAAGTTTAAATCAATAAAACCGCATATTTCTATTGTGAAAAGAAAGATATTTCCACTTATAAACGGCGGAATTTCTAATGCATATTCTTATGTGGCATTGTTGAATATGTTTAGATATATTGATATAAGTATTGCAGAACCTGTTTCTATGTTGTCGGCGTTGGTTACAGCGATAATGGCGAGGTTTGTTTTTGGGGAGAGGATTGCTATTAGAATTGTTGGAACGGTATTTTTGATATTGGGAGCATTTATAATTTACCTTTGAAGTTTCTTTGTGTTGGAAAAAATAAAAGCTCTTTCATGCGACTTGAGTGCTAATCTTCGAAAATTGCTCGTTCTCAGGGGTCGTTGCAGACTCACATCCATGTTCGTCTTTTTTGTTGTTGATTGAGAAAAATAAAAACTCCCTCAAACGACTTGGTTGCTGATCCTCGAAAATCACTCATTCCCGGCTGTCGCTTAGATTCTGCATCCCTGCAGAAGCTGCGCTCAAAAAAACATCCTGTTTTTTTGACAGCCTCCATTCGTGATTTTCTCGGGCAACCTGCGAGTTTTCGTTCGTTTTTATTTTTCTCAATCATAATTGTTTCTCTTCGGGAATTTTCAAGCCTTCTCTCATATTATTATTTCTATTTTTTATATCTAATTTAAAATAAAAAAGAACTTTAATTTTTTTTCAATGATTTATAGTTTCGCTTCGTATCAAAACAGAACGATTTATTATAAAAATCGTTCTATATTAATACGATAAATAAAAATAATATCAAAAATAGTATTAAAATGATACGAATTGTGATATAATAAGTATTGGAAGAGAACGGAGGTGAGAAAATGGAAATAGAAGATGTTATTGAACAGCTTGAATTGAAAAAAGAAAGGCTTTTAAATGCATTGCCTGAAAAAAAAAGGTTGTATTTTCAAAAAATAGAAAAATATGATGATACAAGAGGGATGTTATTATATGGGCCGCGTGGTGTTGGAAAGACAACATATTTGCTTATGAAGGCTGCGGAAAATAATTTTTTTTATCTATCTGGTGATGATCCGAAAGTAGCGGCTATTCCATTGTTTGATCTTGGAGAAAAGGTTTTTCTGCAGGGATATAATGGAATAATAATAGATGAAGTGCATTATTTAAATAAATGGAGTATACATATAAAGGCATTGTATGATTCGTATCCTGATAAGAAAATATGGATAAGCGATAGTAGTTCTATTATTCTTAGAACAGGAATAGCTGACCTTTCAAGGAGATTTGTAAAGGTTAGAATACCGTTATTATCTTTTAGGGAGTATATACATTTTTTAACAAATAAAGAGATTATGGAGATTGAAAATCCATTTAATATTGAAAAAGACAGATTTATGAATCAAATAAGAGATATGGATATTTTAAAATTGTTTAAGGATTATGCTTCTTCTGGAACACGTCCGTTTTTTCTCGAAAATAATTATGTTGAAAAAATGGAAAATATTCTTGAAAAGACATTATATAGCGATATTCCTTTTTTCTTAAATACTATAAAAGAAAATCATTTAAAATTAATGAAAGCGATAATAGGATATTTAATATATTCTAAAATTCCTACAATAAATGTGGAAAGAATGGGAAAAGAATGGCAATTAAGCAAAAATAAACTGTATGAGTTGTTAAATGTGATGGAAGAGGCCGAATTAATAAATATAGTATTAAAGGAAAAGGATTTTAAAATAAATTCAAAAGGAGAAAAGATATTTCTGGCTGATCCTTCGTATTATTATATATATAATGGCGAAATTGGTAATTTCAGAGAAGCATTTACTGTTTTTGCTTTAAAAGAAAAAGGAAAAATATTTTCATCAAAGAATGAGCAGGACGGAGATTTTGTGTGGAATGGAATAAAAATAGAGGTTGGTGGGAAAAATAAAAAGATTAAAAATTCGGATTTTGTTATTCGTGATGATATAGATTTGCCATTAAAGAATAAGATACCTTTATGGTTATTGGGATTTTTATGGTAATTTTAGAATATTATAATAAAAATATCTTTTGAAAGCGAGGTGAAATTATTAAAAAGATAATATTATTTATTTTTGTAATTATAGGGATAATATCATACTCAAAAACCCTTCTTGTTTTAGGCGGTGGTGGTGCTGCTGGAGCGTATGAAATAGGTGTTTTAAGATATATTGTCGAAAAAAATATTAAAATAGATGGTGTATATGGCGTATCAGCTGGTGCTTTAAATGGAGCAGGATTTGTAATGGGAAGATTAGATGAAATAGAGGAACTATGGACTTCTATGAAAAAAGAGGATATATTTGATTTTGATCCATTTAACCATGCGCCAAATCTTAAACCATTTATTCTGGATCCAACACCGTTATATACATTTTTAAAGGGATATATATCAGAAGAAGAAATTCTCAAATCCCCTATAGACTATGGGATTTTAACCTTTAACCTTGATAAATTTAAGGTTGTTTTTTTAAAAAAAGAGGATATGAAAGAGCATATGGTGGATTATATCTTTGCAAGTGCAAGTTATCCGCTATTTGGAGCAATTGAAATTGATGGTAAAAAATATACAGATGGAGGCGTTTTTTCAAACGTATATCCGGCATTATTAGCAGAAAAATATGGATATGATAGAATGATAGCTGTATTTCCTGTTATTAATAGTCCGGCAGATTTGGTTTTTAAAATAATGCTTGATATGAAAAAATCTGAGAATATGGTTATTATAACACCTTCAGGAAATGTTCCCTCACCTATGAATTTTTCTCCTGAAGATGCAAAAAGATTGATAAAAATGGGATATATGGACGCAAAAAGAAATTTAAAAAATTGGTGAAATATTTTTGTTTTGATATATTAATTGATTTGTAATTTTTTGAAAATTATGTTATAATGAATATGGGGAGTAAATTAGTAAGTGATAAAAGAATTTTTTCACAACTAAAAACAGGGGGGACTTATATGGGTGAATTAGAAAAGTTACTTGAAAGAAAGAAATTTTTAGAATCAGAAAAAGAAGCTATTAAAAAGTATATGGGGCCTCATGAACATGATGAAAACCTTGATAAAAAATGGGAAGAAATCAACAAAGAATTAGAAGAAATTGAAAAGAAGATTGAAGAGTTAAAAAAGGCATGAGTTGAACTCATGCCTTTATTTTTTTCCTTTATAGAATCTTAACAAAAAATACTTCAAAGGATAAAATAAAATAGTAAAATAGAATGTAGTAAATGTTATAACAGGTGGTGTAAATAATGTTTTCTGAAAATATAGCTATAGGACGTTATGTGGAAAAAGAATCTTTGATGCATAGTCTTGATCCACGTTCAAAATTAATAGGTTTGTTTTTTCTTGCAGGATTTGCTTTTACCATAAATAGTTTTTATGATGTTGCAATAATGTCTTTTTATACCTTTCTTTTGATGCTACTATCTCGAATAGGTCTTAAAATGTATGGTAAATCCTTAAAATCAATGTGGATGCTTATTGTTTTTGCTTTTGTTATTCAACTTTTTAATTATGAAGGTAATGTGATTTATCAATTGTGGTTTATAAAAATTACAGATGTTGGTTTATCAAATGCGGCTATTATTACATTTAGATTATTTTTTGCCATAATGCTATCTTCTGTTTTGACCCTTACCACTTCTCCAACATCGCTGGCAAATGCAATGGAAGATGTTTTAATCTGGTTCAGGGTAAAAAAATCATTTGCACATGAATTATCCATGGTTATGACTATAGCAATTAGATTTATTCCGGTAATGGCAAGTGAAGCTGAAAGGATTTTTAAAGCTCAAATGAGCAGAGGTGCAGATTTTGATTCAAGGAAGTTTTCTGGAAGATTAAAAGGTATGGTGGCAATTATAATTCCATTGCTTGTATCTGCACTGAGAAGAGCTGATGAGTTGAGTATAGCTATGGAATCGAGATGTTATAATGGATGGGAAGGAAGAACACGATATAAACAGTTTAACTGGAAGTTTAAAGATACACTTTTTACATTATCATATATAACAATAGGAATTTTGGTAATTATTTTATAATTTTATAAAAATAGCCTCCTTTAAGTTTTAAAAGGAGGCTTAAATATTATTAATTTTAAGTGGTTAATATAAGCGTATAAATCTTAAATGGTTTATATATTAAAGGGAGGACTCCATTTTTAATTTTTAATTCTTTCTTTTTTTCTTCTAAAATATTTGCAAGATATACCTTTTTTATATTATGTGGAAAATAGAGTTCTGTTTTTCCCGACGAACCCATTACTTCTGCCAATCTTAAAACAAAAGTGTTTATATCTATTTTCTTTAAAGCATAAATTTTAAAGTTGCTATTTTTAATTTTTATAAAATTGTTATAAGATAAAGATCCTTTTATTTTTTTTAGAGGTTTATTAAAATTTTCAGATAATATTATAGTACTTTTTATATCATTAGATGGATATATTCCATATGAAAACTCATGTATTCCTTCATCAGCATAAAAATCAGGATAAGTTCCTGATTTTATGAGCGAAATACCAATTTCATTATTTTTTGCAGAATAACCATATTTTCCATTATTTATTATTGAAACTCCATTATCTATTTGCGAAATATTTATCCATCGTTGTGCCATAAATTCAAATCGAGCCTTTTCAAATTTTGTATTTTTATGTGTTGGACGTGTAATATAGCCATTGTCTATATCACATGTTAAATATCTGCTCAATATATTTGTTTGGAAAATAGCTTTTAATAATGTTCTTCGGTGATGCCAGTGTATTTTATTTTTTATTTCTATGAAATTTATATGTTTCCAGTGAATATAATATTGGATTATCTCTGTATTTTCAATTCTATATAATACTTTTATTACTTTTCTTATAGGACCATCTTCGATATTTTCAATTTTTTCTGCGTTTAATTTTATAGCTGATTTATGATAATTTGGATCTATATCCCAGTTTTCCCAATAGTAAGGAATGTCTTTGTACATATAAAGTATATTACCTTTTTCATTAAAAAGGTATTTTTCATTACTTTTATTATAAATATTTATTGTTCCATCATCAAAAATATCAATTCTTAAGGTTGTCTCGAAAAAAGTTTTATAACTTTCAATTTTTTGATTTTTTTCAACAGATAATTTTATTGAAGATAATGGATCAATTTTTTCATTAATATAATAGAGATATTTTCCATCAAAAGTTTTCTGTACAATATAATCTTTATTTTTAATCTTATATAGATTATCATCTTCAAACAGGATATATTGAGAAAATGAAGAAGGATTAAATATATAAATATCATTTTCCGAAGAAGTGTTTTTAAAGATATTATTTTTTATAGTTTCTAATGTTTCCAGTATATAGGAAAAATCATTTTCGGATTTTTTGTATACTTCATTTATTGCTGAACCGGGAAGTATATCGTGAAATTCGTTATAAAGGTGTATTTTCCAGAGATTATCTATCTCTTTCTGAAAATCATTATTTGTTAATGCATTGAAAATTTCTGTTTCTCTCAGTTTATCTTCACTTTTTTTATGAAGGATTTTTGTTCTTGATTGTGAAGTAAGAGTTCCTCTGTGAAGTTCGAGATATAATTCATCATCCCAGGTTTCCAGATTTTCAATATTTAAATTTTTTACAAATTCTTCGATCTTACTGTATGCAATTTCAGGAATTCCTGGAACGTCGTTTAATGCATAGTAGTTTTCACACATTTCTTCTGTTGGACCACCACCTCCATCACCATAACCAAAGGATAATAATATTGTATTATTTTTATCTTTTTCTCTAAAGTTTTTCCAGGTATTTATAATGGATTTAGCTGAAATCTTTCCATTATAACCTTCTTCCATATTTTTAAAATTGTAATATATAACTTCACTTCCATCAATCCCTCGCCATTTGCATAAATCATAAGGGAAGTTATTTGATTCATTCCAGTTTAATTTGGTTGTTATGAAATAATCTATACCGGCTTCTTTAAGAATTTGAGGTAAGGTCCATGAAAAACCAAATACATCTGGAAGCCAGCATACAGAGCTTTTTTTACCAAATTCAAGTTCAAAAAATTTTTGACCATAATAAAATTGTCTTATTAAAGATTCTACCGAAGGAATCATACAGTCTGATTCAACCCACATTCCTCCTATGGGTTCCCATTTATCTTTTTTTATAAGTTTTTTTATTTCATTATATAGTGAAGAATTCATTTCTTTTATATCTTTATACATAACTGCTGAAGATTGAGTGTAAATAAATTCTGGATATTTTTTTGCAAGGGTTACAGCGTTTGAGAAGGTTCTTAATATTTTTCTTTTTGTTTCTTCTATAGGCCATAACCATGCGTAATCAATATGTGCATGACCAATAAGGTTTACTTTTCCATTTTTGGGGAAATACAGTGATTTTATAGAATCTTTAAATTTTTTAAACTTATCCAGGAATTCATTTTTTAAGTTTGTATTATCCTTGGTACCAGTAAATGGAATAATTTCAGGTGGTTCCCATATATTCTTTATTTCATCAATAATGGCTTTATTGTCGTAAAGAGATTTTAGATATAATTGTGTATCACGAGGTACGTATATTGAAGACAAAAAATTATCTGTTAAATCTATTAATTTTTTAGCCAGATAGAAATCATCGGTTTCTTCAGCTATTTGAATTATGTTAAATACATATAATAAAGCTTTTTTAAAATTAATATCGTATTTTATAAGAAAAGATTCGTTGAATTCACTTGTTTCTTTTGTTCCAAATAGTCCCCGAGGAACTGTTTCTATTTTTATTTTATGTTTTTTTCCATCGGCAAACGGAGTCAGATCTATTTCTCTATGATATGGATTTATTTCTCCATGTGGTTTATTATCTATTAAAACAAGTGACTCCCCACCACACCATACCCGTAGATAGAAATTTTTTTCTGATATAGAAAAAAAATTTTCAAACGAGGCTATATTTCCTTTCCAGGTATAGGGAATTGTTATTTCTATATCATTATTTTTCCAACCTATATATTCTTTTCTTTCTATAATGCAATAAGGATAAAATTCAGAAAGTAATCGCTTTAAATGGCTTATTTCTTTATCTTTATCTCTATACATCTTCCGCCTCCTTGCAACCACAGGAATTTCTAATAATAAGTTCTGATTTTATTCTATGTATTTTATCTGTTTTTTCTCCTTTTATAAGATTTATTATAACTGATGCTGCCGTTTCGCCAATTAATATTAAATCTTGTTTTACAGTTGTAAGTTTTGGTGAAAGAATATGAGCAACATAATCATCATCATAACCTACAACCTTTATATCTTCAGGAATTTTAATTCCAAGTTTTAGAAGTGTCGAAATTCCACGTACAGCCATCATATCATTGCAGAAAAAAATAGTATCTGTATATTTTATATATTTTTTTAGTTGGGAGTAATCTCCATCTATTGAATGTAGTTTGAGAATTTCTGGTTCAAAGTTTAAACCTGCAGAAAGCCCCTTAAACCTTTCATTTACACTTGATATATACATATCTTCACTTATTACATATAATGCATTTTGAGTATTATGTATTTTTTTCATATGTTCACCTAATTTTTTCGCACCTGAATAATTATCATTTAAAATTACAGGAATATTATATCCGGTGTCAATATTTCTATCAACGAATACAACCGGGAAACCTTCTTTTAATAAATCTTTCAATATTTCATTCGCTAATGTTGTTGTAGCTGGTTCTATTATTAATCCATCAATATTCATAGAAAGTAATTGTTTTAATGCCTCACGTTCTTTTTCAAGAGTCGTAGGTCTTTCAATTACAAAACATTTGCTTCCAATTTTTGAGCAAAATTTTATAATACCATATATAATACTGGTATTTTGAACTACAATACCTATTTTTTTTCTTGAAACAATATTTATTTCTGTTACAAATGTCCCAACACCAGAAATTTTAGTTATTATTCCTTTTTTTTCCAGCTCACTTAGGGCTTTTCTAACTGTCATTCGTGTTGTGTTAAATTCTTCAGCTAGTTCATTTTCAGAGGGGATTTTATCTCCAGGGAGATATTTTCCTTTTAAAATAAGTGTTTCAAGGTAATTTGATATTTTCAAATAAAGTGGTATCATACTAAAAACTCCTCCATTAGTTTTCGAATTTTAACCAGTCGATTATTTCATTTATATATCCAAATGCCAAACAGATTACAGTATCAGCTGCTCCGTAATATATAGCGATTTTATTGTTATCTGTTAATGACGCAACAGGAAATACAACATTTGGTACATCTCCTATTAATTCATATTCCATTTGGGGTGAAAGTAAATATTTTTTTGAACGTTTTATTACTTTCCATGGTTTATAAAGATCTAAAAGCGCAACACCAAAACTATAAACATATCCATTGCAGGATAATAATACCCCATGATAAAATAATAACCAGCCTTCTTCTGTTTTTATTGGTACAGGTCCGGCGCCTATTTTCAATGATTGCCAGGGAGAATATCCGGATGACATTACATGTCTGTGTTTTCCCCAATGAATCATATCTGGACTTTCACTATAAAATATATCGCCGAAAGGTGTGTGTCCTGTATCAGATGGACGACTTAACATACAGTATTTTCCATTAATTTTTTCTGGGAATAATACACCATTTCTATTATATGGTAAAAAAGCATTTTCTATCTGAAAAAAATTTTTAAAATCATATGTATAACCAATACCAATTGTAGGACCATGATATCCATTACACCATGTAATCCAGTATCTGTCCTCTATATATGTAATTCTTGGATCATATTTATATTCACTTTTAATTTCATTATTTTCACATTTAAATATTATAGGAAAATCTTCTATTTTCCAATTTATCCCATCTTTACTATAGCCACATCGAATGTTCATGTTACGTTCAGTATCATCAACTCTAAAAACTCCTGCAAAACCATCTTTATATTTAATTACTGCGCTATTAAAAATACTATTTGAATTTTTTGCATCATGTCTTTTAATTATTGGATTTTTTGAATATCTCCACATAACAGAGTTACAATTTTTAGGACGTTCTTCCCAGGGTATCACTATTTTCACCTTCTTTTTTAAGATTTCATACCACTTAGTTTTATTCCTTCGATTAAATATTTTTGAGCGAGGAAAAAGAAAATTAAAGTAGGTATAAATGTTAAAGTTGCAGCTGCCATTGATTGATTCCAGTAACTTCCATATCTGCTCATAAACATTGGCATACCAAGAGCTAATGGAAATTTATCTTCACTTGTAATGTATATTAAAGGTCCCATATAATTATTCCAGCTACCAGTAAAAGTAAAAAGGGCTATTAATGCCAATACAGGTTTTGAAAGTGGGAGCATTATACTGAAAAATATTCTAAAGTCCCCTGCACCATCTATTTTGGCAGCTTCAATGATTTCATTTGGAATAGTATTAAAAAACTGTCGTATTAAAAAAACATTCATGGCTCCTCCACCAAGAAATGCAGGTACTATTAACGGATAAAATGTATCAAGCCAACCCAGATGTTTATAAATTAAAAAAACAGGAATCATTGTTACAGCTCCCGGTAGCATTACTGTACTCATCATAACTGCAAAAAAGAAACTACGTCCTTTCCAATTAATTTTTGAAAAACCATATGCAACAAATGGTGCAGTAAATACAACTCCTATAATATTACCTAATGTTATTAAAATACTATTTTTAAGATAGAGAAAAAATGGGAATTTTTCTATTGCTTTTATATAGTTTGACCATTCTATTTTTTGAGGAAAAATTCTTGGAGGAAATAAAAGTAATTCATTGTCAGGTTTAAGTGAGGTTCCTATCATCCATAAAAATGGTAAAATGTAAATAAATGAAATTAGAATTAATAATAATCTGCGTATAAGATATAATTTTTTTATTTTCATGACAATCACCTACTTTCCAAAGTAAAATACCCATCGTTTGGATGTAATAAAATAAATAATTGTTAATATAAGTGTTAATCCAAAAAGAATCCATGCAAGTGCAGAAGCATATCCCATATTTGTATATGTAAAGGCATGTTTATATATGTATATAGAAAGTGAAAGACTTGCATTTGCCGGCCCTCCACCTGTTAATAACATAGGCAAATCAAATATCTGAAGGGCGCCTATTGTGGATGTAATTAAATAATATAATATAGTAGGAGTTATTAAGGGTAGTGTTATTTTTCTAAACATTGTAAAACTTCCAGCACCATCAATTTTGGCGGATTCATAGAGTTCTTTGGGTATATCTTTTAATGCAGCTGAAAATATTAACATAGCACTTCCAACGCCCCATTGCGCGGCAATTATTATTGTAGGTTTTACCCATTTTTCACTACTTAACCATAAAGGACCTTCAATTCCTATTAAATCAAGAAGATTATTTACAAGTCCAAGATATGGTTGAAAAAACCAGGTTACAACTGCTGAAAAGGCAAATGCCGGAACAATAGATGGCATATAAATGGCCGCTCTGTAAAATGAAACCTCTTTTAAAGGTTTATTTAAAAGAAATGCCATCCCCAAGGCAACGATTAACCCCAGTGGTACTAATCCTATAGCATAAACTAAAGTATTTTTCAAACATTTCCAGAATATGGGATCTTTCATAATATTTATATAATTTTCAAAACCTATCCATTTCATATCTGTTGTTATACTAAAGCGTGTAAATGAATAAAAGAAAGAGGCTACAAAGGGAATTAAAGTAAAAACGATAAAACCTATTAACCATGGCGAAATAAATACAATCCCTTTAAGTAGTTCTTTTTTGGATTTTTTCATTTATAACCTCCTGAATATCCCCATGCAAATGCATGGGGATTTTTTTAAAATGATTCAAGACCATATACTTCAACTTCATAAATCCTTGCTGCTCTATCTCCTGTTTGAGTTGGAGTCTCAACAAGAAGTCTAAAATATCTTGTTTTAACAGGAGCAAATGCATGTTCTGAAATTCCTTTTATATTATTTCGAACAATTACAATATCTTTCCAATTTTTACCATCATCACTTATTTGCAATCTGAAATTCTTTGTATTCCAATCTGCGGTTTCATGACCACTTTCAGCGTGTTTTATAATGACTTTGTTTATAATGACTTCTTTTTCAAAGTCAATTACCAACCAATGAGGTAATTCGCCTACAGCACACCATTTACTATTATTTTCTACAGTTCCGTCGACAGCCATGGAAGGTTTTTCAGCAGGAACATTAGAACTTGCATATGTTTTTTTATTTAAAGCAAGATTTTTTATATCATTTGCCTTTTTTGTAACCACTATTAACGGGTTATATATTTTTACATCTTCACCTTCTGAATTAATAGCAACGAGAATTGCTGGATAAATTCCTTCTTTTTCATATTTTACTATAGGATTAAATTCGTGTGAAACAGAAGGTGTTGCACCTGGAAGGATCCATACAACCCTTTCTGTAACTTCTGAAGATTTGTTTTTAAAGGATACTTTTCCACCAGGAAATATTATTGTATTATCAACTTCAAATTCAGCTTTTGGTTTTGGATATGCTGGCCATTTAAAGGTAATTATACTTTTTTGACCTCGTGTTCCATAAAAAGTTATAGGAATAATTTCTAATGCGGTTATATTTTCTTTTCCGTAACGCTGTATATATGAAATATAAGTATATGGATTATATGTAACCCAGACGAATTCATGTTTTCCATCAGGCAATCTTCTATATATTTCATAATATTGAACATTTTCTATAGGTTCCCAATGTAATTTAAGAGTAGCATATAAACCATCTTTAAAGGTTATATCATCAATTATAATATTTTTAACCTTTGAAATAGTTGTTTTCTTTTCCGGAATAATTCCGATCATTCCAAGGTTAATTGTGTAAGAAGTATCTTTTTGACCAGTAATTAATAATGAGATATATTTTATATTTTTTCCTTTTTCAAGATTATAAGAGGTAACTTTCCAATCTTTATTAAGAATTAAAGGATATATTTTTTCCTTTCCACTTTTATACG
The DNA here is from genome assembly GCF_013363245.1 of Marinitoga sp. 1135. Classification (NCBI taxonomy): domain Bacteria; kingdom Thermotogati; phylum Thermotogota; class Thermotogae; order Petrotogales; family Petrotogaceae; genus Marinitoga; species Marinitoga sp. 1135. Next base: position 111,255 of record NZ_LBEZ01000009.1, on the reverse strand, counting down.
TAAGCTTTATTCCTATGCTTACATCTCCTACTCCTTTAATTGCACTTTTTAAAACAGTAGAATAATTAATATTAAGATTAGTTAAATAAAGAGTAATTAAACTTTTTTCATTTTTCTTTAAATTGCCGGTAAACTTTAAAGATGAACCCCCGTAATATGCGGTAGAATAATCTATTGTGATTCTGGGTATTTTTCCTTCAACTTTCCATCTGTATGTTGGAAAAATATCCATCATACTTCTATTATTCCAATCAAATGGTGAAACTTTTGTACCATTTAAATAAAAACCATGACCATGTCCTGCATTAAAATAGGTTATAAAAGGTAATTGAGTAATAGGAGATTTTTCTATCACAAATTTTGCAGGAGATTGCCATTTATATTGTTCATAATCTTTATACCATTCTATTTCTTTAAATTTCTCTTTATTGTTAAATTGTAAAACTGGATGATCAGCAAGCCATAACATCTCTTCATTATTCCAGAATTTATTTATGTCCTTTGTGGAATAATATGCCCAACTAGGACAGTATAAACCCAATGAAACCTTTAACTTTCCATTATTATCAATAATTCTTGGCCAATTAGCGTATGTATAATATCCTTTAGCCTGTAAATCCATGCCAACATAAATATCATCTTTTTTCAGATTATATTTTTTCATTGTATTTAATGTGTTGGAAATTGTATTTTCTTTGCTTAATGATTGCCATCTAAAATCTATAAATATTGCATCTGAAATTTTTTTGTTATTGTTTTTTATAAATACAATATTTTTTTGATTTAATTCACCCTGCCAATTTATTTCTCCTGTATTATTCATAGCATCATACCATATGATTTTCATCCACGGAGCTTTTTCTTTTATATATTTTAAAAATCGTATCATTTTTTTTGCGTGTTCTTCATGACAACCTGCGGTTTCCTGATTAATAAACCACCCATCAAAACCATAATATTGAGTTATTTCTATTAATTTATCAGCTATTATGAATCTGTTATCTTTTTCCTTTAATAATTGGTCAACCCAATTTCGACGACCACCATATTTATTTGGAGGGAAGAATATAGTTCCGAGAATAGGAACCCCATTTTTATGAGCCACATCTATTATGTCTGCTGATGGTGGAACAATAATGCCTTCTCCTGCAGAACCAGCCCATGCAACCATGTAGTCTACATATTGCCACATTGAAAATGGATAAGTTTTAAATGAATTATTACTTCCCTGTGAGGGCATACCGCTGGTAGATGGATTTAATATTGATAGAGCCATTATTTTAATTTCTTTTGATGCATGTTTTGTTAAAGGTTCTCCATAAACTCTTTTTGCAAGAGGTATATGCGAAACATTATATACGGCATCTGGATCGTTTTGTGGTGACCAATCCACTATATCATTAGGATACCAATAAGATGATTCTGGTATATCAGCAAAAATATAAGAAATTAAGAGAAAAATAGATAATATAGTAATAATTTTTTTCATTTATTTCCCCCCTATTTTTCCATTATAAGATCATATTCTTTTTGAACTTCATTTTGAGCATCTAATAAGGCCTGTTCCACGCTTTTTCTTCCGGTGAGTATATAATCTCTTGCTTCTACAAGTTTATCCCACAATAATGCACCAACAGGAAGAGGTGGTCTTGTTTTGGCGTTTTTTAAGAGTTCTACAAAAACTTTTTGAGAGGGATCTTTCTCTAAGAATTTATTTATTGCGGGTTTATATGTTGGTAAGTGAAGTGTATCTACAGCATACTGAATCTGTCCTTTAGTTGCTATGAAATATGCAAGTTTTGCAGCAGCTTCTTTATGCTTAGCACCTCGTGGAATTGCCAAACTCCATCCTCCGGCCCAGGTTACCGGTTTTCCACTTTTTGTAGGGATACCACCGATTTTATATTTGAAATCTTTTGGAGCAAATAACCTTAATCCTGAGATAGTCCAATTTCCATCAACAACCATGGCTAATTTTCCAGCGGTAAAAGGGTTTAAATCACCTATTTGTAAAGAACCAAAAGCATTTAAGGCTTCATAACCAAATCTATCTGCCCATTCTTTTTGCCATTTGTACGCTTCTATTACTCCAGGATCTGTAGCAAATATAAATTTTTCAGTTTTTTTATCGAAAATTTTTCCTTCAAATGCAAATATCCACGTGTAAGGCCATCCCTGAGCATACCATGGAATAAATCCAACAGTTATATATTTTCCCCTTCTCCCTTCCACTGTTAATCTATCAGCAATATCTATCATATCGTATATGTTATTTGGTGGATCATCAAATCCAGCTTTTTTAAGTAATTCTTCATTATATAATAATATTCTTACATCAGTATCAAATGGAAGAGCCCACATTTTATTTTTAAACATACATTCTTCAATAGCAAAATCATAAAAATCTTTTTTCATTTTTTCAATGTTAATTCCTGCTTTTTTAAGATAATCTTCCATAGGTTCTAAAACATTTTTTGCAGCTCTTTGCGATACAGTAAATCTATCAATATATACAAGATCAGGTCCTGTACCGGCTGCAACAGCAGTTAGTAATTTTGTAGAATCCGTTTCGGCAGCAGGAACAATAACAACTTTTACCTTAATATCAGGATTTTCTTTTTCAAAATCCTTTATAATTTTGTCCATACTACTTTTATCAGGATCACGTGCCATACCATGCCAGAATACTACTTCAGTTTTTGCATAAAGTAATACAAATGTTAATAAAATCACGAGTAAAAAGAAAAATCTCTTCATTAACACACCCCCTATAAAATGAATTTTTACATATTAATTTTAATATATTTATAGATTTTTTAAAAATCCGGTTATATCTGAATGCGGCTGATTATACCTGTATATACAGGTATATATAAGAAAAAATAAAAAAATTGCAATTAAAAAAATAAAAAAAGAAGGGTTCTCCATTTGGAGAACCCTTTATTATTAATATTATTAAGCTTTAAGGTCTTTAGGATCTGTACTCTTACCGTAGAATTTAAGGATAGCCCAGATACCGGCAACACCAAGGATTAATGAAAGCCATACAGGCATTCCAAGTCCAACTGGTATGTATCCAACTACTGCTGCAAGACCTGCTGCTGTTAATGCATATGGTAACTGTGTTTTAACGTGATCTATATGGTCAGCTGATGATGCCATTGAGGACATAATTGTTGTATCTGAAATAGGTGAACAGTGGTCTCCAAATGTTGAACCTGTTAATACAGCACCAAGTGTTGCATATACTAATGTTGAAGGTTCTCCGCCTGTATATGCTGCTGCAAGAGGTACTGCTAAAGGTAACATAATAGCCATTGTTCCCCAAGATGTTCCTGTTGCAAATGCAACTATTGCAGAAATTACAAATACCAATACTGGAATTGTCCATGATGGTAATGAGCTTGAAATTACCTGAACTAAGTATTCAGCTGTTCCTAAGTCAGAAGCTATTGATCCAATTGACCATGCGAGTATAAGGATTATTGTTGTTATTACCAATGATTTTGCTCCTTCTACCCATGCTTCTAAAGCTTCTTTTAATGTCATTATATTTTGAGAAATAGCCATTACTACTGCAACGATACTTGCTAATGCAGAAGCCCAGATTAATGCAGCTGATGCGTCAGCATTACCAAATGCATCCCTTATTCCATCCCATGTAAATGGTTGTTCTAATCCTCCACCTGAATACCATAATCCGATAAATGCAAAAATAACAAGTGTTAAAATAGGTACTAAAGCATTGGAAACTCTTAAAGGAATGTTTTTGCTTTCAAGATCTTTTTCAAAATCTGTTGAAAGCATTGGTTCTGCTCCGTCTGCCAATACTTTTCCTGTTAATCTTGCTCTTTTTTCTGCTTCATACATTGGTCCAAAATCTCTCATCATTGCACCAACCATGAATACCATTACAAGAGCAAATATACCATACATTCTGTAAGGAATTGATTGGAAGAATACTGAATATGGATTAACTTCTACGCCTAATGATTTAAATGCGTCTCCTATTAATCCCAATTCATAACCTATCCATGTTGATATTGCAGCCATTGTTGCTACTGGTGCTGCTGTTGAGTCAACAATATATGATAATTTTTCCCTTGAAACTCTTAATTTATCTGTTAAAGGTCTCATTGTAGGTCCAACTATCAATGTATTTGCATAATCGTCAAAGAATACTACAACACCCATTAATGCTGTTGCAAGCTGTGCACTTCTTGCTGTTTGAGCTTTTTTAGCAAGTGCATTTGCTATAGCTCTTGTTCCGCCCATTTTTGCTATAACGCCAACCATACCACCAATTGTAAGTGTAAATACAATAATACCTGCATGCCAGCTGTCTGCTAATGCATTTACAGGATACTCAAATGTTTTTGTATAACTTTCTATGAGTTTCATAAAGAATCCTGAGTTAGATGTTGCAAAAACACTAATAAGAGCTCCCGAAAATACTCCCAACAATAATGATAAAATAACTTCTTTTGTCACAAATGCCAAAACAATGGCTAATAGAGGTGGAATAATTGACCAGAAACCATAATTTACAGCTTCTGCATCTCCCCCTGCTGCAAAGGCCATGGTAGCTAACATTATAAATGCTGCCATGATAAATAACGCTACCAACCGTCTTTTCCTCATAACTCTACCTCCCCTTAATAGATTTTTAATTATTATAACACATTTTAGACATTATTGTCAAAATTCTTTAATCTATATTACACATTATTATTATTAATAAATGAAAGATATTTGACTATAATTGTATTTTATTTTTTCTGCTAAGTAATAAATGCTTGCATTCCTTGATTTACTGCTATTTTTAATAATATTAATATTATGGTGAATCATCTTTCGGTTTATTAGCTAATTCTAGAAACAAGTCTAATAAAGTGAAATATTTCTTTATAAGTTATTTTTAGTGAATTGTTACTCAATTGTTACTTATATAATCAATAAAAATGGCAAGAATAAAAAATTCTTGCCATTTTTTGACTTTAAATTATATTACACCACTAATTGCTTTTACAGGACATCTGCTCTGACACAGGCTACAGCCAAAACATTTGCTTTCATCGACTATCACCTGTTTATTCTCTTTATCAACAGTAATTGCCCAATATGGACATACCATTTCACATAATTTACAGAAAGTACATTTGTTAAGATCAATTTGTGGATATTTTGGTTCAAAACTTTTATTGTATATTACAAAAAAATTAAGTTAACCTTTCGCCATATTTCATTGGTTGTTGTTTTTCAGTTTATACCACAAAAAAACATCAGTATAAAACATCAAAATTATTATATATATTTTCCCTTTTAGAGAAATACCTATTATATATCCAAAACCAAAAACTATTATTATGATTATTAATAGTTTAAGAAATATAGCTTTCCAGTGAACATCAAATTTTTTCCCAATTTCAAAAATTATAATAAACATAAAATAAACCAGAATAAATTTGAAAATGTTATTGTTTTCTATAGAATCTTTTATAAAAATAAACCATAAACCTGTAGTTGTGAAAAAACCAGTGAACAAATCATCGATTAATTTTAATAATTTTTTCATTTTTATACTCCTTTATGGAAAGAATAAGTATGCTTTTTAAATTCAATAGAACTTGAAAAAATCTCATATCCTGCAACATAAAAATCTATATCATAAAAACCTATAAAATTTTCTGTATTTTGTTTAAAGATAAACAATAATTCTTTATTTCTTTTATTAAAATCTGGAGATATTAAATTGAAATATCCGTTGTATATTGAATTATTTTTTGATAATACGCAAAAAACAGGTAGTATATCATCACTTTTTTTAATTGTATTAAATTTTATACTTAAAATTATCTCGTTCTCAACACCGCTAAAAAAAACCGTTTTATTATTTTGTGAAATATTTGATGATATTTTATATATAACTTCAGAATATTCAAATATACTTTTCCTATTTTTGTTGCAAACAGCAACTTTTCCAAACATGTCTATTTTATGATTATCAAATGGAATCGGAAAATTTTTATTCTTAAAATTAAGAACATAATAATTATAATCTGTATAATTCATTTTCTCAATTAAAGGAATTTGTTTTTGAATTTTTAAATTATTATTTAATAAAACAATAGACATATTATTATAATTTTTCATGATTATTTAGTTGGAATAGGTTCATAATCTTTAAAGGTAAAACCGTCAGCAAAGCCATCAGCAAAGCCTTTTGCAAAACCAACTACAAATCCTCCTGCTGCAGCTTGTGTGCCATAGAAAAGAGCCATATTAGTACTACCTTTTTTAAGCTTAATTCCACGATACATTGCTAAAAAACTTCCTGCTGCTGTTTTGGATCCAGAAACCAAACCACTTCGTATTCCGCTGTTTATTCCTTTAATTGTTCTTACAGCTACATTATTTTTAAAAGAGTCTACGCTATCACTAACTTCACTATGAACTTTCATTGACCATTTTGAGTAGTCCGAAAAATCTTTTGTACTATAAGTTTCTCCATTAATAATATACATTCTATCCCCCCTCACGTAAAATATATAATTTTTGTATTATGCAATTTTATAGTTAAAAGATATTATTTTCACTTATTCAATTTATAATAATTTTAGCAAAAAAAAAAAAAAGATATCAACACATTTTATTAAATTTAAATTAAATTATATTTAAATTTTTATTTAAATTTAACCAGCGAAAGCAGATGTCAAAAAATTAACAAAAAATATAATAAAAAACAGCAGGAAGACGGCCTGAACTCTGAATATTGGAGAAGAAAATTAAATGTATTATTTTTTGGTTAATAGAAAATATATAGGTTCATATATTGATTTCGTAAAAAAATCGGCTGCTCTATAAGCAGCCAAATTTTTATATTACACCACTAATTGCTTTTACAGGACATCTGCTCTGACACAGGCTACAGCCAAAACATTTGCTTTCATCGACTATTACCTGTTTATTTTCTTTATCAACAGTAATTGCCCAATATGGACATACCATTTCACATAATTTACAGAAAGTACATTTGTTAAGATCAATTTGTGGATATTTTGGTTCAAAAACAACCTCTTTCTTTTTTAATCCAACTTTTTTAACTTCTTCAATAGAGGAAAAACCAAATTTTTCTAGAGCTTTTGGAAGTTGATCTACTATGGTTTTATATAATTGTTTTCCTCTGATTAATGCTGCAGATAGCATTTGAACAGCATCAGCACCGGCTAATAAATATTCTAATACGTCATCTGCTGAAGCCACACCGCCAACACCAATAACAGTAATTTCAGGAACTGCTTCTTTTATTGTATTTACCAGGGCAAGGCCAAGATTTTTAATTACCGGTCCTGAAATCCATACCTGTCCTTTATCATTACCTATTAAATTTGTTCTGTTTTTCAAATCAATAAGCATTGTGGGACCTAATGAATTTATTGCTACCACACCTGTTCCGCCATTTTTAAGAACCATTTTTGCAAATTCTACAGGATCAGGAATATGTGGGCTCATTTTCATAAATATAGGTTTATCTGTATGTTTTCTTATGGTTCTCACAGTTTCAGCTATTGTATCAAGATTCTTTCCAACATAATGTGTTGAAATTTCAAATGCATCTGCAAATTTATCGAGTTGAGGTATTAATACTTCCATATCTTCTTTGGTGTATCCTGCACTTACTATTAAAGGTAAATCCAATTCTTTTTTTAGATTTGGCAGGATTTCATTTATCCATTTTTCTGGTGGTAATTCTGACCATAGTTCTGCATTAACAATATAATTGTTTGTTCCATAAATACAGGGTCTTGGAACTTCTGCAGCTTTTGTTGAAATCGTTTTCGTAACCATTCCGCCAACACCAAGTCTTGCAAGATATAACATCTTTTCATCATCGCCAACTAAAGGTCCTGAAGCTGGCATTAAAGGATTTTTAAGTTTTATTCCGGCAAATTCTGTACTTAAATCCATAACTTCCCCCCCTTGAGTATTGTAGACTATCATTATTATATCATAAATTTAACCATATCTTTATAGTATGGTTGCACAAAATTTATCTTTTTATCATATATAATGTCAAGTATACTTGACATTATATCAAAAATATTATACAATAATAATGGGAGGGATTATATGAAAAATAAATTAAAGGTTTATAGAGCAATGTATGATTTAAGTCAGGAAAAACTTGCAAATCTTGTAGGAGTGTCAAGACAGACAATTAATTATATAGAAAAAGGTAAATATACGCCTTCAGTTGTACTCGCATTAAAACTTTCAAAGGTGTTTGAATGCTCTGTTGAAGACATTTTTTTCCTGGAAGAAGATGAATTGAAGGAAGTAATTTCAATTTCAAAGGGGAGTGAATAATATGAAGAGTTTATTCTTTAACAAATATTTTTATCTTTTTGAGCTTTTATTTATATATGCTGTTCTTTTAGCTACTGGTGAAAATAGAGTTTATGGTTTATTTTTAATTTTAGCTGTTGTTATTGAAATATACAAGGATATTTTTTCGAAAGAAATTGACGAAATGGAAAGATATTTGCGGTTTAAAATTTCAAATGTAGTTTTGTATTCAACAGTTGTATTTTCAATAATTCTTTATTCTTTTAATATAAAAATGCTTTCCGTTTATAATGTGCTGCTTTTTTATATGGCGTTTCCATTGGTTCTGAAGAGTATGCTATATGCAGGATATATTTTTGAAAGAGAAACTGTAATTAAACGTGTTGGGTATTCATTGAGTTTGTTGTTGCTGATTTTTACTATTTTATCTGAAGGATTTTCATTTGCGGGGTTAATAGAGGCGATGCCATGGATTTACTTAATAATTTCAACGTTTGTAGCAACTCGATACAGAAAAATAGGAAGTTTTATGTTTTTTGTTGCATTTGTTGTTGTAAGCTATTATTTCATCAGAGGAAGTATTAATGATATGAAAATAGTCGTTTATTCATTTATTGGTATTCCTTTATTGTTTTTATCTCTTCAATCATTAAGAAAGGAGGGTGATTAAAATGAAAAGAATGTTATTAATAACCTTTTTGGTCTTCAATCTTGTAATATTTGCAGGAAGTTTTTCTTACTCGTTGGGAATAGAGTTATCCGGGGCGATATTGCCATTTGTGGGGGTTAGTTATAATAATGAATCATATAATGTTGGTGCAACTCTGGGATTTATTTTTGGTCCAGATGAAAAAAATCCTGAACAATTAGATTATATTTTTGCTCCTACAATAGAAGCAGGATATTCTTTGCCATATAATTTTACTATTGAGGCTAATTTAAAAGCATTAGTGGTTGTTCCATATCATTTTGAACAGTTGTATTTAATGGGAGGAGGAATAAAGTATAAAATTCCAATTAATAATCAATCATTTAATCTGGGTGTGTATGGTGAATTTATACTTCCTTTAAGTGCTGGAAAACGTGCATGGGAAAAAGGAATGGGAATTATACCGGTGCCTTTTATTAAAAGTGAATATGAATTTTAGAGAAAAGTATTGAAAAAAGTTTCAAATTTTGATATAATCACTCTGAAATTTAATTTTGGGAGGGAATAAAGTGACAAAAACCAAGAAAATGATTTTAAGCGCTTTATTCATTGTTTTAAGTATTATTTTAACAAGATTATTATCCTTTAGATTCAGTCTATTTGGTGTTGAAAGTATCAGAATTGGGTTTGGAACATTGCCAATATTCCTCTCAGCATTGATTCTTGGACCATGGTATGGTTTTATGGTAGGGGCTCTGGCTGATTTCTTTGGATATTGGATAAACCCAATGGGACCATTTATGCCACATTTCACTCTTACTTCTGGATTGCATGGGTTATTGCCTGGTCTTGTGTTCTGGTATGTATTTAAGAAAGAAACAAATTTCTGGAGTTTTGCATTTTCATATTTAGCAGGCGCTTTGGTTGGAGTTACATTAACACCGTATTTTATACATACTCTTTTTGGTGTTCCATATGGAGTTTTGATGCCTCCAAGAATAGTTTCGCTTTCAATTAAGTTTTTCTTATATCCAGCAATTATGGTAATTTTGTATAAACGAATACCTCAACTTGAAAAATTAACACATCCAAGTATATAAAATAAATCCAATCCCCGGAGTTGTCAATTTAACTCCGGGGATTTTGTTATTAAGAATATGATATAATATTTATATATTAAAAAAAGGAGAAAAGGCTTATGGATGTCTATTTAAAGCAATGTACCGATTATACAAATGCTGAAGAAGTTTTATTTCCATTATTGGAAAAATATAAAAGCTTGTTTTCAAAGAATGATAGAGTTCTCGTTAAACCAAATATGTTGTCTCCTAATCATGTTGGAAGCGGTATTACAACTAATCCAAAAATTGTAGAAATTGTTTTAAAGTTTTTATTATCTCTTGGAACAAAGCCTTTTGTTGGTGATAGCCCTGCTACAGGAAATGCAATATCTGTTGCAAAGGCTAATGGCGTCTACGAAATTTGCAAAGAACTTGATATTCCTATTGTAGAATTAGATGATCCTGTGGAGGTAGATGGAGAAAATTTCAGGGGATTTAAGGTTTCGAGAAAGGTTTTAGAGGCAGATAAAATAGTAAATATTGCTAAATTAAAGACACACGTTCAAATGATAATGACATTAGCAGTAAAAAATACATTTGGCTGTATTGTTGGCAAGGAAAAGTCTGCATGGCATTTCAGGGCAAAAACAAATACCAATTTTGCCAATGTTTTAATAGATATACATAATATAGTTAATCCTACATTAAATATAATAGATGGTATAGAAGGAATGGAAGGTAACGGACCGGCAAATGGTAAAAAGAAGAAATTTAATGTGATAGGCATTTCAGAAAATGCTTATGCACTTGATCATGCGATTATAAAATCATTGGGGATAAAAGAAAAATATGTTTATATTATAAAAGAAGCTGCAAGAAGAAATTTAATACCTGACTATAACCTTATATCTAATTGGAATGCGCCAGGAATAAAACTTCCTCTTACAACACCTATTTTTGAAACTGTAACCAATATAACAAGAGTTTTTGAAAGGGTTCCAAAAATCAATAAAGATAAATGTGTTGAATGTAAAATCTGTGAAAGTAGATGCCCTGCTGAGGCTATAAATATTGATAACGATAAGTATATAGATTATTCAAAGTGTATAAGATGTTATGTTTGCCACGAAGTGTGTCCTCAAGATGCAATAAAATTAGTTAGAAAAATATTTTAAGATTTTTAGTCTTAGCCAGCTTATGCTGGCTATTTTTTATAATATATGTTAGGTAAAACAAAATGTAAATATTGTATAAACATAAAAAATTAATATTGACATTTTTAATCCAATTTGATATACTAAGGAAAAAATATTGCCAATATAAAAAAGAAAATATTCACAAGAGGTGATTATATGAAAAAGAATAAGGAAATATACAATGAAATATTGGAATTAATGGGTGAAACACCTGTTATTCGTTTGAAGAATATAGAAGAGTATTTTAATGTAAAAAATGAATTATATGCAAAAGTGGAGTATTTTAATCCTGGAGGTAGCATAAAGGATAGAGTTGGAGCATATATGCTTCAAATGGCTGAAAAAGAAAATTTAATAACAACTGATACAGTTATTATTGAACCAACATCTGGAAATACAGGAATAGGGCTAGCTTTATATGCTGTAAAAAAAGGAAATTCTGTAATATTCATAATGCCCCAAAAAATAAGCATGGAAAAGGAATTATTGCTAAGAGCATATGGAGCATATATAATAAGAGTCCCAGGTAATGTTTCCCCATTTTCTATAATGTCGCAATATAAAATCGCTGAAATTATTAGAAATATAATCTGGGAAAAGAGAAAGCCTTTATCAAAATCAGAAATAGAAGGAATAGTAAGCTATATCCAGATTTTAATAAATCAAAATAATGAAAAAGAATTAAAAAAGATTTTTGAAAAGGCTGTAGATCCAAACAATTATGCGTTTATCCCCAATCAATATTTTAATAAAAATAATCCAAAAGCTCATTATAGAACAACTGCACCAGAATTATGGAAACAATTTAATGGAGAGCTTGACTATATTTTTGCTGGATTGGGTACAGGCGGAACAATTTCTGGAATTGGTAAATATTTTAAAGAAAGAAAGGATATAAAATTAATAGGAGTAGATCCAGAGGGGTCAATATATCATCACGTAAAAGCTGGTCTTACAGTTGAGGAAGCATTGAAACATTCTCATTCATATTTAGTTGAAGGAATAGGAAAAAATATTATCCCAAAAACCATAAATTTAGACATTATAGATGATATAGTTGTGATTAATGATCAGGAAGCATTTTCAATGGCGAGATTTTTATCAAAAAGAGAAGGGATATTGGTCGGTGGCTCTTCTGGGGCAGCATTATTTGGAATGATAAAGTATTTAAAAGAAAATAATATAAAGAATAAAAAAGCTGTTGTAATTTTTCCTGATAGTGGAAGAAGCTATTTAACAAAATTTTTTAATGATGAATGGATGAAAGATAATAACTTGGAAGTTAATGATGAAATAATTTTGAGAAAGTTATTTGATGAGTGCAAGATATAATAAGCGGCCTGCAAAGGTCGTTTTATTTTATGATATAATACATTTGAAGATTATAGAAGGAGATTAAAAAATTATGTTGAGAATAAATAATATAAAATTACCTATTGATCATCAAGATGAAGATATAAAAAAAGAAATTGCAAAAAAGTTGAATATTTCATCAAAAGAAATTCAAGAAGTTAGAATTATAAAACGCTCTATTGATGCGCGTAAAAAGAATGATATGATTTATTTTGTGTATAATGTGGATTTTAAAGTGGAAGATGAAGATAAATTAAAAAATAATTCCCTTGTTATGATATCTCCAGAGAAAGAGTATATATTACCAGCTCAGGGAGAGGAACTTTTGACTACGAGACCGATAATAATAGGCTCCGGACCTTCCGGGTTATTTGCTGGATTAATACTTGCCGAAGCAGGGTTTGAGCCTATAATATTGGAAAGAGGAAAGGCGGTTGAAGAAAGAAAAAAAGACGTAAATCTTTTCTGGAAAAAGGGTGTTTTAAATATAGAAAGTAATGTTCAATTTGGTGAAGGTGGAGCTGGAACATTTTCTGATGGCAAGTTAAATACGCTTATAAAGGATAAGAATAATAGAATTAGGAAGATGCTTGAAGAATTTGTAAAGGCCGGTGCTCCAGAAGAGATACTATATGTCAACAAACCGCATATTGGTACTGATAAACTGGAAATAGCTGTGAAGAATATAAGAAAAAAAATAATTTCTCTTGGTGGGAGTGTTTTATTTGAAAGCAAGGTTACCGATATTATTATCAAAAATGGAAAGGTAAAAGGTGTTGTTGTAAACGGTAATGAAAAAATATATTCTGATGTAATAATTTTAGCTATTGGTCACAGTGCAAGAGATACTTTTGAATTGTTATTCAACAAAGGAATAACAATCAAACAAAAACCATTTTCTATTGGTGTAAGGATTGAACATTTAAAGGAATTAATTGATAAAAGTCAGTATGGTAAATTTTATAATCATCCGAGATTAAAGGCTGCAGATTATAAGCTTTCTCATAGGGCGAAAAATGGAAGAGCTGTCTATACTTTTTGTATGTGTCCGGGGGGATATGTTGTTGCATCGGCTTCAGAAGAGAATATGGTTGTTACAAATGGAATGAGTGAATTTGCAAGAGATAATGTCAATTCTAACAGTGCTATATTAGTAAGTGTCGAACCTTCAGATTATCCTTCAAATCATCCATTAGCAGGTGTTGAATTTCAAAGGAATTTTGAAAAAAAAGCATATGCCATTTCTAATTTTTATTATGCACCTGTTCAATTATTTGGTGATTTTTTAAGAAACAAAAAATCTGTAAAATTTAAAGCAGTTAAGCCTTCATATAAGCCGGGAACGATATTTTATGATATTAATAACATATATCCAGAATATATTACCGACGCTTTAAAAGAAGGCATTTTAGTAATGGGAAAAAAACTAAGAGGGTTTTCTTCATATGATTCATTGCTGACAGGTGTTGAAACAAGAAGTTCATCTCCTGTAAGGATTGAAAGAAATGAAAATTATGAAAGTATTTCAACTGAAGGGTTATATCCTATAGGAGAAGGTGCCGGATATGCAGGAGGAATTACATCTTCTGCAGTAGATGGCATTCGAGTTGCAGAAAGTATTATAAAAAGATATAAAAAGGGATGGTGATAATATCAAAAGCATATTTATTTTTATGGACTATCAAAATCAACCGGTTGATCCGGAGTTGATTATTGAAAAAATAAAGGAATTGGGGAAAATTGTTGGGGGAAAGGCTTATGCACATTGGTCAAAATATCCCGCAACAATGTTTTCATTTTCAAGACATGGTATTGAATTAATAGAAATGCCAGAAGACGGTTTTGAAAATAAAAAAGGCAATGATATAAAACTTGCAATAGATGCAATTGAAACAATGTTTTCTTTGCCTCATATTGATATGTTTGTTCTGGTAACGGGAGATGCTGATTTTGTTCCACTTGTAAAAAAACTTCGAATATATGGAAAAGAGGTTATTGTTGTAAGTAGAAGTAAAAATACTTCAAAAGAAATGGAATTATCTGCAGATATGTTTATTCCTTATGAGGATATAGTAAAATCTGAAAAGATTGAGGATAAGGATTCTATTGAAGATATTGTTGAAGAGGTTATAAGGATTATTGAAGAACATAATTATGAAGATGTAAATGAGCATATTATAAAAAGAATAGTAACCGGTATGAAGATCGATTATAGGGATTTTGGATTTTTATCTTTTAGCGATTTTGTTGATAATTTAATAAAAAAGGTTCGTGATGAATTTTATTCTAATAATGGTGAATATAGCGAATATGAAGAAAATTATATGCGATATATAGAACGGTTTCTTGCTACCAGTGTTATGCCATTGAGATTGGATGATCTTGTAAAAAAAGCACAGGAAAAGAATCCGTGGATTACCAAAAATTCAAAATATTCATTAAAGGAATTAATTCAAAAAATGATAGAGGAAAAGAGATTATGGAAGAATTCTCGTGGATATATAATAGTTCCTATTCCAAGAAGATGGGAAATAAAACATGAAAAGATACTTCCTTATCCTGAGCACAGGGATAAGTTTGTTGAATTTGTGTATAACTTGTTTAAAGCTGGAAAAGCAAATTCTATAATTGAAGCTATACATACTGCAAAAAAGGAATTAAATCTTACCAATAAAGTAGTTGGTTCATTTGGTATAGCATTAAAGTTTTCCGGTAAATTTCTTGGTAAAGATGGAAGTGACTATGTAAGTATGAAAACACCTGTGTATCTAAATGCTGATTATGAAGATTTTAAAACAGCTGTTGAAGCTTTCTATTTAAAAAGCATATTAAAAGAGGAAGATATTCATGAAAAAAATCTTCCAATAGCTTCAAAGTACATATACAATACAGAAAATACCAAAAGATTAAATGAGATAATAGAACATCTAATGGATTTGCAGGAGGTATTTTATATAAAGCCCTATTATAAGTATTATAAAAATTTAAATAAATGAAAGTCACAGCTTTCAATTTAGAATATAAAAATATATGAAATTGTAATAAAAATAAAGCTTAAGATATAATTTTTTTTAATGAAATATTGTAAGAATAAATATATAGCAGCAAGAACTATAGGTTTAATAAATAAAGATTCTTCAATTGATATATTACTATAAAATAAAATATTTCTGAAGAAATAAATTTTAAGTGCAATGATAGCAATAAAAATTGAATCCTCTTTTTTTTCTGAATTAATATAATGTTCAATTAAGTAAAAACTAATAAAATCTGAAAGTATAAAAATAAAAAGAGATAAAATTTTTTGATTCAATGAAAGATGAAAGGAAATAAAGTTATAACCAATGGCTATAGTGAAAATACTTATAATATAGATTATTGAATACACATTTTTTTTATTATAAAATTTAAAAAAATTTCCTGTGAATATCAATAATAAAATTACAGCTGAAAATTTACCAAATAGTATATTTTCTATATTTGAAAAAAAGGTTGTGTATAATAAATAGCTGAAAAGATATCCAGAAATTATCGAAAGGAATAATATTATAGTTGATTTTTCTAATTTAGAATGAAGATTTAAATCTTTTTTTAAAAAAAGAAAAAAAATAAAATAGAAAAATGTAATATATATATTTATTTTGTTTATACTTATTATACTTTCAATTAAATTAAAAAGCAAGATAGAGGAAAAAATAAAATTTTCTTTTTTAAAAAAGATTTCCGTCATATTAATCAATGCCTCCTAAAAAGTTTAAAGAGATTTTTTATATTTTTTACGTCATAAGTTCCCTTAGCAGCCCTTATTCCTAAATCAATCCAGCCATCATATTGATCAGGAGTGTAATGCTTTATTACATCTGTAGCAATATCAATACCAACATAAGCTACAGCACCAACTAATCCACCTACAGATGCACCTTCTGCTGCAGTTAAAGCTTTTCCAGCAACATATTGTGCCCTTTTATTTATCGTATCTATAGTTTGTTCTATTTTCTCCGCTCTTCTTTTTAAAATATCATCAATTACTTTGTTTTTTTCATTTAATTTATCAATGTTGCCATCGTACCAGTATCTTCCTGTACCATCATCAGCAGTAATGGCCTGAACTCCGATAGGACCACTTCTCATAATATCACCTCCATGTGAAATCTCATCTGTAATTTTTTACACAAGAAGTTTTAAAATTGTAAATATTATTGAGAAGAATAGAAATTTCACGGGAAAAAACCTTTCTACCTGAGATCAACAAATCAACATAATATTTTCTCTGCTGAAGATTTAATGAGTTTAAATTAAATTTAATAACAAGCAAATTATCTTTTTGATTTATATTTATAATATACGAATTAAAATCATAGACATTCATATTATTATCTCTTAAAGTGATAAGTAAAGGGCAGTTAGTAATAGTTTTTGAATCAAAGGTTATTGCAACAAATAAATAATTGTCGTAAGGTAATGAAAAATTAGATGTCTGAATTAATTTTTCATTATTTGAAATAATAAATTTATCAACTTTTGGAAAATTAAATTCTTCACTAACAATACAGAAAGGATAATCATCACTAAATATTATTTTATGTTTTTTTATAGGAAAAGGAAGTAATTTATTGTTTAATTTTAAAAGGTATATATTGTTATCTTGTAAATTAATGTTTGTGTCTCTTTTTATGTAAAATTCCTCTGTGCCATTTGATGTAAATTTTATTAATTTAAGATTATTGAAATAAAAATTTGGTTTCATTAGATCACCTCAATATTAGCAATAACTTTCGAATATAATTATATAAAAAAAAAAAGAAAAGTCAATATATATATGGAATATTTACTATATTTTTTATTTGAATTAATTTATCAACTGATTAAATAATTTCAATAAAAATAGATACAAAAAAATAAAATACTTTGAAAAACATAATTCATATTGAAGTTTAGAATTTTTTAACTGGCCATGTATAATAAAAGACATTAAAACGCAAAGAGTGCGAAAAACAGTATTAATTTTCATTTTTTCTTTTTCACATAACATTTGATTCTTTTAAAAAAAAGTAGTATAATAAAGATACGGTAAAAAAACTTTAACACAAATTAATATTTCTTAATATTTCTTTTTATTCGTTTATTGTATATATGATATTTTCTATTAAGAAATCATCTTATCAAGGGGGGAAAGTATATGAAAAAACTGGCAGTATTATTGGTTGTTATTTTAAGTGTTTCTATGTTTGCACAGGTTACTATCGAATTCTGGCATGCTATGAGTGGGTGGAGAATTGAATTATTACAGGACATGGCAAACGATTTCATGAAAACTCATCCAGATATCAAGGTTAATGTACAATACACAGGTTCATATCTTGATACTTTCAACAAAACAATTGCAGCTGTAAAAGCAGGAAAAGCTCCACATATTGTACAAATATACGATATTGGAACACAGGCAATGATTGATGGTGGAATCGCTATTCCAATTGGTGATTTAATAGAACAGGATCCAACTATAGATAAAGGTGCTTTCCTTGAACAAGTAGCTAATTACTATACAGTTAATGGAAAATTATATTCAATGCCATTTAACTCATCAACAGCTATTTTATTCTATAATAAAACAATGTTCAAGGAAGTTGGATTAGATCCTGATAAACCACCAAGAACATATGATGAATTAATAGAATATGCAAGAAAATTACAGAAGAAAGATGCAAATGGTAAGGTTATTAGATACGGTTTAACATGGCCAACACATTCATGGTTCTTTGAACAATTAATGGCTGTACAGAATGCTCCATTAGTAAATAATGGAAATGGTAGAGCAGGAGTAAGACCTACACAGGCAGTTTTCAATAGTCAAGCTGGTAAAAACATATTCAATTTATTCAAAAAGATGACAGACGAAGGTTTATTATTAAATACAAAAAGAGAAGACTGGAATGGCGCAAGTCAGATTTTCTTAGCTAAAAAAGCTGGTATGTTATTATACTCAACATCAGATGTTAAATTCTTTGATGAATCAGCAAAAGAAAATGGTTTTGAAGTTGGAACTGCATTCTTACCAAAACCAGATGAATCAGTACAGGGTGGATCAGTTATAGGTGGAGGATCATTATGGATTCTTAAGAATCATCCAAAAGAAGAAATTGATGCAGCTTGGGAATTTGTAAAATGGATGACAGAACCAGCACAGCAGATTAGATGGCACCTTGAAACAGGATACTTCCCAGTTAGAAAAGATGCTATAGAACAATTATTGTTCAGCGGATTCTATTCAGAACATCCAAATTACTTAACAGCTATAATGGAATTACTCTTATCAAAACAGACAGTTAATACAAATGGAGCAGTTATGGGTGTATTCCCAAAAACAAGAGAAGTTATCGAAACAGAATATGAAAATGTAATTAATGGAAAGAAATCTGTAGAACAAGCTCTTAATGATGCCGCAAGACAGGTTACATTAGAATTGAAGAGATACAACAGACTTTATAAATAATTTTTAAGTTATAATTATACCAGGGCGGTTTTCCGCCCTTTTTTTAAAGAAGGAGGAATCTTCATATGTCGTGGAAAAGTAAATTAACTCCATATTTATTACTTGTACCAACCTTTGTTATAATTATTTTATTTATTTATTGGCCAGCAACATATTCTTTTAAATTAAGTTTTTATCAGGAATCTTTTTTTGGAAATCGAAGTATTTTTGTTGGTCTGGAAAATTATACAGAGTTATTTACAGATCCTGCGTATTATAAGGCTCTGTTGACTTCTGCGATTTATTCGTTTTCCACTGTTTTTTTAACGATGTTTTTAGCATTTTTAATTTCACAATTATTAGTTCAAAATATTCCTGGAACACGATTTTTTAGGTTATTTATCTTTGCCCCGTATGCAATCTCTCCAGCAATTGCTGGTATATTATGGTCATTTTTATTAACTCCAACTGTTGGATATTTAAACTATATATTTATGAAGTTTTTTGGTATAGATACAGATTGGCTTACAACTACGCCGTATGCATTTATTGCTGTAATGCTTGCAACAATATGGAAGATGTTACCTTTTGATTTGATTTTTTATATAGCTGGACTACAATCGATTCCTGATTCTTTGTTGGAATCTTCTATGATAGATGGTGCAAATCTCTGGCAACGTATGTGGAAAATTAAATTTCCATTGTTATCACCTATAAGTTTTTATTTGTTTATAATGAATTTTACAACAACTATGTTTACTTCATTTGGTATTATTGATATTATGACAAAGGGTGGACCTTCAGGAACTACAACAACTTTGATATATAAATTATACTTAGATGCATTTACCTATACAAATAATGGTTCTGCCGCAGCTCAATCTGTTATAATGTTTGCTATTATGGGAGTTATCACAGTAATCTATTTCAAAGGCGTCGAAAAATCCGTCCACTATCAGTGAGGTGATCTTAATGGCTTCAAGTATTTCAAGGAGAAAAAAAGTTAATTTAATTTTATCTGAAATAATATTAATACTTATTTCATTAATAGTTATGGCTCCAATATTATTGGCGTTTAGTATGAGTTTTATGACTTATACAGAGGTTTATACATTTCCACCTAAATTATTTCCAAGTACATTTCACTGGCAGAATTATGCAGAGGCTTTAAAATTAGTTGATTTAGGAAGAATGCTTATTAATTCGTCAATTATAGCATTTTTTATTACATTTGGTAAGTTGATTACAGGAACGCTTGCAGGTTATGCCTTTGCGAACTTTCAATTTAGAGGAAAGAATTTGTCATTTATGTTATTATTTATAACCTTATTTTTGCCGGCAGAAACAGTTATGATTTTGCCATTATTCCTTATAATGAAGCAATTTGGCTGGATCAATACATATTATGCGCTTATTATACCTTTTACTGCAAGTGCCACAAATGCATTTTTAATGAGACAGCATTTTATGACAATACCAAAAGAATTAAGCGATGCTGCTAAGATAGATGGCGCAACGTCAATGCAATATTTCTGGAAGATTTTATTGCCATTATCCAAATCAATGCTTGGCGGTGCAGCGTTAATCAACTTTGTTTATGCATGGAATCTCTATTTGTGGCCATTGATAGTAACAATGGACGATAAAATGAAGACAGTTCAAATTGGTATAAAGATGTTAATTAGTTCTGATGCTGCTAACAACTGGGGAATAATAATGGCTGGTACAATGATAGCACTTGTTCCAACACTGATTATATTCTTTGCCATCCAGAACCTATTTGTTAAGAGTCTTGTTAGTTCAGGGCTTAAAGGATAAAAAAACCGGGTCTTTAAAAAGTCCCGGTTTTTATTATTTTATTTATTTTTTGTCGGTAAATGACACGAATTCAACAGTTCCTCTTTGTCTTACAGGTTGTGTATATAAATCCATTAACATATAAACTTCATCTGGAACATCTGTTTCTACATTTAATCCCAATTCTTTTGCTTCTTCAACTGTTATTGGGTAATCATGAGTCCATCTTCCTTCTGTTAAGGTTTCTGATAATTTTTTAGCTTTTTCTTCTCCGAATCTGTCCTTTAATAATTCATATATAAATTTCTGAACCTGATGAATGGATTTTTTTGCAACGTCTGCAAGTATTAATGTTTGATCATCGACTTTATCCACACCTTTTTGTTCAACTGCTCTAACGATACTTGGAGCGGGATTTTGGCCTAATTGTGGATCAACAGGACCTAAAACGGCATGGGGATCCATTATTATTTTGTCTGCTGATAATGAGATTAATGTTCCGCCGCTCATTGCATAATGAGGAACAATTACCCGTGTTTCTGCTGGATGATCGTGTAAAGCCTTGGCAATTTGTGTAGCAGCTAATACAAGGCCTCCTGGTGTGTGTATAATTAAATCTATAGGCTTATCTTTAGGTGCTTTTCTTATAGCTCTTAATATTTCTTCGCTATCTTCTATATTAATGAATTTATAGAATGGCATTCCTAAAAATCCCATACTTTCCTGTCTGTGTATAAGAGTAATAACTGTTGAATTCCTCTTTTTAGATAACGAGGACAAAAGACCTTTCCTTGAAGCAATTAACTGTGCAAATTTAAACTGTGGCCCGAGTAAAATATAGAACATAAATATGAGCCACAATAAAGAACCTAAACCTGTTGTCACTTATACCACCTCCCATGAAAAATTTTTCATTGTTATTAATAATAATGTTTTTTAATCTTTTTTAAATCTATTATACCATAATCAGGTATATTTAATTAATTTAAGTATATGAATATTTCATTTTTTCTGGTATACTACATTTGTGAAATATTATTTACGGGGTTATTATTATGGAGATTTTTGTAATTACAACCGAAGCTGGAAGTATTAAAGGATTTGTGAAAAATAATAAGATTATAGAAATAAAATTTTATAATGATTATCTTGAAGAATATTATGATAATCATACGGCTTTGTTTTATAAAACTATAAAAAAGTATTTTAAAGGATACGATGTTCTTGATGAATTGCCTTATGAAAAGTATTTTAAAACTGTTTTTGAGGAAAGAGTAATGAAGACTTTAAAAAATAAAGTATTATTTGGACATGTTGTATCTTATGGAGAGCTAGCAGTTATGGCAGGGTATCCGCGCGCAGCAAGAGCTGTTGGAACTGTTATGGCACATAATAATCTTCCATTGATATTTCCGTGTCATAGGGTTATTAAAAGCGATGGAAGGATTGGAAATTTTGGACCCGGGCAACACTGGAAAGAGTTTTTGTTAAAAATTGAAAAATATATTGTGTAACAAACTTTAACCTTTATAAAACATTCAAGAATAAATTGGAATATATAATATCTTTGAGGTGATAATAATGTCAAAACGCTTACATCCAAAAGTTTTTAAAGTCCCTATTGACAGGATTAGAATGGGTTATTATTCGGATAAGTATTTTACAAGATATGTTGAGGTGTTAAAAAAAGACAATAAGCATGTTAACGTGCTTTATCAGTATTTTCCCAGAAAGGATTGTGTTGTTGTAGGAATTGATGAAGCACTTGCTATTTTAAGATTTGGAACTGGTTATTATAGGGATGAAGAAAAAGCTAATGAATTGTTTAACAGTATTTTAGAATTGGAGAAAGCTTTACAAAATGCAGCTCATAAGATGGATAAAGAGGAATTGCTTGAAATAACGTCAAAAAAATGGGATTTAAGGATGATGTTAAATGATTTATGGGTTGATAAATGGAATGAAATAGAAGTTAAAGCACTATTTGATGGTGACGAAGCAAAGGATATGGAACCGGTTTTGACTATTGAAGGAGATCCGTCATATTTTGGATATCTTGAAACAATTTTATTGGGAGTATTGGCAAGGGCTACCTCAACTGCCACTGCTGTTAAAAAGGTTGTAGATGTTGCCAATGGAAAGCCTATATTATTTTTTAGTGCAAGATTTGACCATTTCTGGGTACAGGCAACCGATGGTTATGCGGCGTTAAAAGCAGGTGCTTTTGGTGTATCAACAGACGCTAATGCAGATTATTGGGGAATAGAATCATTGGGTACAATTCCGCATGCATTAATTGCATCGTATGATGGTGATACAACAGCAGCTGCAATAGCCTTTGATAAACATATTGAAGGAAATGTAAATAGAATAGTTCTTGTAGATTGGGATAATGATGTAATTGGAACGACGATGAAGCTTGTATCAAGGTTTTATGAATATGTAACAGGTGAAAAATTTATTCCAGGTAAAACAGATCCTTCTGTTATAATAGGACCGGGAAAAAACAAAATATGGGGTGTGCGTTTTGATACATCTGGAAGTTTAAGGGATAAGAGCGTTATTCCAAAGGACAAATCTTCTCTTGGGGTTAATCCTGAGCTCGTATGGCGTGCAAGACAGGTTTTCGATGAAAATGGTTTAAAGGATTTAAAGATTTTAGTTTCAGGCGGTTTTGATGCTGAGAAAATAAAATTATTTGAAACCTTAGATGTACCCGTTGATAGCTATGGTGTGGGTTCAAAATTGTTAAAAGAAAAGATAGATTTTACTGCAGATATTGTTGAAGTAAATGGAAAACATTGTGCCAAGGTGGGAAGAAAAAAAGGAGATTTATCGAGATTATCAGTGGTTTCAAAAAAATATTGGGAAGAATAAATTAAAATATAAAATTAAATTATTAAAGGAGGATTATAAAATGGAAAAAGGTACATGGGTTGTTAAAAAGGGTTTTGCTGAAATGTTCAAAAATGGAGTTATAATGGATGTTACAACTGCAGAACAGGCAAAGATTGCTGAAGAAGCTGGTGCAGTTGCAGTTATGGCTCTTGAAAGAGTTCCAGCAGATATTAGAAAAGCTGGTGGAGTTGCAAGAATGGCAAGTATTTCAAAGATAAAAGAAATCATGGAAGCAGTTTCTATTCCTGTAATGGCAAAGGTTAGAATTGGACATATTGCTGAAGCAAGAGTGTTGGAAGCTTTAGGTGTTGATTTTATAGATGAATCAGAAGTTTTAACTCCTGCTGATGATAAATATCATATAAATAAACACGATTACAAAGTTCCTTTTGTTTGTGGTGCAAGAAACCTTGGTGAAGCATTAAGAAGAATTGCAGAAGGTGCTGCAATGATTAGAACAAAAGGTGAAGCTGGAACAGGTAATATTGTTGAAGCAGTAAAACACATGAGACAGGTTATGGATGAAATAAGATTAGTTCAAAATATGCCAGAAGAAGAATTGGTAACATATGCAAAACAGATAGGAGCTCCTGTAGATTTAGTTGCAGAAGTTAAAAAATTAGGAAGATTACCTGTAGTTAACTTTGCAGCTGGTGGAGTAGCAACACCTGCTGATGCAGCATTAATGATGATGCTTGGTTCAGATGGTGTATTTGTTGGTTCAGGTATTTTCAAATCAAAAGATCCAAAGAGAATGGCAAAGGCTATAGTTGAAGCTGTATTGCATTATGACGATCCAGAAAAATTAGTAAAGATCAGTGAAGACGTTGGAGAAGCTATGGAAGGATTGGAAATTGATAAATTAGATGTACACTTACA
The DNA here is from genome assembly GCF_013363245.1 of Marinitoga sp. 1135. NCBI lineage: Bacteria > Thermotogati > Thermotogota > Thermotogae > Petrotogales > Petrotogaceae > Marinitoga > Marinitoga sp. 1135. Next base: position 86,604 of record NZ_LBEZ01000009.1, on the reverse strand, counting down.
GGAAAGAGGATGGTAATGTGAAAATAGGTGTATTGGCAGTTCAGGGAGATATCCGTGAACATGCAAATATGATTGAAAAGATAGGTCATACACCTATAAGAGTTAAGTCAATAGAAAAATTAAATGAAGTAGAAGGGCTTATTATTCCTGGCGGTGAAAGTACCACTATCACAAAGTTACTCAAGAAAACAGGATTATGGGATGAAATTATAAAGAAAGCAAAAGAAGGATTTCCTATTTTTGGCACATGCGCCGGGATGATAGTGCTTTCAAATGGAATAAAAAAGTATGAAAAACAGGATACAATGAAGCTTATTGATATAATTGTTGAAAGAAATGCTTACGGAAGACAGGTATTTTCATTTGAAGAAATATTAAAATTTAGAGGTAATGATATAAAGGTAACATTTATAAGAGCACCAAAAATTGTTGAATACGGTGAAAATGTTGAAAAATTAATAGAATATAAAGATGCACCTGTACTTGTAAGGCAAAATAATATCTTAGCAGCTTCATTTCACCCTGAAATAGAAGATGATCCATCTGTTCATGAATACTTTGTGGAAGAGATGGTTAAAAAGTCAAAATAAAAGAAGGTGAATTGTTTAATGATTCCATTAAATGGATTTCTTGCACATTTTATTGCAGATCATGCATTTACAAATGTATATTCTGATACATTAAAGGATAAAAATAAATTAATGACCCATATATTGTGGAGTTTCTTTGTAATATTGACATTTACATTTGAATCCTTAAAAAGCGTTGCGGGAATAATAGCATTTTTTGTGCTTGTATCTTATCATGTAGGTGTAGATATTTACAGATCAAAGAAAGGGACTGATTTTAAGAAAGAATTAGCATATTTAGCCGGGGCTTTTTTGATAAATGTAGTATTTTTTGAAGTATATATACATTCCTATATATCAAAGGAGTTTGTGTATTATTTAATAGGGATGATGTTTGCAACGAGTTTTGGCTCTTTTATTGAAAGGACATTTAATATAATAGATCCACAAATGAAGGATACAGCAGGTGCTTCAGAACGATTGGCTATATATATATTCTTAAGTAAATTTAAAGCGGAACTTGTACTGGTATCGATTTTTGCAGGACTTTTATATCGTTTTTTCTTTGTAAAAGAAAAATCAAAGGAATGGATTTTTTCTCCAATTTATGGTGTTATAGTATCTTCGATATGGATATTATTTATGAATGTGGTGTTATAAATGATATGGGCAATATCTGATATTCATGGAATGTATGATAATTTGATAAAGGTTTTAAATCAAATACCGGAAAATGATAAAATAATATTTCTTGGAGATTATGTGGATCGAGGGCCTGGTTCAAGACAGGTCCTTGATCTTTTATTTAAATTAAAAAATAGAGCGGTGTTTTTAAAAGGAAATCATGAAGATATGATGCTTGATTATTTTGAAAATACGGGTAAATATAAAGAGGGTGCATGGTTTAGAAATGGTGCCCAGGCAACACTTGATAGTTTTAATAATGATATTGAAGAAAAATATCTTGATTTTATTAGAAATTTAAAGCTTTATCATATTGAAAAAATTGGAACTCAAAAATATTTGTTTGTACATGGAGGTATTAGACCAGGAATTTCTCTTTCTGATCAAGCGGAGCGTGATTTGTTGTGGATAAGAGATGATTTTTATATGAGTGATCAGCCTTATGAAGATTACATTGTTATACATGGTCATACACCAACAAAATATATTACCGGTGAATACGAGGTATATTTTAGAAAGTTAGATGATAAAATTCTCAGCATAGATATAGATACCGGTTGTGTATATGGCGGTAAGTTATCGGCTCTTGGTATATCAAATGATAATAAGTATGATATAATATCAATATAGAGGTATTTTATTTATCGGAGGGATAAAAAATGGAAAGATTAGAATTTTTCACAATTACAGGCGAAGACGGAAATGAATATAATTTTATGTTTTTGGAAGAATTAAAGATTAATAATCAAAGGTATTGGATTTGTTATGAAGCTTTTAAGGAGGAAGATAGTGAAGATATAGTGTTAGGAGATACAGTTGCATTTAAGGTAAATTCAGAAAAGGGTGAATTGTTCTTAGATGCTGTTGAAGATGATGAAGAACTTGAATTGGTTGAAGAAGAATGGAAAAAGGTAATGGAAGATGTCGATATTGATGAAAATGAAGAATTTTTTTTGATAGAGGATGACGATTCAAAAGATAATAATTAATTATAAACAGGTGAAAGAATGATGGAAAATGCGGCGAAACTATTTGATATAAAGTTTATTCTGGATCGTTTTGATAAGCCTATTTTTAATAAAAATCTTGAATTGTTAGAGAAGAATAATATACATCCAAAATTGGTATGTATTCTAACTTCTGATGATCCTGGAAGTGTTTCTTATTCCAGGGGTATTAAGGGTATATGTAAAAGATATAATATAGAATTTGAAAGCGTTGTGGTACACAGCAGAGAAGAGCTGGAAGAAAAGATAGAATACTATAATAAAGATGTTCAAACACATGGTATTATTGTTATGTACCCTACACCCTTTGAGGTTAAAGATACGCATTTTATGAATATGATTTCCCCTGAAAAGGATATAGAAGGGCTGCATCATTCATATATGGGATATCTTGTTCAACATGAAGGTTATGAAGATCCAAAGCATTTAAGAAAATTAGTAATACCACCAACAGCAAAAGGAATATTATATGTATTAAAACGATATAGATTAATATTTGAGAATATAAAAAGAAAAACAGGAAATTATCCAGATAATTTTGATAGAAATCCATTTTCTTTAGAAGGCAAAAAAATAGTTGTAATTAATGATTCACTTGCTGTTGGAAGATCCCTGGCTTTAATGTTGTTAAATGAAAATGCCAGTGTAAGGGTTTGTCAGAAATATACAGATTATGAGGATATTTTAAAGTTTGTTTCTATTTCAGATATAATAGTTTCTGCAGTTCCATCGTCAAAATTTATTATTCCAACAGAAAAGGTGCCTCAAAATTCTATAGTATTTGATATTTCTTTTGAAGGAAATTTTGAGTATCCTTCTATATTTGATAAAGTATATAAGATTTCACCTAAATGGAATCTTGTTAAAAAAGGAAATCGTATTAATGATATGACATTGCACAGGCTTATTTCAAATATGTTTTATCTTGTAAATAGGAAACTTCCAGATAATGATTTATTGGAATTAAGAAAATTTGAAGATAATATACTTAGTCTATAATAAATAAAAATGGTTCGGCTTTTGCCGAACCATTTTTATTATTGCACTTCGCCAAGAAGTTCTTTTACTTTTCTGTGGATTCTTGCTTTCTTTCTTGCAGCGTTATTCTTGTGAATAACACCTTTTTTAGCTGCTTTATCAATTACAGAAAATGCATTGTTTAATAATTCTAATACTTCTTCTCTTTCTTTTTTAGCTTCTACTGCTGCTAATACTTTTTTAATTGAGTTTTTAACTCTTGTTTTGTATGATTTGTTTCTTAATCTTCTTTTTGCTGTTTGTCTAACTCTTTTTTTAGCTGATTTTACGTTTGGCACTTTGATTTTCCTCCTTTTATATTATTTTATTAATTATAATCCAAATGCAGCTTTTAATTCATTAACCTTATCTGTTCTTTCCCATGGGAATTCAACATCTGTTCTTCCAAAATGTCCATATGCTGCTGTTTTTCTGTAAATAGGTTTTAATAGGTCTAAGTTTTTAATTATTGCACCAGGTCTGAAATCAAACATTGTTGTTACTACTTCATATAATTTTTCTTCGTCAACCTTTGCTGTACCTTTTGTATCAATTAATATTGATACTGGTTCAGCTACACCAATAGCATATCCTAATTGAATCATTACTTCATCGGCTAATCCAGCAGCTACTATGTTCTTAGCAACGTAACGTGCCATGTAGTGTGCTGATCTGTCAACCTTTGTTGGATCCTTTCCGCTGAATGCTCCTCCACCATGTGGAACCCAACCGCCGTATGTATCAACTATAATTTTTCTTCCTGTTAATCCTGTATCAGCGTGTGGTCCTCCAAGAACAAATCTTCCTGTTGGATTTACCAATATTTTTGTATTCTTTGTTAATAAATGTTCTGGAATTATTGGTTTAATTACGTGTTCAATTAAAGCTTCTCTAATTTCTTCAATTGTTACGTCTGGTTCGTGTTGAGTGGAAATTAATACTGTTTCAACTTCTATTGGTTTATTGTTTTCATCATATTCAACAGTAACCTGTGTTTTTCCATCAGGTCTTAAGAATTTTAATGTGCCATTTTTTCTAACTTCTGCAAGTCTGTATGCTAATTTGTGAGCAAGAACTATTGGTAAAGGCATCATTTCAGGTGTTTCATTTGTTGCGTAACCAAACATAATACCCTGGTCACCAGCGCCAAGCTTTTCGTAAGGATCCTCTTCTTTGATTTTTCCTTCTTTTACTTCTAAAGCTTTATCAACACCCATTGCAATATCAGGTGATTGTTCGTCTATTGACACTAAAACTGCTGAAGTTTCTCCATCAAAACCAAATTTTGCTCTTGTATATCCAATGTCTAATATTGTCTGTCTTACGATTTTTGGTATATCTACATAAGCTTTTGTTGAAATTTCTCCAGCTATTACAGCAACACCTGTTGTCACCAATGTTTCAACTGCAACCCTTGAGAATGGGTCTTTTTCCAATAAAGCATCTAAGATTGCGTCGGAAATTTGGTCTGCTACTTTATCTGGATGTCCTTCTGTTACACTTTCGCTTGTGAAAAGTCTTTTTTTCAATTCTCTTCCTCCTTTATGAAAATTTATTAATATCCGAATTATTATTATACCAAAAATATGAATCAATAGGCGTATAAAAAATTAACGTTAAAATAAAATCTATTGTATTTTGAGTTACATTTCTTTTACCAGTATTAATTTATATACCTTTATACTTCCCCAGATATCTTCAAGTATTAGTTCTGCAGGATTTTTATCTTTTAAAGTAAAGGCTATTTCATTCCATCTATTTACCTTTATTGGTGTAATAAATGATGAAGAATATAATTTAATCCAATACGTAAATAAATTTGAACCATAACCATAAATAGCATTTGGTGAATACATTTCGTCTTCTCTTATTGCATCGAATTCTATTTCATATACTAATTCATCATTAACCCTTAATGAAATCTTTCTTGGAATTATTGTTGTATTATCACCAACTTTTTCTGAAACTTTTACTTCGAGTTTTGGTAAAGTGGTAAATGGAACTTCAGTTACCTGATCATCTAATAATTTATATGTTCTATTATTTGATCTAATTTCAAATGCCTGTAATTTTCTTGGTCTCATTTCAACATAATCAACAAATTCAAGTGCATCTCTTACTATTTCTATTTCATTATTTCCCGATTTTTTAACTTCTCTAATTTCAAAGTGAACATGTGGAACTTCAGCTTCACCACTTTTTCCAGAATATCCAATTTCTTCACCTTTTGATACCCTTATTTCATCATCAGGAAATTTTATTTCTGCAAATGTATTTCCAAATTCGCTTACCACAGAATTTGCGATTTCTGCCATTAGTCCTTTGAAAGAATTTAAATGGGCGTATACGCTTATTAAATCATAGTCTGGATGATATATAAATATAGTATTTCCATAAACCTTATGATTTACCCATAATTTGCACACGTATCCATCAGCTGCGGCATTTACAGGATAACCAATTCTTGAAAAAGATGAAAAATCTATTCCCAGATGGAAATGTGGTTTATCTCCAGTATCTCTATATTCTCCAAATGAAGATGTAAGATATGAATCCTTAACCGGCGGTAAAAACCTTTGAGAAAATACCGTTAAAACACTTAATAAAATTACGGTAAATACTAAAAATTTTTTCATAAAGCACCTCCATTGCGCGCATATATCTTTAATTTTATATCTGTATTATTGAATGCAATTTCCTCTATACCAATTTTACCACGTTTTTTAAACCAGTTTTGAACATTTTTATATTCTTCTTCAATTTCAAAAGTTTTTATTATCTCTTCTTCAATTAATTTATCCTGTATAGCTTTTTTTAAATTTTCAATGTTCTCGCCGGTTTTACATGAAATGAAAATAGCGTTTTTATATCTGTTTTTTAAAATTGAAAGTTGTTCATCATTAATTTTATCTATTTTATTAAAAACCAGTATACGTGGAATATCTAAAGCTTTAATATTCTCTAAAACATCATATGCGGTACTTATTCTTTCTTCAATATTTTGAGATGAAATATCTACGAGATGTATGATTAGATCGGAATATTTTATTTCTTCCAGCGTGGATTTAAATGCTTCTATTAATTCATGAGGAAGATTTCTAATAAATCCTACCGTGTCAGATAATATAACAAAGAGTCCAGAAGGAAGCATTACTCTCCTGGACTTTGGAGACAGAGTTGAAAACATTTTTTCAGAAATTTTTATCTTGTTTTCATGGCTTAATTCTTTTAATAAAGTTGATTTTCCAGCACTTGCGTATCCCACAATGGAAACTTTTATTATGTCTTTTTTGTTTTTTCTTGTAAGTTCTCTTTGGGATTTAATCTTTTTTAGTTTATTTTGAATTTTAGATATTTCATTTTTTATGGTTCTTTTTTTGTATTCTTTTTCCTGTTCACCTGGACCTCTTGTTCCAATACCCCCGCCGGTTCTGGACATTTCGCTTCCAAGACCATATATCCTTGGAAGTATGTGCTTGAGAGTAGCAAGTTTTATTTGTAACTTGCTTTCCTGAGTTTCGGCATGCTCCGAAAAAATCTTTAATATTACATCTGTTCTATCGTATACTTCAATATTAAGCTCTTTTGAAATATGAATATATTGTCTCGGAGATAATTCAGAATTTATAACGAGCACTTCTGCATCAACAAACGCAATAAGTTCTTTCAAATCTTCAAACTTTCCTTTTCCAATAAAAGTGAGAGGGTCTGGTTTATTTAAATTTTGATGTATGTATTCAACGATTTCTATATTTATATTTTTGGATAATTCTATTATCTCCTCAACATCTTCTCTTAAGTTTTTGCTGTTTATGAGAACTAATACACCTTTCTTAATTCTCATTACCTCCTGATTGATTTTCCTGATGTTGCTGCTGGAAAAGCTTTACGTATTTCATAGGAACAATCATTTTTACTGCATGTTTATAAACTAATGATTGTTGTCCTTTTTTCTCTAAAAGAATGGTGAAATTATCAAATGATTTTATGTATCCTGATGTCTGAAATCCACCTTCAAAATAGATTTTACATTCAATTTTATTTGTTCTCAATAAATTTAAAAAACGTTCTTGCAAATTAAATTTTTCTGCCATGGTCATACCCCCCTTAATAATATTGAAAAAAGTAATATAAGTTTTTTTATTCATTAAAACCATTCTTAATGATTTTTTTGATTTTTTCAACAGGATTTTTTTCTTCTGAAAGATTTATCCATATAGCGTTTTTATATCCTCTAAAATAAATAATCTGGCGTCGTGCATACCTTCTTGTATTTCTTTTTATTAAATGTATCATTTTATCATAATCAACTTTTCCCTCAATATATTCTAATACTTCTTTATATCCAATAGTATTCATTGAATTTAAGTTTTTGTTATAACCCATTCTTAATAGATTTTTTACTTCGTCAATTAAACCCATTTCTATCATTTTTTCAACACGTGTATTTATCCTTTCATGTAATTCTTTTCTATCTCTGTCTAAAATTATAATTTGAAATTCGTAAGGATTTTCTGTTTTCTGGCTTTTTATTAAGTCTGACATTCTTTTGCCGGAAAGTATATATATTTCCAACGCTCTAATGCTTCTTTTTAAATCATTGGGATGTATTCTTACATAACTTTCTGGATCCACATCTTTTAATATTTCTCTTATTATACCATGCTGAGAATATTCTAATTTTTTTAAATAGCTTCTTAAACTTAAAGAAGATGGTGCTTCAAAAAAACCTCGTGATACTGCATCAAAATATAATCCAGTTCCGCCTGAAATTATAGGAATCTTTCCTTTATTAAGGACTTCTTTTATTTTTTTTAATGCATCTACTCTATACATGTATGCATTATAATGTTCATCAGGTGAAACGAAATCAATTAAGTGATGTGGAATTTTTTCTCTTTCTTCTGGTGTTGGCTTTGCTGTACCTATATTCATATATTTATAAATTTGCCTTGAATCACAAGAAATAACCTCGAACTTTTCGCCGAGGTTAGTGAGTATATTTGTTTTTCCAACTGCAGTAGGACCTAATATTGCCGTTAGTTTCATTTTAAGTATATCACTCCATAATATACCCCTGAATTTTTGCTTCCATCTACTTTATCAAATTTATATTTATCCCATATAGAATCTTTAATGTGGGCTTTTATTACTACCTTATCTTTTGCTACTCGTTTCATTTCCTCAATATCTTCAATTTCAAGTGGGTCATATACTGCGAATTTTCTTAAAGGATTTAGAGCTGATGATTCAAAAACAGGATTTTCAAACATTGGATCACAATAAATTATATCATAACTTTTATCTTTTTGTTTTTTTAAGAATGATTTATAATTTGCGTGTATTATTTCTATTCTTTTTGAAGCCTCTTTTATCCATTTTATTTTAAAAGGATAATATGGCATACTTTCTTTTACAACAAGATATATAGGGAAAGATCCTTCTACACCTATTAATTTTCCATCTGTTAATTGAGAAGCTATTAATAATGCTTCACTACCAAGACCAAAGGTTAAATCCAGAACTGTTTCATTACCTTTTAATTCAAGATTATTTAATAAATAATCCTTTTTGTCGGCAACATAATTTTTCATTCTTATTTTTACAATAGAAGGATGAAAGAAAAATTCAAAATCACCTTTTTTTAATTTTAAAGTGAGGTTCTTTTCAACTACAAAGTATATATCTTTTGCTTTTAAATGCCTTCTGTTTTTATATACTCCATTATATTGTTCAGCGAGTTGCTTCGCCCGTTGTATTTGTTCCTTCGATGGTTTGTGGGATGTTGTTATAATTAATTTTTCCATTTTCAAGGGTCACACCTTTCTTTTCAAGGAATTCTTTTATCATATCCCTTTCTTTTTCAAGCTCTTTCAATTGTTCCTTTAGATTTTCGAATTCCGATTGAGTTTTTTTGTATTCCTCGGTTAAACTGGAATACACTATAAACATTCTTACCATTTGAATACTAAAATAAAGTATAACAAATATTACAGCTATGTATATTATTATAAAGCCTATATTTAATTTCTTTTTTTCTTTTTTCTTTTTTCCAACAACAAACTTTTTTCGTTGAGCCATAATTATCCCTTTAATCCGGAACGTGCAATTCCTGCAACAAAGTATTTTTGCATGAATATAAATAGTATAATAATTGGTATTACTGAGAATGTAGATGCAGCCATTAACAGGTTATACATGGTACCAGATTCTGTGGTAAATGTTTGCAATCCTACAGCCAATGTTCTCATTTCAGGTGACTTTGTAACTATTAATACCCATAAGAATGCATTCCAGCTACCAACAAATTTTAACAATGCACCTGTTATAATTGCAGGTTTACTTAATGGAACCATTACAGTCCATAAGAATCTCCAGCTACTGCTTCCATCAATTTTTGCAGCGTCCCATAAATCATTTGGTATGGTTAAGAATTGCTGTCTTAAAAGGAATATAGCAAATACACTTACTATCCATGGAATTATCAGCGCATAGTATGTATCAAGCCATCTAAATTTACTTATTGTGATAAAGTTAGGAACGAGCATTACTTCTCCTGGAACCATCATAGTTGCAAGGAAGAGCGTGAATAATGCATTTTTACCCCAGAATTCCAGTTTGGCAAATGCAAAAGCTGCCATTGCTGCAATTAAGATTTCAAATATTGTAGTAGTAGTTGCCATAAATACAGTATTTATATAGTATTTTGAAAATGGTGCAGCATGCCATGCATCAACATAATTCTGGAAGACATTTGCAAATACCTGTGAAGGTGTAAATTTAGCTTTCATAGTAGGATTATCTTCAAGGAACCATATTGCATAAGTATCCTTAAAGTATATTTCTATATTTGAGTAATTTCTGTAATATACTTTTTCAACATTTTCCGGTTTTTGAATTAATTTTACTTCTGAGATAGAATCAGAATACAATTTATTAAATGTTTCAAGAATATTGTTGTAATCTTTTCTCATTTTTGCGAGTTTTATGAGGTCTTCAGCTTTAAAGTTTTGATTTTTTACAAATTCTTTATCAAAAGGATTTAAATATTGTTCAACATTATCAGGTTGAAGTTTATCAATGTATTTTGTAAGATTTCTTATGACCATTAAAGTTCTTGAAAGGTCTTCAGATTTTATTTTTAATATATTTAATGTATGTTCATTGAATTTATGTTCAAGTGCAAGAACAAATTCATCTTTTATTTCAAATATATCATCATTTTCATTTAAAGCTTTTTTAAATTCTTCAGGAATATTGGAATTATGAAAAGCTTTTAAGAAGTTTTCTTTCATATCTTCTTTAGTTGGGACGTTAAATTGGATTATATTAATCTTTGCTGCTTTTTTCTGAATATCAGAGTAATTCTTTTCAAAGAATACTTTAAATTCCAGAGAATTTTTACTGTTAATTATTGAGGAATAAATATTTTTTTCAAGAAGCCTATTCACCCTTCTTAAATACATGTCATTAAATGAAACAAATTTACTTTCGAGATTTGTTAAAAGGGCTAAAACCTTATTTATTTCATTATCACTTACAATTCCTGTTCCTTTGGACATTTCAACAACTACTGATGAAACATTTGATAATTCTGTTTTTAGAGAAAAAAGATACTCTTTTAATTCTTCTTTTTTTCTTGCTTTTTCTTCTTTGACCACTGAGGAATCTGTACTTTTCACTTTTAAATATGGAAGTCTATCTAAGGATACCTTTGTAAATTTATCTATATAATTTATGGAATCTTTTATTTCTTTGTCTAAATATTTTAATAATTGAGATTTTTTAAATAATCCATTTGCTGTTGAATATAAGCTAAAATAGAATTTTTCAAAGGATTCAGGGCTATTATCCAATGTGTTGATTTCTGCAGAAAGATCAGGAACTAATGGATAATTAGCATTATACTCTTTTATTTTTTCTACTAAACTATTAAGTTCCTGATTATCAGCATAATCAAGTTTAGAAAAAGTTAAGGTTATTAACCCTCTTCTTACAGGGTCATCTTCGATAATTAATAATTTTTTATATGGATTATATGTATCTTCACTTTGTGCTGCTCTGAATTCTGCGAGACTGAGTCCGCTTTTAGAACTTCCAGAAGATGAGGTTCCTTTTACATTAACCATAATTTCTGATTTGAAGTTTTTAGATGTCCACCTTGGTGGCCATTGAGCAATTTCACTGCTGCTTTTAAATGATGTAACAACCATCCATGCAAATGGCATTGCCATTATTATTGCTCCACCTATAATTAAAAGATAAACTATTGTAATTCCCATTGTATTAAAGAATTTATTCCATGACATTTTTAAAGGCCTCCTTTATTATGAATCGTAATGTACACGTTTTTTACCGGCAACAAATTGTATAAATGTAAATATGAGTATTATACCAAATAATACATATGCCGCAGCACTTGCCTGACCCATACGCTGTTCACCATAGAACTTTTCAAATACATAATAAACTACGGTTAAACCACTATTATTATATGGTCCAGGAAGCCCTGAATACAATACGAATATTTCAGAGAAGACCTTAAATGCACCAATCATTGAAACTATTAATATAAAGAATGTTGTTGGTGATAATAAAGGCCATGTAATATGAACGAATTTCTGCCATGAGTTTGCACCATCAACTTCTGCTGCTTCATAATAACTTTTATCGATATTCTGTAATCCAGCGAGGAAGATTATTGAATAATATCCAACAAGTTTCCAGATTGAGATTATAGCAATTGTTGGTATTGTCCATTTTTCATCTTTTAACCATAAAATCTTTTCCACACCAAAGAATGAAAGGATATAATTCAAAAGCCCGTTATCGTTAAATATCCATTGCCATACAAGAGATACAGCAACAACACTGGTAACAAAAGGAATAAAGTATATTGTTCTAAATACAACCTTTCCTTTTACTTCCTGATAGAATAACATGGCTATTACCAATGAAAGGAATATTGTTATTGGCATTGACAATAAAACGTAATAGCTTGTATTCCATATAGCTTTAAGAAAATCCGCTTCTTCTTTTGCCATACTAAGATAAGTAACAATTTCTGGTATATGAATTAATTTGATTCCTGCAACATATACTGTAATCAATATAATCATTCTTAATAATAATTTATCAGGAGTTCCTTCTATTTTTTTCATAGCAGCGATGGCTGTATAGGAAAAGGCTAACCATAAAAATATTATCCATTGAAGTTGATAAGATATAACATTCCATAAAATAAAGGTTATAGCACTTATAACAGCATTTAAAATAATAATATTTTTCACTTTTTTATCTGAAATCCTTTTCAAATCAAGCAATACTGTTAAGAAATATATTGTAGCAAATATGAGGAAAAATGTTCCTAAAAAAGCCACGTTAAAAGTCATTGAAACTGGGTGTTTTAATTTAAATAATTGAATGTAATTATCAAAGCCTATAAATTGTGGATTAGCCTGATTTTTAAAATCCCATTTAAAGAAACTCAAAACAAATGAATAAATAATAGGCCAGAATACAAAGATTGATAAAACAATCATTGAAGGTAAAAGATAAAGGTATGCAGTTATACTTTCTCTGGTTCTTCTCCAGGCATGTGGAGATAAGAAGTATTTAGAAACTTTCATAATCACGAATAATACTACAGCTATACTGACGCCAATTACGGGAATAAGAATCTCAGCTGGCATAAAACTTCCTCCTATCTCTATTTAATTATTTTAATTTTTTTGCTAAGTCAATAAGTTGATTTACAATTTGATTGAAATCTGGATTTTCATTTGTTCTTTGTCTGAGAAATTGATTTATATTATCTATTTCCCTTTTTGCTATATCTATCTTAGGGTTTGTTCCTTCTTTATAAGCACCAACCTCTATTAAATCCTTTGCATCATTATATGTTGCCATTATGTCTCTTACCCTATACGCAGCTTCAAGATGTTCTTCTTTTGCAACGGTAGACATTAACCTACTAATACTTGCAAGTACATCTATAGCCGGATAATGCGAAGATTCAGCCAATCGTCTTGAAAGAAGGATATGACCGTCAACAATACCTCTAACTGTATCTGAAATGGGTTCATTAAAATCATCACCTTCAACAAGTACAGTATATATTGCTGTAATACTTCCTTTATCAGAATTACCCGCTCTCTCTAAAATTTTTGGTAATTCAGCAAATACACTTGGTGTATATCCGCGTGTTGCTGGTGGTTCACCTATGGACAATCCTATTTCCCTTTGTGCCATAGCCCAACGGGTAAGTGAGTCAACCATAAGCATTACATTATATCCCTGATCTCTAAAATATTCAGCAATTGTTGTAGCGCTTAATAGAGCCTTTGTTCTCATTAAGGCTGGTTGATCTGAAGTTGAAACAACAACTACCGAACGTTTTAAACCTTCTTCGCCAAGATCGCGCTCTATAAACTCTCTTACTTCACGACCTCGTTCACCGATTAAAGAAATAACGTTTATATCAGCAGAGGTATTTCTTGCTATCATACCAAGTAATGTACTCTTTCCAACACCACTTCCAGCAAATATACCAATCCTTTGCCCTTTGCCAAGTGTAATTAAACCATCTATAGCTCTAATTCCAACAGGAAGAGGTTCCTCTATTTTATTTCTTATTAAAGGATTTGGTGGTGGTGAGTAAATGGAACGATATTTTTCTGCATATAGAGGTTTACCATCCATAGGCCTTCCCAATCCATCAAGAACACGACCAAGAAGATTATTAGAAACGCCAATGGACACCTTTCTATTTAATTTTTTTACTCTGGCACCAACATATAATCCGTGAACATCTTCAAATGGCATGAGCAAAACCTTGTTTCCAACGAAACCAACAACTTCACACAGAGCAGTACTTCCATCTTTTAAGGTTATAGAACACAAATCTCCCAGAGAAACATCAGGTCCTCTGGATTCTATAACCACACCGGTTATTCTATCCACTATTCCTTCAAGGGAAAATATATCCAGTTCGTTTAAACGTTGATTTATGTTTTCCAGTATATCGTTATGAGTTTTCATTTAATTCTTCCTCTATAATTTTACTTACAGTTTTTATTAATTCGTTCCTGTTAATTACAACTTTACCCATATTTGTATGTACTGCTATTGAAAAATCTGGCAGAGTAATATCTTCTATTATCTCAACCTTTTCGACTTTTTCTATTTTTTCTATTAATTCTGGATAGTCTTTTAAAATATTTGAACTTACATGTATTTTTATAAATTCCATTTCTATGTAATATTCCAGTATTTTATTTAAAGCATTTTCAACCCATTTTGGAGTAGAAAATATTTCAATATCAAGAAATTTATGAACCAGAGATTTCAAAATATTAAACATCAGTATCCTTGCATTATATATTTCTAAGTTGAGAGAATTGTTAAATCCTTCTAACATTTTGTTTAACTCGGTAGAATATTGCTCTATTAAAGCATTTATTTCTTCCTGGGCTTTTTGTTGCCCTTCTTTTCGTCCTTTTTCAACTTCTTCAGCATAAGCAAGGTGAGCATCATTTATGATGCTCTCCGCTTCCTGTTTTGCATTTTCAATTATTTCGCTTGCTTTTTTTTCGGCGTCTTCTATTATTCTTCTGGCAATTTCTTCTGCGCTTTCTTTTTCGTGTTCTAATTCCTCTTCCGGTGGTTCAAATATTACATATTGACCCTTTATTATGCGTTTATTATACAATTAATTCTTCTCCTCCTCCACCGGCAATTATGATTTCTCCAGATTCCTCGAGTTTTCTTATAATTGCAACAATTCTTTGCTGTGCTTCATCAACATCTTTTAATCTTACAGGACCCATAAATTCCAATTCTTCTTCTATCATCTGACGAGCTCTTTGTGACATATTTCCAAGTAATTTATCTTTGAGTTCTTCTGATGCACCTTTAAGTGAAAGAGTAAGATCACGGGTATCAACTTCTCTGAGTATTCTCTGAATAGTTCTGTCATCGAGTTTAAGTATATCTTCAAATACGAACATTTTCTTTCTGATTTCTTCTGAAAGTTTTGGATCTGTTTCGGATAATCTGTCAAATATGTTTTTGGATACAGTTCTGTCGATATTATTCATAATTTCAGCTGTTGTTTCTATTCCGCCAACCTGACTGAATGGTTGAGCGGCAAATGAAGATAATCTGTCTTTCATACGGGACTCCACCTCCTTAACAACATCAGGAGTTGCCCTATCCATAATAGAAATTCTTTTAATAACATCAACCTGTAAGTCTTCCGGTAATCCTGCAATAACCTGAGCAGCAGCTCCTGGTGGAAGATAACATAATACCAATGCTACTGTTTGAGGATGTTCATTTTGCAATACATTGGTAATTTGTGCAATATCGATTCTCTTTAAGAAATCGAAAGGTTTAACCTGTAAGTTTGTAACAAGGTTTTCTATAATTTTGATAGCCTGTTCAGGACCAAATGCTTCTTCAAGCAATTTCTTGGCGTAGTCTACACCGCCTTCTTTTATGAACTCTTTTACTTTCATCAGTTCGAAGAATTCTGACATTACAGCGTCTTTTTCTTCATCTGATATTTTTCCGAGGTTTGCAACCTCTAAAGTTAGCATTTCAACCTCTTCTTCATTTAATTCTTTTAATAATTTTGAAGCTCTGTCAGGTCCCATTAAAACTATCAAAATAGCTGCTTTCCTTAAGCCATTTACATCTTGTTTGGCAGCCATAAAATCACCTCTTATTGATTAATCCAGTATTTTACAATTTCTACAACATCATCGAGACTTTGATCAACGATTTTTGCAAGTTTTTCAAATGATTTTTGTTCTTCGGTAAGTTCCACTTCTTCCGGTTCAATTTCTTCAATAATTCTTGTTGCTGCTTCTTCAAGCTTTTTCTTTCTTTCAAGAATGGTTTTCCTTGCTTTCTGTTTCTTTCTAACATTGATTATTGCTATTACAAATAATGCAATAAATATCATGAATATTATAGAAGCAACCATGATAATGGTAAGTGTTTTTGCTCTTTTTGACTGTTCAACCATTTTCTGGTATTCTGCTTCTAAATCTTTATTAAATTTGGTAAATAAAACAGTAATATTAGAAGGAGTTGCTCCTGTTGCTGTTGAAATGGCTGTTTTTATTTGAGCTATTGTTGTTTCGTTTTTTGGAATAGGAGATTTGTCCTCGTCTATAAATATAGTAATAGATTTATTGGCAATTTCACCATTTTTGTCTTCGGTAACCTTTTTATATATTTCATTAAAATCGTAATTTATTATACTTTTTGAATTTTTATATGTATCGGCTCCCTGATTATCAGGCGTTTGTGTTGTATATGGAGGGACATTTGAATCAACGCCTGGAACATTTGATGTTCCAGAATAGGAGGTTTTTTCCTCCGTTTCTTTTTGCTCACTAACAACTATACCTGAAGTTTTATTTACAGGTTGAACATTTCGTGCTTCCTGTTCTATTTTTTGCCAGTTTAAATCTACTTCTGGCAATACAACAATTGCGCCCATTCCAAACACTACCTGAAGCTTGTCTTCTATTTTTTGTGTATAATACTCTTCTATTTTTCTCTTTAAATCAAACTTTGTAGCTGCATCTGCTATATTTCCTTCAGCTAAAACCTGCGCGCTGAGATTATGAGAATAATTGTCTACAACCTTTACATCTTTTGGATCAAGATTTTGAACAGCTCCTGCAACAAATTCCATAATAGCTCTTACCTGATTTGAATCTATAGATGCACCTGGTTCAAGAAATAATAAAACAGAAGCTTTTGGTTTAGATTGTTCTGCAGGTGTATAATATGTCCTTGCAGGCATTACAATATGAACTCTTGCATATTGTATTCCTTTCATTGTGGAAATTGAACGTGCAAGCTCTCCTTCTATTGCTATTTGATAATTTACCTGTTTATCATAACTTGTAGCGCCGAAACTCTGTTTTTGAAGCAATTCATATCCTGTAACCTGATTTCCAAGAACACCACCTAAAGCTAATTTCATCCATAATTCGTATTTATTGTATTTTTCTGGAACCATTATAGAACCGCCAGCACCAACTTTATATGGGATATTCATTTCCTCAAGTTTTGAAATGATTTTTCCACCCTGTTGTTCGTCAACACCACTTATTAAGACCTGATAATTAGGTCTTAAGTTTAATATTATGAAAAATATTATTATTATTAAAAAAACTGCGGCTAATATAGATAGCAATATCTTTTGATTTGTAGGGAAATTATCCCAATAATCCTTTATCTTTTCTAAAAAGTTCATAAAGCCACCTCATAAACTCATAAATATACCTATTCTATAGGAGGAATTAAATAAAATTCCAAGTTTTATGTCGTATATGGATATACCTGTTATAAAAAGAAAATCTTTATCTATATAAAATTTCATCCACATATTGTTTTTAAAATCATATGACATATAAATTTGTTTTAAAATTTTATTATTATTGTTAAATGATACTACATTTTGAGCCCATGGATAGCCAATTCTTGCAATTGTATCCATGTTTAAATTATAATCTGAAAATGCACCTATTGAGAAATTTGTTTTTGGAAAGTAAAAACCACCAAATTTAACTTCAAGATTATTGAATTCAAATTTATTTTCAGTTGTAACTTCGAAATGTTGGTTTGAATAAAATTCCCAATTTTTGTATGCAAAACCTTCATTTGCAATTAGATTCATATAATTTTTTTTCACATTTCCGCTAATGCTTATTAAATAAGGTGAATAGACAGAAGTGTTTTTATATTTTTTTTGTGCTTTTTTTACTTTATTATAATAATAGCTTCCCGCTGAATTTATGCCATTTTTCAATACTGACGTTGGTCCCTGATAATATCCTGCAATTTGCTTTTTTTCAGTACCAAGAGTTTTGTTTAGATAATCATGATATAAAGAGGCTGTTGTTATATTATCAATAGGGTTAAATAGATTATGAGCGCCAAAATCTTCAGCTACTATAGGTTTTAGTTGTAAAAGCCCTATTGCATGACTTGAAGAAATTGCATGCGTATAATAGTTTGATTCAACATACATCTGACCGCCTATTAATGTTTTATCCTGTGTCCATACATATCTTAGTAATTCATTGGAATCCATATAAGAATATTTTCCAATATATGTATATTCAAATGTCAAAAACATGGAGTCGGTATACAACTCCATGTGTAATCCTGGTTTATAGAATATTTTATTATATATGTCTGTTTTTTCTGAAAAACCAGATATAGTAATTAATATAGTAAAGAGGAAAAGTATAACCCTTTTCACCTTATAATTCACCCAATAATTCTAAAATTATATTGGCAATTTTTTCTCCAGTTTTATTAGCGATTTCAATTACTTCTTCGGCTGTTACAGGTTTTAATTCATCTGGAACTGCTTTGTCTGTTACTGCAGAGAAACCTAAAACTCTTATTCCAGCGTGATTAGCAACAATAACTTCTGGAACTGTTGACATTCCAACTAAGTCTGCACCAAAATTTCTCATCATTTTTAATTCAGCAGGTGTTTCAAATGTTGGTCCTGTGATTCCAAGATATACGCCTGTATAAACAGGAATTCCCAATTTTTTAGCAACGCTGATAGCTTTTTCTGTTAATTCTTTATCGTAAGCTTCACTCATATCAGGGAATCTTGGTCCCCATTCATCATAATTTGGACCTATTAATGGATTATCTCCAAAGAAGTTAATTTGATCTGTAATGATACATGGGTTTCCAACTTCAAAATTTGGATTCATTCCACCAGCAGCATTTGTCACAATAAGAATTTTAATACCCAATTCCTGCATTACTCTAATAGGGAATGTTACTTCTTTCATTGTATAACCTTCATAATAATGGAATCTTCCATTCATTAACATCACATTTTTTCCAGAAATTTTTCCAAACATTAATGAACCTTTGTGTCCAGGTGCTGTTGATACAGGGAAATTTGGAATTTCTGAGTAGCTTATTTCAAGGGCATCTTCAAGTTTATTTGCGATTCCATGAAGCCCTGAACCTAAAACAATTGCCACTTCAGGTTTTTCAGATACTTTACTTTTTATATATTCAGCTGCTTCTTTTACGTTTTTTACATATGCTTCAATGTCAAAATTCATATAAAACACCTCCAAAATATAATATATTTATTTTTCATTTATTATTATATCACATTATTCTACATATCCAATAAATGGCAGGTTTCTGTATTTTTCATCATAGTCAAGACCATAACCTATTACGAAGTAATTATCTATATAGAATCCAGGGAAGTCTACTTTTATACCGTGATCATGAGCATTTTTTATAAGAAGGGATGTTAATTTTAAAGAAGCAGGTTCCTCTTTTAATATTTCAGACATTAAAAATTTTATGGTATTTCCTGTATCGACTATATCTTCAATGAGCAGAACGTGTTTTCCTTTTAAGCTATAATTTAACCAGCTGTTTACTGTGATTTTTCCTGTTGATTGTGTTCCGCCGTGATAACTGGATATGCTTACAAACTGATATACCATATCATGTTCAATGTTTTTTACAAGATCAGCAAAAAAATGAACAGAACCTTTTAAAGCACAAACAGCAACTATTTCTTCATCTATATCCTTATAATATTCTGTAATTTCTTTACCAAGTTCTTTTGCTTTGTTTAAAATCTGTTCTTCTGTTAATAATACCTTTAAATTTTCAGGGGATATATTCATACCACACGCTCCTTTCTTAATGAGACCTCACCAGCATATACCTTTTCTATACCACTTTCAAATTCAACTTCAAGATAATCACCATGTATTGAAATAATTTTACCACGTTTTTCTTCATTTTGGAATATTATTTTTATAAAATCTCCATTTCGAATGTTAAGTTTTTTTATCCATTGTTTTGTGAAAGCGGATATTTTATCTCTTTTAAAATATTTTAAATAATATTTATAATATGCATGGGAATTAATTTGCTTTAGAAGTTTCTCAAGATGTAGTTTTTTGTTTTTTTCTTCAATATAACTTGTGGCTATATCTTTTAATTCTTCAGGAATTTTATTATTTACATTTAATCCAACGCCAACTATTATAGCTGAAGGTGTTACACCAGTGAATACAGCTTCGCCAAGAATACCACATATTTTTTTCTCATTTACAAGCAAATCATTTGGCCATTTTATTACTGTTTCTAATTTATATTTATCTTTTAAAATATCGTGTATGGCTAAACTGTATAATCGAACATAGTGCCAGGGATTATAGGGTCTTATATTTGTTGGTTTAAATAATACGGAGAACCATAATCCTCCTCTATCTGCAATCCACTGCCTTTTCATTCTTCCATATCCGCCTGTTTGTTTGTCAGCCCATACTACTGTTTCAGATGGCAAATCCTTCCAATGTTCTTTTAAAAAAATGTTTGTTGAGTTAATAGTATCAAAATGTATAATTTTATCTCCTATAATTTTTGGTCACTGCCTTCCTCTATAGGTTTATATGCATGTTTAGCTTCTGGAAATTTTCCATTTTTTACTTCTGATGAATAATTTTCAATAGCTTCTTTAAATAATTCGAAACCATTTAAGTATTTTTTTAAAAATTTAGGTTCAAATTCGTTGTTTAACCCCAATAAATCATGCCATACCAGAACCTGACCATCACAAAATCTTCCAGAACCTATACCTATTGTGGGTATTGCCAATTCTTCTGAGATTTTTTTTGCAACAGGTTCTGTAACCATTTCCAACACAATTGAAAATGCTCCAGCATCTTCTAAAGCTTTTGCACTGTTTAATAAAACTTCTTCTTCAGTTTGAGTTTTGCCTTTTGAAGTTATACCTATTTGTTTATATGATTGTGGAGTAAAACCTATATGACCCATTACCGGTATCCCGAAATCCACCATTTTTTTTATTAATGGCACAACATTTAATCCACCTTCGAGTTTTATAGCATCAGCACCAGCTTTTAGTAATAAACCAGCATTTTTAATAGCTTCGCTATCGGAAACCTGATAGCTTAAAAATGGCATGTCTCCTATAATAAATGTGTTAGGAGCACCTTTTTTTACAGCTTTGACAAAGATTATCATTTCTTCCATGCCTATTTTTATAGTATCATTATTTCCAAGCATTACATTTGAAGCTGAATCACCAACAAGTATCATATCGACATTTGCGGCTTCAGCGATTTTGGCGGAGAAATAATCATATGCAGTAATCATTACTATTTTCTCCTGCTTTTTTTTCATTTTTAGAAATTTTCTTATGCTCATGTCAATTTTCCTCCTTTATCCTGTATAGCGTATCTATAAAAAAATCATAAATATTTTCATCGTTAAAATAGCTTTTGAATATTTTTTTTTCTTTTTGAATGGTTTTAATATCATTTCTTGCAACAGGGCCAGTTAAAGCTTCTTTTAAACCTACTTTTTTTATATTATTTAATGAATAGATTGCAAGGTCTATTAAATGCTCTATGTTGTTAAGATTCATATCTTTATATAAATCCATGGATAATTTCGCCAGAGCATATGAAAAATTTGAAAGTATAACAGCTGCAAGATGATATTGGATTTTTTTGTTTTGGGGAATAATGATATATTTTCCTTTTAAGTCTGTAACTAATTTTTTTGCATATTCCAATCCCTTTTCATTGCCTTCAATTCCCCAGACTATATTTTGTATTTCTTCACATTTTTTTTCTGAGTTAAATGGAAAGTTAGGGTGCATGGAAAAATGTGGCACAGATTGTATAAAAGAAGAGTCCAATACTCCACTACAATGACCAATTGCGAGAACATTTTCGAGGTTATTATTTTTTAATTTATTCCATATTTTTTCAATAATATCATCGGGTGTTGTAATTATTATAATGCCATCAAATCTGTAATTTGATATATCAATATTCTTCCCTATTAATATTATATCAGAATATTTTTTTATTAAGCAATTATATAAAGTTTTTCCCACTTTTCCAGGTCCAATTATATAAATTTTCATGTATAAAAAACCTCCGCAAAGTTAAATATATTTAGTATAACGAATATTTCATAATGCATATTTTTTATGATATAATATTTATACGGGATTTATTTTGGATTTGCTGTTTATGATGATATAATCTAAATTTACTTATATTATAACATAAATTGAAAGGGAGTTATTATGAAGAGCAAGTTATTTATAATCTTTTTTTTGATAGTAGCTGTGCAATTTTATGCAGTGTTAAAGGTTGGGATTTCACTTACAGAGCCATATGCATATATGGAAGAAGTAGAAGATGGGTATATTTTAAAAGGAATTGATGTAGAAATTGTAAAAATGATATCTCAAGAGCTGCATGAAAATGTAGAAATTTATATTTTTTCGTTTCCATATCTGGTCGACAATGCGCTAAATGAAGGAAATGTGGATATGATAATAGGCGGAATACATATTACTCCCGAAAGACGAAAAAAATATTATTTTTCAATACCGTATTTAACTACAGGGTTGGTTTTAATAAAATTAAAAGATAATAAGAAAAAAATAACAAGTTTTGATAATATAGCTATTGGCGCAAAAAAAGATTCAACGGGGTATAAAAAAACGCTTGAATTAATTAATAGCGGCAAAATAGTACATTTACATGTATATTCTTCAAATGAAGAGTGTCTTGAAGGGGTTTTAGATGGAAATGTAGATGCTGCTTTCTTTGATCTGGTAAATGCTTTATATTTTTCAAAAAAATATCCTGTAGAAATTGTTGGAGAGCCATTTGAAAAATCAGATGTTGGTATTGCAACAAAAGATAAGATTTTACTGGAAAAGATAAATTATATAATTTTGAAGAATAAACAGAAAATAAATATTATACTGAAAAAATATGGAAAATAATAAAATAAAATTAGAACAATGGTTTAGAAGAAACACAAGAAAAAAGTTAATAGCTGCAACCACTGCCATATATTTAATAATGGCAATCTTTTTTGCTTTAAATACATATTTTTATATGAACAATGAAGTTGAAATCCAGTACAATAGGATATTAAAGATTATTGATACTCAAAAGAAGAGAATTATTACGAATATGGAAGTTATTGCAAATGTTTATTCTTTATCTGTTGATGCTGAAAAGATCCTAAAAAATGTTGTTAATAGCAACTCTGTTATCTCATGTATAGGAGACTATAAGCCGTCGTTAAAAACATTTACCTTTGTATATCCAGAAAAAGCCGGGTTTCAACAATTTGATATTGATAAACATATAGATGAATTGAAAAAAACAGAGTTTAAAGTTATTGTTGACAATGAAAATATATGTTATTTATTTCCGTACTTTTATGATTTTTACGGAGAAAGTCGTTTTTTCGAAGGGATTTTAGTTGTTAAATTAGATGTCAAAGCGGTAATTGATGAATTAAAGGTTTTTCTTGCAAAAAATGAGAAAATTTCTTTGACTAAAGAAAATAAGCCGTTTGCAATTTTTAAAACATTTGAACTTTATGGAAGAAAGGTTTATTTAATAATAGATTATAGTAAATATATATATAACTTCTTTTTAGTAACATTATTAAGTATGATTGTTGTTGTATTAATATCAATAATTATGAGAAAATTGGAAATAAAGCATTTAAATAATCAGATTATCAGGCCTATTAAATCATTGACAGAACATATGAGAAATGAATTACTGGAAGAGTTTGATCAGAATTTTGAAATAGAAGAATTTGAATCTCTGAAAAATTCATTTAATTCACTGATTAAACGAATTTATGCGCATAAATTGGAATTAGAAGGTTATTTGCAGGAAACTACGGCAATGAATGAAGAATTAAGTGATTTAAATAAGCGATTAGAGACGTATTTTGAAAAATTAGAAGAGTTAATAACGGTAATTGCCCGTCTTAGTCTTTCCGATATGGATGAAAAGGTCTTTTTTGACAAATTACTTGAAAGTGCTATAAAAATAGTTCCTGAAGCCGATTATGGAAGTATTTTTCTGTTTAATAAAGATAAAAATATATGGAAGATTATCAGTGCAATTGGGCATGATGAAAAACGGCTGAAACATGTTGTGTTTGATAATAAAACATTTATATATGCGAAACAGGTATCTGTTGTTGAAAATATTGTTGAAAAAAATAAAGGATTGCTTGATGATACAAAACTTCAGGAATTAGCCGATGCAACAAAACCAATTTCAAAATCGTTATTAGCGCCTTTAAAGATAAACAATTATGTTATTGGGCAAATTGCTCTGGATATAAGTGTAAAAAATGGCAGAAAGACTTTTTCAAATGAATCTATGAGACTTGTAGAGGCTCTTTCGCATCTTGCTTCTGCATTTGTTAGATTAAAGCAAATTTCAAAAGAAGAAGGAAGGTTCCATAAAAATGTTGTATTAACTCTTGTAAAAGCTCTTGAGTATTATGATAAATATACAAAAGGTCATTCAGAAAGAGTTGCATATTATGCAACAGAATTTGCAGAATATCTTAAACTGGATAAAGATATGATAAGAAAGGTTTATTGGTCCAGTTTATTGCATGATATAGGAAAATTCTTTATTCCCCAAACAGTTTTAAATAAGGAGACAAGATTAACAGATGAAGAATATGAAATAGTAAAAACACATTCCACTAAAAGTTATGAATTGCTTAAACAAAGTGGTTATATGGATGAATATGCAATTATTGCAAAGTATCATCATGAAAGATGGGATGGCAGAGGATATCCAGAAGGATTAAAAGGCGAAGAAATACCATTTATTTCAAGAATAATATCTCTTGCTGATAGTTTTGATGCAATGACAACAGACAGACCTTACAAAAAGGCACTTTCATTTGAAGAAAGCATAAAGGAAATTGAAAAAAATGCCGGAACACAATTTGATCCTGATTTAGCAATGAAATTTGTAGCTTTCTTAAAAGAAGAAAGTTGGAGGAAAAATTACAATGATAAGAAATAATCCTTTGTCAGGAATTTATACAGAACCTTTTGAAAGAATGAGAAAATTTGAGTATATAATTCCTTTAATATATTTTTTACTTTTGATAATAGGAGTTTTTGCAGTAAGAACAGCTACATATGGAGAGTATATAGAAGATAATTATTATAAACAAATAATATTTTCAACGTTAGGAATAATAGTATTTTTTACCGCATATTTTTTAAAAGAAAGTTTTTTAAAAAGAATTATCGGCTATTTATATTCTTTTACTATTTTTCTTTTAATATATGTTTTGGTATTTGAACGAGCACGCTATGGTGCAAGACGATGGATAAGAGTTGGTCCTGTTGGAATACAGCCCTCTCATTTGTTTTTGATCTTTACACTTATTATTTTTGCAAAATACCTTGCAGAAAAAAACAAAAAAGCATATTATATATTATCTCTAACAACGTTGTTAGGGCTTGGATTAATCTTTAAACAGCCGGATCTGGGTATGACGTTATTTACATTTGGTTTATGGTTTATGTTAACCTATGTTTCTGGTGAACATGAAAAAACATGGAAAACTTCAATGTTTTTAATGTTATTTTCCTCACCTTTTGCCTTTTATTTTATGAAAGATTATCAAAAAGCCAGAATTATAGGTTTTTTATTTCCTGAAAAAAATGCCGCTGGAGTTGCATATAATACTTTACAGGCAATGAGAGCAATAGGTTCTGGTGGTTTTTTTGGAAAAGGATATTTAAATGGTTTTATGAATCTTTCTGATTTTGTACCGGAAGACCATAATGATTTTATTATTTCTGTAATAGGTGAAGAATTTGGATTTTTGGGAATAACTGTAATCATATTGCTTTATGGAATATTAATTTATAGAATGTATATTTATGCACAAAAAACTTCCAGAAGATTCTGGAAATACATATATTTTGGAACAAGTTTGATTATATTTTTTCATGTCTTTGAAAATATAGGGATGAATTTGGGAATAATGCCGGTTACAGGAGTTCCGTTGCCTTTGATTTCATATGGAGGGAGTCAGATAATTATTTTTTCATTTTTGCTGGGTTTGGTAACTAAAGGTATTGCAACAACAGAATCATATGCAGAAGAAAATTATATAGATGATGAAACGAATTTTAAAGGAGAAATGAATTAATATGATAAAGGTTTATGTTATTGGAAAACCAAAGACGAAATTTATAAAAACAGGTCTTGAACAATATTTGAAATGGACTTCTAAATATGATAGAGTGGAATTAATTACTTTGCCATTATCAGATGATTTAAATAAAATATCAGCAGAAGAGTATAAAAAAAAGGACATGGAGAGGATTTTAAAATATTTTACAGGAGATGTTTTCAGGGTTGTTCTTGATGAAAGAGGAAAGGAATTATCCTCAATAGATTTTGCAAAAAAAATAGATACATGGAGAATAGGTAAAAAAAACATATCTTTTTTTATTGGAGGACCGTTGGGACATCATGAATATATAAGAAACAATGCAGATTTTTTGCTTTCTATGTCTAAGATGACCTTTACGCATGAAATGATACTGCTATTTTTACTGGAACAAATATATAGAGCATTTAAAATAAATAATAACGAAAAATATCATTATTAAGAAGGTGAAAGTGTGCATCAGAGAATATTTAAGAGGATGAAAACATATGAAGATGTATATAAATTTTTAAGTTCTATGGATAATATATCTGAAAATGCATTAATTCCAGTGAGAAAGGTATTAGATGAAGAAAGCAATGAGGAATTTATTTTATTCGAGGAAAATGATAAAATAAATTATATAAAATTCTATCATATGGGAAGTTGCGAATTATGTTTTGAAAAATACTCTTCAGAGGATATTTCAAAGAAAGAATTATGGGCTGAAAATCCACCTACTTTTATGGACAAAGAATTAAAATTGGAGATAATATTTGAAGTTTCAAGTAAAAAATAACCCTGAAAATCAAATTTCAGGGTTATTTTTTATGTGTTAATTTAATAAAGAAAAAATCTTTGTAAATATTACCATTCCCAGTAATGCAAATGGATATGTTGCCCCATATCCAGAAGCAACCTCTTCAGATTCATTTGCATCAATTGCGGCACCAAGTCCTGGAGTACTTGTCATTCCTCCACAAATAGCGCCAGATAAAATTATCCAGTTAAGTTTAAAAATATATCTTCCTATAATATAACCTATTAGAATAGAAAAAAAAGCAATAATTAGTGCGAAAAACATTAAAATAAGCGTTTTTTCGTTAAGATTATTAAAGGTGTTATATCCAGATTTCAATCCAACAGATGACAAAAACATAAGCAATCCTAATTCTTGAATACTTTTTAAGATTTTTTTGTTCATTTTAAAATTAATAGGTCCAACTTTACCTAATGAACCTAAAAATAAAGCCGAAATCAATATTCCACCGGTCATGCCAAGTGAAAATTGTATAATTCCAAGATTGATATTTATCTTACCTAATAGAATACCTACAATTATTACAAAAGAAAATGCCATGAAGTCAAAATTGTTAATTTTATCTTCTTCAAAAGTTATTTCAGATGCCAGTTTTTCTTTTTCTTTTGAAATATCTATTTTAAATATTACAGGAATTAAGTACATAGAAAGAATTACCGCAAGAACACCAGGGATATATCCAACAGAATATCCAAAGGTTATTTCATCCTGGAAATCAGGAACAGTTTCAAGTGCTGTTGCAAGTCCTGGGGAACTGGTAAGGGCACCAGAATATACTCCAATAAAATTATAAATATTATATCCTGATATTTTTCCAAAAAAATAGGATAGAATGAAACCAGAAAGAGTTATAACAAATGCCATGGCTATAAATCTACTTCCAAATTTTTTTATGATAAATTTAATATCTCTGGAAGCTATTAATCCAACAGCTGAAATAAATAAAATCAAAGAAAAAAGAAAAAATTGGTGAAATGAAGCCTTTAATAATTGGATTGAAGAAAGATTATTATCTTTTAAAAGGAGGGTGGTAGCCAACCACCCCAAAAATAATCCGCTAAAAAGGGTTCCCGAACTCCCTAATTTAAATCTACCTATTTTAAACTTACCTATAAAGATACCTAAAAAAATTGATGAAAATAAAAGAAAATATGGATTTGAAAGCAACTTCTTCAACTCCTTTGTTATAATAATATAGTTATTTATATCATATCAAAATTTATTATCTTTATATTTACTTTTCTTATAAAAGATCTGGTATATTTTTAACCACATTTATTCCCATTTCAAGAAGTTGCTTTTCTTTATATTCAATACTACCTTCATAACCTTCTACAATAGCTCCGGCATGTCCCATTCTTTTTCCTTTTGGAGCTGTTCTTCCAGCAAAAAATACCTTTATATTCCCTTTATAACCTTTTTTAAGAGCATTTTTGATACCTGTAACTTCATCATTCCCCCCAACTTCACCTATTATAACAGCCTCTTTTATATTATTTTCAATTAAATAGTCAAAAGCTTCTTCAACAGATGTTCCGATAATTGGATCACCACCCAGACCAATTCCGATTTTTATGCCTTTTGAATATAAAGAAAGATAATTTGATATTTCATACATTAAAGTTCCGCTTCTTGATATTACAGCAATTTCTCCAGGCTTAAAAGCTTTTTCAGGCATAATCCCGATTTTTGAAATTCCAGGTAATATTACGCCAGGACAATTAGGTCCTATTACCCTTACATTATTATCCTTTGCAATATGATATACATCCAGCATATCCTGTTGAGGAATATGTTCTGTGATAATTATAATTTTTTTTATGCCAGCATTAATAGCTTCAAAAATAGCATCTTTTGCAAATGGAGCAGGTACAAATACAACAGATGTATCTGCATTATATTTTTCTACAGCATCTTTCATATTGGTTAATACAGGAATATTATATAAATCCTTTATTTTATTGTTTTTTGAAACACCACATACAATATTTGTTCCATAATCGAGCATCTTCTTTGTATGCAATCGTCCAGATTTTCCGGTAATACCCTGGACACAAACTCTTTCATTTCCGTAAATCATTTATACTCACCCACTTTCACTGCATCAAGAATCATGGAATACATATCTTCATAATAATTTAAATTGTGTTTTTTTAGAATTTCCTTTGCTTCGTTTTCATTTGTTCCCGTTAATCTTATAAATAATTGTATATCAGGATTTTCCTTATTAAATTCAACGAGTCCTCTGGCTATTTCATCGCATTTTGTAATTCCACCAAAAATATTTAGAATTACTTTTTTTATTCCAGAATTCTTTAATAAATTTAAAGCTTCAAGAGTAATATCCTTTTCAGCTCCTCCACCAAGATCAAGAAAATCTGCTGGTTCTCCACCATGTAATTTAACAGCATCCATTGTAGCCATAACTATTCCTGCGCCACAGCCGATAATTCCAATATCTCCTTCAAGTTTTACAAAGTGAAAAGGATACTTTTCATCAACAAATTCCTCTGCCCAGGTTTGTCTGAATATAGCGTTATCATCAAGATGCATTACAGCATCAAGAGCGATTATTTCTCCTCCTTCTGATTCGATTAATGGATTTATTTCAAGAAGGGTTAAATCCTTTTCTCTAAATAATTTTCTTAAATTAGGCAATATTTTCTGGATTTTTTCCGGAATTACTTCATGAAATTTTTCAAAATTTGTTTTTATAATTGAATCTTTGTTTTCTTCTATATCAATACCACCACTTTCGGAAAATAGTATACTTATTTCTTTTTCTTCTCTATTAAGTAGTAGAGATATATAGTATTCTTTTTTTATGGGAATCATTTCTTCAGCGAGAACCCCATAAGGTTTTTCGCCTTTTATTTCTTTTTTTAGCAGATATTTTGCTTTTTCAGAAAATTCTTCTTCTGTATGTGCAAATAATACACCGCCTGCTTTCATTCTTCCGCCCACTAACACCTGAGACTTTAATACTGCAGGCAGGAATGTTACTTTAATGTCTTTTTCAGAAGTAATTAGATACGATTGAGGCACTTTTATTCCATAATCTTGCAAAAAACCCTTACCAATAAATTCATGTACTTTCACTTAAATCCCTCCTATAAAATAAAAATTCCATCCTAATCTCCCGCGAGATCAGGATCGCTCTGGAATTAAAGGCAGGTCTCCCGACTTCCGGATCATCCTACTCCCAACGCCTTCCCAGGACAATTCCCAGTGGCCTTTTGTTGGTTTCGTACCCGGTTACGGTGGCGGGGCCGTGATGGATTCTCACCATCTTCCCTTTTAAGATTTCTCACCTTTAATTCCGGAGGTATTTACTTTTTTAATTTTCTATATGATTCTACCATATTAGATCTTTACATACAAACCTGAAAAGATAGTATATATTTTCTAATTTTGTAGAATTATGCCTGATAAAATTTTAAAATCTAATTAAAACTAAGAATTTTTATTTTTTTTTAATATCTTTTAAAACTTGAATCAATAATGGAATTATAGTAAAATTATAATTTAAGGATATTAAATACAAATTTTCAGGGAGGTGTTTATATGAAAAAGGTAACTCTTATACTTGTTTTATTAAGCATTGCTTTTCTTTTTGTAGGGTGTGTAGATCTTTTACAACAGGATAATTCAGACGTATTCCAAAGTTACTTTGATGATTTGAAAAACATTACAGAAAATTCTTCTATAACCGTATTAGAAAAGTACTTTTACAATGTTAATGTTACAGGAATGACAGATTTTGACGAAGATGCATGGGAGTGGGCTATAGAAGAGCTTATTTATCATTGTCCAATTTATGATGGTAGTACAGGAAAAGTTACAGGAAAGATTGAAAATCTTGAGATAACAAATGAAAAAGAATCAGAACCACCGGCTGATTTAAAAAATATCTGTCCTGATGTAGAAAAGGTATTAACAGCAGATTTATCTTTTGATCTCACTGCAGTAGGTGAAACAACATCAAAACATTATGATATTACAAGAAGCGCTTATTATATAAAAGACAGATGGTATATAGGAGTTGTGTATTATGAAAAAGAAGAGGATAAAGTAGTAATATATCCTGATTGGGAAGCATGGGAATATTGGGGAATGTTTTTAGGAGAATTTGATGAATAAATTTTTATTGATTAAATAATAATAAAAAAACAAAAGCCCCGACAATCGGGGCTTTTACGAAACCATATATGTATATGGAATCGGGGGATGGGGATTTCAAAATTATTATATCTTAGATATATTAATTAACAGTTACAAGAAACTGATAAATTTAAATCTTTTTTTACATTTTGAGAAAATATTTTCATTGCATCATGTTTTTTAAAGTTGTTTTTATTTCTTCTATAATCTTTTCTGACTGAGACTTTATTTCCGGGTTATCTGTTTTTTCCACAATTCCTTCAAAAGCTTTTAAAAGCTTTTCAAGCTCTGGTTGAATTACATCTTTTGGTTGTGATTGAATATATTGCTTGATATAGTTGTAATATGAATAATTATAATCAAATGCAATTTCGGGATCTTCTGGATTAAGCTGATATAATTCTACAAGTGTATTCATATCTTTGTTTTTCATATAAATTTCTTTTAAAATAATGAAATTTCTGTTATTGAGTTCTCTGGAATAATCTTCTTTTTCTTTTATATCTTCTTTTAATTCTGTATTTGTTTTGTTTATTAAGTAAGGATACATTATTTTTATGTAGTATAAATTTTCAAGGTTTGTTTTAAGCTGATCTTTTTCTTTCTTTTCAGGTGAGTCCTTTAATTTAGAGATTTCCTCTTCTATTTTATTTAATTCTTCGTCTAAAGCTTTTTCATCAAGGTTTTTGTATTTGTTATCGAGAACTAATAAGGATTTTTCAAGTTCTATAATTTCAGGGATTTGTTCTTTTATTTTTTTTGCTAAAGTAACATAACTGAGTTTCCATTCTTCTGGTACATCCTGATCTGTTTTTATTGCGTCGAATAATTTTTTTTCTATATCCATTAAATCGTCAATTGTTTTAGCTTTTTGGATTCTATCCTCATAGATTAGAGGTTTATAAACTATCGCAAAATCAAATTGTTTTGAATAGTCCATATACCATTTGTATAATTTCTCGTTTTTTAAGTCGGATTTAATTTTTTCCACAATTTCTGAATTGTTTTCCATATCTTCTGGAGAATTATAAATCTTTTTATCTTTAACCTTTATTAAATGATAACCATAATCTGTTTTTACAGGACCTACAATACTACCGATTTTCGCATTCCAGGCTGCTAAGAAATAAGGTTCAACAACCTGTTTTTTTGTAACCCAGTTAATTTCTCCACCGTTAACAGCAGAATTTTTATCAATAGAGTACTTTTTTGCAGCATCTTCAAATGAAATTTTACCGCTTTTTATTTTGTTTAATATTTTATTTGCGGTAGCTTCATCTGTAACGAGAATATGTTGTGTAAGTACTTTATCATTATCTTCTTTTAATTTTTCAAAGTTTTTTTCTATATATTCATTAACTTCATTTTCTGTAACTGTTCCTATTTTTGAGTCAATATATTTATAGTAATATGAAGCTAATAAATTGTTTTTTATATAATCTTTGAAACTATCTTCAGAGCCAAAGTAAGAAATAATCTGTTTTTTTGTATCTTCATTTGATAAGTATTGTGAAGCGAGTTCTTCAACTTTTCTGTCTATTTCTTCCATATTGGGTTTATAATTGTTTTCGTTTGCGTAGTATTCAAGAATTTTATAACTTAAAGCTGTTTTTATTGTAGAAACCATGTAAAAAGGTTCTTTCATAGGATCAAATTGCTGACCGTTTTGTTGCATTTGTTGAAGGGAATTTAAATATTCAATTTTAAAAGCCTTTTCTGTAAGATAATAATTACTTAAAATCTTTCCGTCTTTCATTAAATAACCAACAATTTCTTCAGAAAAACCTGCTAATACAAATACTACTAATGACAATAAAACTAATACCTTTTTCATTGGACACCTCCGACTAAATTTCTATTTTTGGCTTAAACTCATTTGTTTTTGCCTTTGAGATAGGAACTACATTTAGCAATCCTTCATTAAAGCTCATTTTCAGGTCTTTTTCAAGGCCAAGTTTTTTGAGTTTTTGAGCATGTAAAGAATACTGGAATATTCTGGTATGTGGAATGTTAGCCATATTTAATGCTATATATGCTTCATCGTTGAAATAGCATATATCCTGTTTTGATAATATAGATAAAAATCTACCTGCTGTAAATACATCTTCAAGAGAAACATATCCATCTGTTCCAGAACATACAATTCCAATATCATCAATTTTTTTACTTAAAACATATTGAATAGCTGATTTAAGATTAATTAAAGACAATGAAATGGTAATTCCCATATCGTTTGCTTTTAAAAAAGCTTTTGAGCCATTTGTAGTACATAAAATAACCTTTTTATCCTTTACCTGATTAGCATTTCTTAAAATTTCTGTTGGAGAATTTGAAAAGTCAAAGCCTGTAATTTTTAATCCGCCTCTTTCTCCAACTAATACTACATTATTATCCATATTTTTTATTTGTATTGCTGTATCAGGATCATCGGTTATTGAAACGCTTTCTGCTCCAACAGAAATAAGAGTGGCCATTGTAGTTGATGCTCTTAAAGTATCAACCACAAAATAATATTTATGATTTTCCAATTTTACATCTGGTAGAAAATAAGCATATAATCTCATATTTCTTCCTCCACTGTTTTTGGATGTATAATTCTTTCAATATCAAGATGCCATGTTTCGTTGAGATTTATTAATCTATATCTATTATTTTCAAATTCTATAGTTGTTACTGACGCATTATCGAGCATAAAATTTCTATGCTGGTTTAAAGGAAGATTTAATACCCAACAAATTAAGCTTCTGATCAGAAGTGCATGTGAAACAATTACAACATTTTCATTATAGGTATTATTAACAATTTCTTTTAAGGCTTTTACTCCTCTTGCCTGAACTTCTGCCATAGATTCAACGCCCTTAATATATGCCCACGGATCATTTCCCCATAATTTAAATTCTTCCGGGAAATTTTCTTTTACTTCATCAATATGATATCCATTCCACAATTCAACGTGAGCTTCTTTTAAACCTTCATGAATTATAGGTTTTTTATTTATATTTTTAGATATTTCAAGAGCAGTATTATAAGCTCGAGATAAAGGTGAAGCATAAACCTTTGAATATTTCTCACGTTTAAATCTTTTTCCAAGGTTTCTTGCCTGTTCTTTGCCTATATCGTTTAATTCTATATCCACAGTGCCCTGCCATTTTCTTTTTAGATTCCAATCTGTCATTCCATGCCTTATAAGAAATATTTTCAAAATTTATCACTCCAATATTATTTTATCACATTTCCAATATTTTATTATACATATCTTTAATCTTGTTGTAATTATATTCACCCGGTGTGTTTTTTACATGTGATGAATTTAAAACTTCATTTATAAATAAATCAAGTTCATCGTCTTTATATTCAAATTTAAAGTTATAAATACCAAGTTCTTTTAAGAAGGTTGTGAACTCATCAATTGAACCAAATATATCTTCAATTATTTTTACTTTTTCCGGTTCTGCTTTTTTTACTTCTTCAAGTACAAATGGAAGGAATATAGCTGTAGCCTGTCCATGCCTTATTCCTTTGTGAATGGTAATTCTATATCCAAGAGAATGTGGTAATATTGTTCCAGTTTGGGCTATAACTATTCCAGCTAATGTTGAAGCTAAAGCCAGTTTTTCTCTATATTCAACGTTTTCAAGATCATTTAATACTTTTGGAAGATATTCTTTTATTAATGAGATAGATTCTTTTGCAAGGATATCAGACATAAATGTAGCCTTTTTTGAAAGAACACCTTCAATGGAATGTGAAAGCGCATCAACAGCAGTGGTAAGAGTTAACTCCCTGCTCATTTTTGTCATGTATTTAGGATCTAAGTAAGAAACATCAGGGAATATTAGAACATCTTTAAAACCGGATTTTCTTCCGTTTGGTTTTGTTAAAACAGCGTATTCTGTAACTTCGCTTCCCGTTCCTGCAGTTGTTGGAACTGTTATAATTGGTACTGAAACTTCATATTTTGAAGAATCAAATAAATCATCTGGTGTTAACTCTGGATTCGCAATTAAGACAGAAATAGCCTTACCTGCATCCATAGGGCTTCCACCGCCTATGGCAATAACAAAATCACAATTTTCCTTTATACCGAGTTCTTTTCCTTTTATAACCATATCATATGTGGGATTTTCACCTATTTCATCATAATGCACATATGGGATTTTAAATTCATTAAGAACAGAAATCACATCATCAAGTGCTCCTGTAAGTTTTGCAGAATGTTTTCCTGTAACAATAAGAGCCTTTTCTCCTAAAATCATTTCATCTTTATGTTTAGAAATAATATCTTTTCCGTAATACAATTTTGTAGGCATATGGTATAGCATCTCAATCACCCCTTTTTTAAAATCTTCTTATCTATTATTATAATAAAAAAAAGAGGAAATAGCAAATTGCAATTTTAAAATAGAAAAATTGAAATTATCTTTTTTACTATAAGATGAAATTTTGATTTAATAAGATTTTTAGAATATCAGCATATTTAAGTTCAATATTGTTTAATAAAAATTTACTGCCATTATGAAATTCTATATTGCTGTGTTCCAAAAGCTCTTTATTGCTCTTTTTAAAGCCAATAAAATTTGCTTTATATTGCATAGGAACAATCAATTTATCTTTAGCAAAAGTTTCAATAATATCTCGAGCTATTTTACTTCTTACAAGATCACCAAAAGAATCATGATAAGGACCAGCTACAACATTTTCTCTTTCTTTACCGTATAAACATATACCAAGTCTTATTACCTTTTTATCATTAGCTTCTATAATTTCTGTCATTTTAGCTACTTTTTCAACAGCCTCATCAAGCGTTTCTGGAGTATATTTCTTGTTTTTATACATTTTTTCAAGTGTTGAATTTTTTAAAATAACTGTTGGATGTATCCTCACACTTTTAGCACCTATAAATGTTGCAATTACTGCAGAATTTAAGTCTTTATAATAAGAGCTTTTTGGCAAACCTGTCATTAAATGAATGCCATAGTCAAAGTCATATTTTTCCAATAATTCAATTGCATTCCAGACGTTATTTAAATCGTGTGGCCTGTTTGCTGCTTTTATTATATCTTCATAAAATGATTGAATACCAATTTCTATAAAATTAATTGTATAATTTTTTAGAACATTCATTTTTTTCTCTGTAATTTCTTCTGGTGATGTGGAAAATCTAATGCCATATGCCAAGCCATTTTTAATTTTTTCTTCTGCCCAGTTAAGGTAAAATTTCATTAATTCTATGTCCATTCCTGTAAATGTTGCTCCATAAAAGGCTATATAAGGATTTACGTTTTCAGGGAAATATTCAATATATCTATTGAATATATCATTTAAATTATTTTCATCAGGTTTTTTTCTTATTCCTGTTGCAGAATATTCATTGCAAAATACACATATTTTTTTACAACCCGCGTGTGGTATAAAAACAGGAATTATATATTCTCTTGACATTAAAATCACCTCTGTACGATTATATTAAATATATTAAAATCGGGCTAAAAGCCCGATTGTTTAATCTTTTAAATGATTTTTTATTAGTATATCCACCAATTCTTCAAAAGAAAGGCCATATGCTGCTGCTGATTGAGGTAAATCGCTTAATTCAGTCATTCCAGGAATTGTATTTATTTCCAGAATATAATATTTATCATTTTTTATTATTGCATCAATTCTACAAAAATCCCGTATATTCATCATTAAAAAAAGCTTTTTAAAATCTTTTATAATCTTTTCTTCTAAATCTTTTTCGAGTTTTGCAGGCACTTCAAAATCAGTATATCCTTCTGTATATTTTGCTTCATAATCATAAAATTCATTTTTAGGTTTTATTTCAAGAATAGGTAGAACTAAGGTTTCATCATTTTTCTGAATGATACTTACAGAGATTTCACGACCTTTTATATATTCCTGTATTATTATTTCGCCAAAATTTTGGAGTTCTTCTTTAAGAAATTTATTATATTCATCTAAATTATGGCATATATGAATCCCCAAGCTAGAGCCGCTTTTCCTTGGTTTAATAATTAAAGGAAAATCTAAAGGCGGTTCTATATATTTGTCTGTTAAAAAGGATTTTGGAACAGAGAAATCTTTTTTTATACTTTGAATAAACGCCCATTTATCAAAGGTCTTTTCAGAAGTGCTGGAATCTGATCCAATA
This sequence comes from Marinitoga sp. 1135, assembly GCF_013363245.1. NCBI lineage: Bacteria > Thermotogati > Thermotogota > Thermotogae > Petrotogales > Petrotogaceae > Marinitoga > Marinitoga sp. 1135. The sequence goes on along the minus strand of NZ_LBEZ01000009.1, from coordinate 49,113 downwards.
TATTCAATTCCAAGTTTTTCAAGTTTTCTCTGTAAAGTTCCATCTTCACCTTCATAGCCATGAACAATGTTAAAAACCAGATCTGCAATTTTATATTCATTAACAAACCTTTCCCAATCTGTTTTTAAATCATACTTACATAAGCTATAGCCATTTTTTACAATGGCCATAGCTATATTTTTTGCACTTCTTATTGAAACTTCACGTTCATTTGAATTACCGCCATAAATAAGGGCTATTTTATAGTTCATTTATCTCACTTTCTTTAAAGTATTTCTTTTCTTCTGGACAATAGAGCATTTCTTCTCTGTTTTTTCTTTTATAGAATAAAGGTCCGTTACATGAAGGACATCTATAATCGGAAGGTTCATCCCAGAACATTTCACCACATTCTGAACATTTATAATATACTTTCCCCTTTTTGCTTTTCATTTTATGAACGGTACCGCCACATTTTGGACATTTACCTCTTGCCGGTAATGGTTCAGTATATTTGCATTCTGGATAATTTGAACAGGCTATAAACTTTCCAAATCTTCCGCTTTTTATTACCAATTCACCGCCACATTTTGGACATTGTCTGCCTATTCCTTCCTCTTTTCCTTTTTCTGTTTTTAAAAATGATTCATCTAAATATACCTTTTTATCAATGGTAACACCTAAGGCGCCTTTTTGAATGCCTTTGTTTTCACCGCATTTTGGACATTTTAAGTATAATCCGTAACGTCCAAATTGGAGTTGCATCTTTTCACCGCATTTTTCACATGAAATATCTGTATTATATGTAAAGTCCATAGAACGCTCTTTTAATTTTTTATCTGTATCATTAAGGAATTTTTCAAATTCTGCATAAAATTCCTTTAAAAGGGTTTTCCAATCCATTTCTCCAGATTCAACTTTATCCAGGTTCTCTTCCATATGGGCGGTAAATTTAACGTCAACAATTTCCGGAAAGTTCATTTCGAGTATATCTGAAACTACAAATCCAACAAGTGTTGGTATTAATGAATTTTTTTCTTTTATTACATATTTTCTATTTAATAATGTAGTGATTATAGTTGCATATGTAGAAGGCCTTCCAATTCCCTTACTTTCCATTTCTTTTACCAATGAAGCTTCTGTATATCTTGAAGGTGGCTTGGTTTCATCTCTTTCTGCCTTTAATTCAATATTTTCTAATATACCCTTTTCCGGTATTTCATATTCTTTTTCAGTTGTGCTTGAACTCCAGAATTTTTCAAATCCATCAAATATTCTTTTTCTTCCAACAGCTTCAAATTCATATTTTTTATTGTTATCGCTTATTGTATATGTTTTTTCAATATATTTTGAAGGAGCTGATTGTGAAGCCATAAACCTATTCCAGATTAATGTATATAATTTTAAAGCATCGCCAGAGATAAGTTCTTTTGCTTTTTTAGGATCCATAAATACATCTGTTGGTCTTATAGCTTCGTGAGCATCCTGAATCTTTTTCTTTGACTTTTTAACCTTAAAATGACCTGTATACTCTTTTCCAAAATTTGATTCGAGATATTCGTGAGCTTTTTTCATAGCGTCTTCTGAGATTCTTGTTGAATCTGTTCTCATATATGTGATAAAGGCAATAGGGCCTTCTTTTGTTTCAATACCTTCGTATAGTTTTTGAGCTATTTGCATTGTTTTTTGTGATGACCAGCCATATTTTGAAATTGCGCTTTGTTGTAATGTACTGGTTATAAATGGTTGAGGGGGATTTTTCTTTGTTTCCTTTTCTGTAACCGCAGTAACAGAGTAAATAGCGTTTTCCAGTTCTTTGAATATTTCTTCTTTTTTCTTTTCTGAAATACTTTCTTTTTTAAATTTTTTTCCATCTATTTTTACCAGTGGTATATCCTGTTCCATATACTTTAAAAATATCTTATAAAATTCTTTTGGTTTAAACTTAAATATCTGTCTTTCTCTGTCAACAAGTATCTTTAAAGCGGCAGATTGTACTCTACCGGCACTGGTATTATAATCCTTTAAAATTCTCCATAAAATAGGACTTATTTTATAACCAACTATCCTATCAAGAATTCTCCTTGCTAATTGAGCACCAACTTTATTTTTATCTATTTTTCTTGGTGATTTTATGGCTTCCTGAATGGTGTTTTTGGTAATTTCTGAAAAGATTATTCTATTTTCTTCATTTTCATCAAGTCCGAGTAAATAACTCAAATGCCAGGCAATAGCTTCTCCTTCTCTATCCATATCAGGTGCAAGATAGACTGTTTTACCTTTTGCTATTTTTTTAAGATCCTCTACAACCTTTTCTTTACCAGGCATGAGTTCAAATTCCGGTTCGAAATCCTTTTCAATATCAACACCAAATTTTTTCTGTGGCAAATCTCTAATATGTCCTTTGGATGCCACTACTTTGTATTCTGAGCCAAGATATTTTTCTATTGTTTTTGCTTTGGCTGGTGATTCCACTATTACTATTTTTTTTGCAGTTTTAGGCATTTATTTGTCCTCCATTTTTGTTATTTTTATCTTTCGGCCAAGATTTTTGTTATAATCTGTCCAATCTTTGTTATTGGATTCTTCAATATGATTTCTAACCTGCTCTACTTTAGAACTTAAATTATCAGCAAAATGTAATATAAATGCTTCTATTGTTTTGGGAACTATTGGACTACCCCATTCGAGTTCTCCATGATGTGAAACAATCATATGTAGTATCTGTTCAAGTTTTTCAGAAGGCATATTGTTAACTTTTTTTGCAGCTTCTATAACCATATTTGTTCCCAGTGCAATATGTCCTATTAACTCGCCTTCATCTGTTTTCTCTATACCAGCAGGGGTTATTTTGTATTCTCTTATTTTTCCAATATCATGTAATAACGCTCCTGCAATAAGAATATCCTTCTGGACAATATCTATATAATTTTCAGAGATTGAAATACATAATTTTGCGACATCTACTGTGTGTTCAAGTAATCCGTGTTTATACGCATGATGAACGCTAATAGCTGCAGGTGAATCAAAAAATTGCTTAATGAATTTTTTATCCTTGATAAACATATATGTCAGCAGGTTTTTGATATCTATATCCTTAATGGAATCAATAATTGCATATAATTCATTTTTTAGGTATTCCACATCTTTAGAGCTGCTCTTGATAAACTTTTCAGGGTCTATTTCGTCTTCTTTTAAGATTTTTATTTCACTGTCTTTATCAACATTTAATTGCAATCTACTATCAAATACAACTATTTTACCTCTTAATCTGATAATGTCTCCAATATTTATTTTTTCATTGTTTTTTGAGGCATTGAACCAATCAATAGCTCTTAATGTTCCTGTTTTATCTCCCAGAGTAAAAAGCAAAAATTCCTTTCCATCCTTTGTTGTTTGAAGGCGTTTGCTTAAAACCTTTCCTTCAACATCTTTTACATCATTAACCTTTAAATCTGAAATATATGAAGTGTTTATAATATCGTCTGATAATTGCCCTTTTTCTTTTAACATATCTCCTAAACTTATACCGCCAGTGTTTTTCATATTTTTCCTCCTAGTCTATATATACCCTTGGTACTCTCCAGGTTATTTTTGAAGTAATATCGTAATTTATAGTTTCAGCTAAGTTTCCCAGCTCTTCAGCTGTGATTTTGTTTCCGTTTTGTTCTCCTATTAAAATAACTTCATCGCCAAGGTTTATATTTTCTACATTTGTTGTTTCTACAACAAATTGATCCATACAGACTCTCCCTATTATATTACATTTTTTTCCATGAATCAATACATATCCCTTGTTTGAAAGTTGCCTAAAATATCCGTCAGCATATCCAACAGGTATTGTGGCTATTGGTATATCCTGTTTTGCAAAATATGTTCTGCCATAACTTACACTTTCTCCAGCTTTTAAAACACCTCTTTTTGCAACAACACTTTTCCAGGATAATACAGGTTTTAATCCCTCCTCTTTTTCTATATCTGAAGGTTGTAATCCGTATGTTGCAATTCCTGGTCTTACATAGTCATGTGCAAATTCCGGAAAGAATAGAGCTGCGGCTGAATTACATATATGTTTTATTGGCAATTCTATTCCATTATCTTCAATATAATCTACAGCGGAAATAAAATTATAATATTGTTCTTTTACAAATTCATCAAGCGCATCTGCTGTTGCAAAATGGGAATAAATCCCCTTTATATTCAAATCATATTTTTTAATTTGTTTAATGAGAAAGTCTATTTCTTCTCTTTTAAAACCCATTCTGTTCATGCCTGTATTTATATTTATATGAAAATCAATTTTTTTAATATCGCTTCCAAAATATTCAATAAGTCCATTGAGCTGTTCAATGGAGCCAAGTGTATAGATGAAATTTTCCATATTTTCTTTTATATATTCAGGTTTAACATAATTGAATACAAGTGTTGGTATATTAACACCACTTTTTCTAATTTCTATTCCTTCTCCTAAAAAGGCTACAGCTATCATATCAACTCCTCTTTTAACCAATGCCTTTGCAAGAGGAATAGCCCCGTGTCCGTAAGCGTTAGCTTTTAATACCGGTATTGCTTTTGTTCCAGCTTTTTTTTCAATTAAATCTATGTTGTACAAATAATTGGAAATATTAATCTCTGTGTATGTGCCTCTATCAAACATAATATTCCCCCAATCTTATATATATATTTTGTATAATATGAATTGCCTTTCAAATTGAATTATATCATACTTCTTTACCAACTTCTTCTATTCTTAAATAATTGATCTCACCTTTTTGGGATAATATAGAAACAATATCTTTTTCATATTCTTCTTCAATGGCTATTTCAAAAGATACTTTATCTGTAAATGTATTATTTATTATTTTCCAGCCATTTAATCTTTTTAATAATCTTTCTATTTCTGCGTATTTAGAATAATCAGTGATTACATTATATATTTTTAAATCTATATATTTTGCTATTTTTGATTCAATTATAACCTTCTCAGCTGTTTCAGAATATGCATCAATTAAACCACGAACTCCTAATTTTACTCCACCAAAATATCTGGTCACAACAATAGCAACATTTGAAAGGTTAAATTTTTCTATTTTTCCAAATATTGGTTTTCCTGCTGTTCCAGATGGTTCTCCATCATCGGAATAATTGAATTTATTTTCAGAAATTTTGTATGCCCAGCAATTGTGTGTGGCATTTTTATATTTTGAAGATATTTCTTTTATAAATGCTTTTGCTTCTTCTTCGGAATTAACTTTTTTAATATTTCCAATAAATTCAGAACGTTTTATTTTAATGGATACTTCAACAGGTTTTAATATTGAATAGTAAATTTCAATCACCTCGCTATAAAAATTCGATTTTATTATATCATAAACCTATTATTAATTTTATAAAAAATTAAAAAAAGAGTGTTATAATCAAAACGTAGAAAATTCAGGAGATATGAGGTGTTATTATGGCAGAATGTAAAAATTATCATGAAGCAGCAATAGAAGGTGCAAAAGATGGAATATTTCATGGAGATCATATTCATCCTACAGTGATGTTATGGACATCATTAAATGAAGAAACAACTAAAAAGGTTATTGAGAAGGTTGGAGAATATGATTATGATTATGCAGAAGATTTAAAGGAAATGCTTGAAGATTATGATATTAATGCAATGGATGTTCCAATCCCATTTCCGTTTTCATTTGAAAGTGATCTGGAATTTGATAATGCTGTGAAATTATTGAAAGATATAGCAGAAATTACAGATGCAAACGCATATTCATTCATCGTTGAGGCAATGAGTGAAGAAGATGAAGAAGATACTTTACCTTCTGTATTTACAGAATGTAAAGAAGGGAAAATTTACTTTACCTTATTTGACTGGGAATATAAAAGAATAGAAGATGAGGAATTTGAAAGTACAGACGAAGATATTCAGGGATTTAGATTGAATATCTGGTAAAAAAATCGGGCAATAAAAATGCCCGATTTTTTTTATTTATATATAATTCTCCAACCTCGTTTTTTAGCAATCCATTTTAATCTAAGATCAGGATTAACACATATAGGATTTCCCACTGTTTCCAAAAGCGGTAAATCGGAAATGGAATCACTGTAGAAATATGCATCTTTAATATCAAAGCCGTTTTTTTCGCATAATTTTTTAGCTTCTATAACCTTATTTTTTTCATACATATATGTTCCTATTTCTCCGGTAATAATACCATTTTCAACAATAGTTTTTGTACAGATCATATCGTCAAATTTCAAATATTCTGCAAAAGGTGCCACAAGAGAGTCTGGTGAAGCAGAAATTAAAGAAAGATAAGCGCCATTTGATCTATGAAATTCTATTTCTTCTTTTATGCTTTCTCTTATGTGATATTTGCCATCTTCTTCAAACCATTGTCTTGCGAAACTAAAAGCTTCTTCGGCATTTTGTCCTTTATATTTCATAGCCATTTCCTTAACCATTGTTTCCATATCTTTTATTTCAATTCCCATTTTATAGAATATAGTATAAATTCCCATTTTATAGTATTTCCATAATGGGAATTTTCCATGCTTTATTTCATATTTATAATATAGTTTTGGACTGTAAGTATCAAGAATGGTTTTATCGAGATCAAAAAAAGCTACATACTTCTTCATATACGCCTCCTGAATGAAAATATTATAGTAGTATTATATCATAAAAAAAAACATATAACAATCGCTTTTTTGTAAAAAAAGACACCTTCATTTAACTTTAAATTAATATATCAAGTGATAAATTATTCGTATTTTATATAAAATTTGAAAAAAATTTGTTCGAATTGTAATATTATGATATAATTTAGACGATATTATTTCTGACATAAAAATATTCAAGGAGGGACCTGTATGAAGAAGATTTTTGTTTTAGCATTGCTTATGTTAAGTGTGTTGGTTTTAGCTGTGAATTCACCAAAACAACCACTTTTGTTTTTTAATATTGATGATTCAATAAAAGATTATCAAAATTTTGTAAGAGATGCTTTAAAAACGGTTATATACGAAAATATAGATTCTGAAACTAATTTTAAAATGCTTGATTCAAGATTTTCATATAATTTTTATCCTGAAGATGCCGTTAGAGAAGTTGAAGTTGCAGTGGTAGCAGCAAGAATTTTTGGCGTTGAAGATGAAATTTTAAAGGATTTTCCATTATCCTCTCCAACCTTTGAAGATGTAAAATCAAAATTGGAGAAATTATATGTTAATGATGGATACGATTTTTCAAGAGATTTTGGATATATGGAATATATGAATAATTATTTTATAAAAAAGCTTGGAGTACCATTATTTGATTCTATAAACCCATTAAATACTATAACAAAGTTGGATATGATAAAATATTTTGTTAAGATATTTACGTTAAAAGCCCTTGAAAATAATTGGAGCTTTGGTCCGTATATTCCCATGACTTCATCTAAAAATCTCGTGACATACGCAGAAGAGTTAAATAGAAGATTAAGTGTATATACAGGAATACAATCACCGGCTGAAGCAGGATATTTAACAGTTTTTGAAAAATACTTCTTAACAAATGATAAAGGAAAAATAGTTCCTTTAATAAAATATTTTGATCAAACAACTAAGATAGATGCATATACCCTTGTTTCAAGAGCATATTTTTATACAATGGTTTCATATTTATTTACACAGGCTCCAGTTAAAATACCGGATAATGCAAAAATACCTGTAAGAACGTATAATAACATGATTTCTTATCTTCCTAAAAAATCATTAGAAGGGGAATATGCATTATTTGAACCATTAAAACCAAATAGCGGAAAAATTAAAATACTTGAGCCATATAATCTTTCAAATGATATAATAAAGTTTAATATAGATAATGGCAATGAAATAATTACATTGGATAATTCAAAGATTTATTTGCATAAAAAATTCTATGTTGAAAATATTGCAGAAAATACATATGTAAGCAAAAGGCTAAAATGGGATAAGAAAGAAATATTTGATGGAAAAGACTTTGCGCTAAGATATAAGTCTCTTGCTACTGTTGATAATAATAGTAAAAAATTTGAGTTTTCAAGTTTTGGTACAATTGAAAAAAATGGAAATGAAATATGGATTAAAAATATCTCTCATGTTTTTAAACCAACCAGAAAAAATGAAAAGCTTCCTGTGACTTTAAAATTGACAAATAAATTTAAAATTGCCAATCCAGATTCCTTCAAAATTAAATGGTATACAGTAAATGTTGATACAATAGAAATGATGAAAAAATTGGCAGAATATGGGTTTGAAGGTATTCCTGAAAAATATAAAGTATTGTTCAAAGAGGTTAATGCTTCAAAGGTTCCAGCTGGAATAGGTGTAATGTTTAATACAGAAGTTGATTATATTTATAGAAATAAAGTAATTAAAAATGATTATATAAATGGAAATATAGCATATTACTTTACTAAAGATAGATTAAACGTTAAACGCGATTATGCAACATTTAAATCACTTAAAGACTTTCTTGAATACTATCAATATGGTTATGAAAAGGTTGATTATACAGAAAATACAGATTTTCTGGATTATTGGAATGAAGTGAAAGATAAATTAAATGATATGAAAATTTCCGATAAAGCCTATTTTGTTCCAGATGCAAGAATAACTCTTGACATTGTAGAAGAAAAATTTATCCAAAGACCTGAAGATATGAATATTTTCTTCTGGACATTTTATGGTGGAAAGTTAGTTTCGTTTGAACCGGCAACACATAGATTATTTACCCAGAAATTTGTAGAACCATTTAAATATGCAGATGATGCAATTGTATATGTTAAATATAAAGACGGAACAATTAAAAGCGGAAAGATAAATGGCAAGGGTAAAGACTTATTCTTAAATGATTCAAAAGAATATTTAAGAGACTTATTGTTATGGTTCCAGGTTTCTGTAAAGAAGGATAAAAAAGGTGAAAAACAACTTGAAATTGTATATATAATTGCCGAAGAAATATAACTTTTAAATTTAAATTAAAGGAGCTTCGGCTCCTTTTTTTCCTGGAGGTAAAATATGAAAAAAACTATCATTATAGTTTTTTTGGTATTAATTTTAATAATAGGGCTTTTATTTAAGCCTTCAAAAGTTATTATATCCCTTGAATTTCCTGGATTTATTAATGTGGAAGATTTAAAGGTAAAAGTTAATGATAAATATTTAACTTCGTCAAAGAAGATGGAGATGAATTTATTGCCAGGAAAGTATAATGGGGAGATATATTTTAAGGGAAAGATTATTAAAAATTTTTATATAGAAATTCCTTATTTTAACTTCAAGCGTATTGAAAAAAATATTGTATTACCGAAATCGGATTTTCATATAGAATTATATCGAAGCGATGTTGACAGATTATCCCTGGAATTTTCATATAAATATTATCAACCGGATTTCTGGAAGATTTCATTTGATAATAAGGAATATACAACTACATTATCAAATTTTTCATTATATATTTCACCATATGCAAGTGGAATATTGAATGCTGAGGCGATTTTTTCAGGGAATTCAGCATATTCCAAAAATTTTAAGATTTCTGCGCCAATTTCAAAGATAATTTCTCATGAAATAAATATCGATAATTTTACAATAGTTTCATTTAATCTTGAATATAATGAATTAAAACCTATTAAATTTGAAATATACAAAAATGGAGATTTTTTTGAAACTATTGAAAATACAACATTTAAAGATATTACTACATCTAAAAGTATAAAATATACAATAATTCCTGTATTTTCTGGTGGATATAAAGGTGAGCAATACAATATAGTAAAGCCCGAATTACCAGAAATAAATAATTATATAAATACAAAAAAATTATCTTTTGATTTTCCGTATAAGAAAATATATATAAATGGCAAGGAATTTTCGCCAGATTTATTGAAGGAAGGGAAAAATAAACTAAAAATAGAGCTTTTAGAAAATGTATTCTGGATGGTAGAGGTTTATGTCGATACTGTACCTCCGAAAATTTCAGATTATAAGATAAAGTATGCAAATAATATATATGAACTTAATCTTGTAACTAATGAAGATGCTCATTATATGTTGTTTACAGATGAAAGTACATATACATTTAACACAAATAATTTTGAATTTGAAACAGAATCAACAGTTGCAACACTAATAGCTATAGATAAATTTAATAATAAATCAAAACCATTAAGTATTAATCTGGATTTGTACCCGGAATATAAGGTTATAGATGAAAATAATTTTATCCAGATAAAGGTTGAAAAAATTGGAATATCAGAAAATCCAAAATTAGTGATAAAGGATAATGAGAATAATATAATCTCTCTTTTTAATTTAAATAAAATAAGCAATATAACCTTTTCTAATTTTTCTCCTGAAAAAGAATATCATTTTGTTGTATATATAGATAAACAACATCAAAAAACAATATATTCAAAAACAATTCCACCATCAACGCCTATAATAAAATCAATAAAAAATATTGGAATAGGACAATTTGAAATAACTCTTAAAAATTATTCAAAAGATAATAATTATAAAATAATTACTCAAAACAATATATATACCGGAAAATTTGAAGGATATAAATATATTGTAAATATATCACCTCAAGAATTAACTAATTCTGCGACAATGATTATATGGAGGGAATTTAAAAACATCAAAACAAAAGAAATTTCTATAAAATTAAAAGATAAGTTTATGTATCACAAAAAAATATATACAACCGTTCCACAAACACTTTTAGAAAGTCAATCTCCATATATATTTAGAAATGATATTGAATTAAATAATACAATAATAGATGGCATTGTAAAAATATATTTATTTCCAGATAAAAAAGTCACTATAAAAAATCTTAATTTCAAAACCATAAAAAGTAAGGTGATATTTAACGCATTATCCAGTAAATTTGAAGGAGTGATACTGAAAAGCTCAGAATTAAAAAATGTAGATATATATAATGCAAATATTGGTATTTTCCCAACAACAGATAAATTTGAATTATATAATATTTCAATAAAAAATTGTATTACAGGAATATATTCAAAAGGTCTTTCAACAGGGTTATTATATAATATATTAATTTCAGAAAATAAAAAGGGTCTTGATATAATTAACACAAAAATAGAATTTAAAAATTCGCTGCTTTTTGATAATGAAGTTGGTTTTAATATATACAATTCAAATGTATATCTTTATAACTTATCTATTGCTGATTCCAAAAAAGCAGATATAGAAATTCATGATTCTCAATTATTGATTAAGTTTACAGATTTTATTAATAGCAAATATGCAATAAAATCATTTAATTCAAATATAAGTATTATACAATCTATGTTTAAGGATAATTTTAAATCAATAAAATCATATAAAGATATGAAAATCTCTGTGATAAATACAGATTTTATAAACAATATAGTTTCATTGGACATATATAAAACGCCTTTAAATATTGAAAATTCAGAATTTAGAAATTCAAAAAGAGCAGTTTTTGTATTTGACAATACATTAGAAGAAAAATTCTTCATATTAAATTCAACATTTTTGCAAAATGAATATGATATATATATTGAAGGGATAAATAATATATATTTAAAAAATACAGAAATAAAAAATGTATTTGATGGGAATAAAGAAAAAAGTTGGATAGATGAAAGAGGAAAAATATTCCAGAGGGGAAAAGTAATAATGGAGAAGGAGGCAAATCAGTGAAAGCAATAATTCTTGCAGGTGGTTCAGGAGAAAGATTCTGGCCATTAAGTACGTCTAAAAAACCAAAGCAATTTTTAAAAATATTTTCGGAAAAATCCTTAATTAGAGAAACATTTGAAAGATTACAATTTAAATTATCCCCAGAAGATATATTTGTTGTAACAGGTGAAAAGTATAAAGAACAGACAATAAAAGAATTACCTGAAATTCCAGAAAAAAATGTTATACTTGAACCAATTGCTAAAAATACAGCACCAGCATGTTTTTTAGGAACACTTGTTGCAGATGAAAATGAAGTTGTTTTTATACTTCCAGCAGATCATTATATTCCGGATAAAGAAAAGTTCTGGAAAACAGTGGATTTAGCAGTGAAAGCAGCTGAAGAATATAATGGTCTAATAACCCTTGGAATAATGCCAACAAGACCAGAAACAGGATACGGATATATAGAGTCAGGAGAATTGCTGGAAGATAAAGTAATGAAGGTTTCATCTTTTAAAGAAAAACCTAATTTCAATACAGCTGTAGAATATCTCAAAAAAGGAAATTATTTCTGGAATAGTGGAATGTTTATCTGGAAGAAGAGTGTGTTTATAAAAGAAATGGAGTTGAACCATCACAAAACCTTTGAAGTCTTAAAGGATGTAAATCCGTATAATATAGATGAGATAAAAGAAAAATATCCGAAACTTGAAAAGATAAGTATAGATTATGCTCTAATGGAAAAATCAAAAAATGTATATACAGTAAAAGCGGAATTTGAATGGTCAGATGTGGGGAATTGGGTTTCAGTTCGTGAAATGGAAGGATATTCAGATAATAAGGATAATGTATATCTTGTAAATAGCAAAAATGTATTTGTAAAATCCAATAAAAATGTAGGTATTGTAGGTTTGGAAAATATAATAGTAATTGATACAGAAAATGGTTTGTTAATATCTAAAGAAACGGAAATAAATAAAATTAGAGATATAGTAAAACAGCTTAGAGAAAAGGACAGGTTTTAATCCTGTCCTTTTTATAACTAAAAGTATGATATAATATAAATATAAAATGTATATATGCTCAAAGGAGGGGATGAATTATGAAGTTGCGTTCAAAAATATGGTTACTGGTATTAATATTGTTATTCTCTCAATTTGTATTATTTATGGTGAGCAATTATTCATTTTCAGTAATTGATAGTAACGAAAAGAATCTTGCAGAAAATTATGTAAAGTCAATGAAGGAAATCGGGCATTATTCTACACAGTTTATGGAAGTAAGAAAATTACTTGCAGAATATCTGGCGTTTAATGACGAAACAGCTTTTAATACAGCTAAAAAAGAAATAAATTCATTAATTTCGCAATTAAAAAACATTAAAACAGATTCAACATTAAAGGAAAGTTTATTAAAAGAACTAAATGAATATGCATCATTTTTGAATTCTATTAATTCTAAAGAAGAATTACTTTCAAGAATTTCTGAATTTAAAGAGATTGGTAATAAAGTAATTGAAAGCTTTTCCAATTTTCAAAAAGCTATAGAAAGTGATGTAGATAAGATAACATCAGAGAATGCTAACTCTCTTAGCAAAGCCAAGCAAATAGGAATAACTTTAGTTGTATTGTCTTTGATTTTTGGAGCAGGATTGGCATTCATTATAATACAATCAATATTGACACCATTGAAAATATTAATGAATTATGCCGAAAAATTATCCAGAAAGGATTATACAGTTGAAATTCCAAAAATTAAAGATAAAGGTGAATTTGGAAGATTAATTGAAATATTTAGATCTATGCATGATCAATTGAAAAAAGACATGATACAGTTAAAACAGGAAAGTACATCACTTACAGAATCAATGAAAGAGATAGTAAATGCTATGAATTTATCAAGTGAAGCATTGCAGGAAATCACAATTGCTGTAAATAATATAGCTACAGAGATGGAAAATTCTACAGCGTCAATTCAGGAAACAACAGCTTCAGTTGAAGAAATTTCTTCTGCTACTAAGTTAATTGCAGATAGTGCCACAGAAGCAGCAAAATTTGGTCATGTATCAACAGAACGCGCAGAAAATGCGGGAAAAACTGTTAAACAAGCTATAGATAAAATGGCTGAAATAACAGAGATATCTAAAGAAATTGATAAAGTAGTAAGAGAATTTAATGACAGCGCTACGATGATTAATGATTTTGTAGACACCGTTTCAAATATTGCAGAACAAACAAATCTTCTTGCATTAAATGCCGCAATTGAAGCTGCAAGAGCTGGAGAAGCAGGAAAGGGTTTTGCAGTTGTTGCTGATGAAATTAGAGTATTGGCAGAAGAAAGTAGAAAGGCTGCAGATGAAATAAAAGAGGTTGTAAATGGAATAATCAATGTTTCAAATGATGCGTTAGATGTTTCAAAAACTGTAAATGAAAAGGTTGCAGAAGGTTCTCAATTATCAAATGAAGCAGGAGAAAATCTAAAAGAGATATTAAGTGCTATAAAAGAAATAACAGAAAAACTTGAAGGTATTGCAGCAGGTGTTCAGGAACAAACAGCTGCTGTTGATGAAATAGCTACAGCAATGACAGAATTGTCAGAAATGACAACAAATATAAATGCTTCTACTCAGGAAATAAATGCCTCAATTGAAGAACAAATGGCAAACATAGAAAATGTTACCTCAGAAGCAAATAGTATGACAAAGCTTGCTGATAGGTTAATGGACATAGTGAATCAATTTAAATTGAATTGATAAAATTACAATGAATTGGATGGTGAAGAATGAAGAGGCTTTTATTGTATATATTCCTATTAATAAATCTAATATCTTTTGGATTAACCATAGGGATTTATCATAATCCGCCAAAAATAATAGATAAAGAAACGGGGATATTTCCAGAGCTAATTGATTATATCCTTACTCAAAATAATGTTAAACATAATTATGAAATGGATACGTTTTCAAATCTTTTAAAAAAATTGAATAATGGTGAAATAGATGCTATAGCCTGTATTGCCTATTCGGCAGAACGGGCTAAGCATTTTTATTTTAATAAGGAATCCTTTATTTCGGATTGGGCTGTAGTTTATACAAATCATAATTCTAATATACATAATATGTTTGATTTAAAAAATAAAAAAATAGGCGTTTTAAAAGGTGATATCTTTTACGAAGATAAAGAAAAGGGATTAAAAGAGTTGCTTAAAAATTTTGATATAGATGTATCATATGTTGAATTTAATACATATGAGGATATTTTTAAGGCGTTATCAAAATCTCAGATAGATGCCGGAGTGGTTAACAGAGCTTTTGGATTAACAAATGCGGAAAAATACAATCTTTCGCCAACAGATATAATATTTTTCCCTGTAAAGGTAATGATAGCTTTTAGAAAGGATTATCCGGAAAAAGAATATATAGCCAATCTCATTGATACAGAATTAAAAAAATTAAAGGAAGATACAGATTCTAAATATTATGAAGTAATAAATAAATATCTATATGTGCAAGATGAACCGGTTGTTCCAAGATGGCTAAAAATATTTATTTTATTTTCAATGTTGATTATAGTATTTTTAATAATAAACCATTTAGTTCTTTTAAAACTGGTAGAAAGACGTACAATGTTACTGAGGAAGTTAAATCTTGAATTACAGAAAAAAAATGAAGAATTACAATCATTAAATGAGGAGATCTCATCGCAAAATGAAGAGCTGGAAGAACTTTATCTTCATAACGAAAAGCTACAAAACTCTTTAAAATTAATTATCAAAGCTATATCAGATCTTGGAAGAGAAGAATATACATCGGAGGATAATTATCTCAAAGAACTTTTTAAGATACTCGATTTTGTTTTTCCAGGAATAGTCCATGGAAGAATATTAAAAATAGAAAATGATGAAGAAAAAACAATATTTGAAAAAGGATTACAGATAAACAATATTAACAAAAATGAAGTTTATTCGTTGGATATACCAATTAATTTAAATATCAATCTTTCATATATAATAACCCTTTATTTCAAAAAAGATGAAATTAATACAGAAAGTCTCAATGAGTTAATAGAATCATTTAAAATTCTTGCAACTACATTCTTTAAGATAAAAAATGAAGCTGATATTGAAGAAAGATTTAGAGAAGATATTATTAAATCTCTTATTTCTTTCCTTGAATTGCATGATGAATATACGAAAAATCATTCAAAAAACGTAGCAGAATTATCCAAAAAAATTGCAGAAAAAATGGGATTTGGGAAACCGTTTATAAAAAAGATTTATTGGGCAGGATTGCTGCATGATATTGGGAAACTTTTAATACCTATTGAAATATTAAATAAAAAATCCCGATTAACAGAAGAAGAGTATGAATATATAAAGAAACATCCAGAATATGGATATAACGCTTTAATAAAATCAGAAAGCCTTAGCGAAATTGCAATAGCAATTAGACATCATCATGAAAGATGGGATGGTAAGGGATATCCTGATGGATTAAAGGGTGAAGCAATACCAATAATGTCTCAGATAATATCTGTTGCAGATGCATGGGATGCCATGCGTTCAAGAAGGTCTTATAGAAATCCGCTTGATATTGAAATAGCTATAAAAGAAATTGAAGAAAATGCAGGAAAACAATTTTCGCCAGAAATAGTAAAGGTATTTATACAATTGTGGAAAGAAGGAGAAATTTAATTATTCAAAATCTATCATTTCATCTGCATCAAGAGCTACAGATGTAGCTTCGTGATAATAGATTTGTGTAGTAGAAATATTTTTATGACCGGCGATTTGTCTTGCTGCTTCTATTCCATAGTTAAGAGCAACCTTTGTAATAACAGTATGTCTAAAGGAATGGGCAGAAAGTTTTTTGTTTCCTCTAAATTCCTTTAATCCCAATTCATCAAAATATCCATCTATAATCAGTTGTATAGCTCTTTCTGTAAGAGCTTTACCAAAGGAGTTTCTTGATAATGAAATAAAAAGAGGGTCAGAAGGTCTATACTTCTTGACCTTCTTTCTTTCTTTTAAATAGTCATTTATACTTTCATATACTTCCTTATGCAATGCAATAACAGAGTCTCTGCTAACGTGTCCTTTGGATTTATAATGCAATAACACTTTATTATTTCTCTTAACCATATCTTTAATTCGAATTTGCGTAAGAGAATAAACCCTCAACCCTGTGTATGCCATCATTTTTATAATAGCCATATCGCGTTTTCCTTTAAGCGTTGACGTATCTATAGCATCAAAGATTTCTCGTATCTCTTCATCGGTTAAGATATCCTTTTGATGCCCAAAAGGTCTTTTAGCCCCTTTTACATTTTTAGCAATATTTTTATATAACCCTTTATCTTCGAGAAATGCAAAAAAACGGCGTATACCAGAAAGATACAAATTTACAGTATAAGGACTTTTTTCCCTTAATAAATAAGCCTTCCAGGACTTTACAGTCCTGGGTGTAGGCTTTGGAATATTGTGTTTTCTCAAATAATCCAGAAAATATTTTATTGATTTTGTATATTGCTTTTTTGTATCCTCGGTAACATCATCGAGTTCTTCTAGGAATTCAAGCAATATCTCGTCAAATTTATTTATTTCCTTTCTCTCTATTTCCCCCATAGCCAGAACCTCTTCTTATGTGATTTTTCATCTTCTATCTTTCTCAATTCCTTTATCCTTTTTATAATATGCCAATTAAATGAATTTTCCTCAAATTCACCATTTTCATTTAATTTTCCTGCGGTATATTCTGTCATTATTTCAATAGCTTCATCAACATTTTTTACTGCATATATTCTAAATTTACCCTTTTTAATATCTTCTTCTATTTCATTGTTTAAAACAAGATTTTTAATATTTTGATGAGGAATAATAACCCCTTCATTACCTTTTAAACCCTTTAGTTTACAGGTGTAATAAAATCCTTCCACCTTTTCTATTATTCCACCTACAGGTTGTATATTCCCATGTTGGTCTATGGAACCTGTTACTGCAATATACTGTTTCAACGGGATTTTGGAAATCGCTGAAAGTAAAACGAGTATTTCAGCAAGTGATGCACTATCTCCTTCGAGCATGGAATATGTCTGTTCAAAACTAATAGAACCAGAAAACACCATATGTTCATCAAGATTATATTTAGAATAAAAATAATTTTCTATAATAAAAGTTGATTTTCTATGTATCTTACCACTTAAATCTGCATCTCTATGAATATCAATAACACCTACCTGTTTTGCAGAAGAAACATTTCCTGTAATCTTTACAGGAACACCAAAAGAATACGTATCAAAATCAACAACAGTTAATCCATTTATTTGACCAATCTTTTCACCTTCTGTATCAATAATAAGCTGTCCATCTTTTATTGAATCAAAAATCTTGTCTCTATACAATGAAAACATATTTTCATGTTTTTGTATAGCTTTAATTACTGCATTTCTATCAACATACGGAATTGTATCGCTATATCTATCAGAAATATAATTTGCTTCAAGTATAATATTCTTTAAAACACCAAACTTTGCGGAAAATCTATCGTTTCTTTCATTTATCCTGCATGAATATTTTAGTAATTCTTCAACAGCGCCTTTTGTAAAATCCTTTAATTCATGTTGCTTCACAATATTTTTTACAAAACCTGCAAAATATTCTGCATTTTCTTTATTTAATTCGATTTCTGTGTCAAATGCAACCTTTACATTAAAAAGTTTCTTGAAATCTGGATCATACTGGTATAACACTTCATACATCCATTCTTCTCCAACGAGAATAACTTTTACATTAAGAGGAATAGGATCTGGTTCTAAAGTATGAACAACACTTAATCCCATTTTACCTTCAAGATTTTCTATTTTTATTTCATTATTCATCAAAGCATTTTTTAAAGCTTCCCAAACGTATGGACTTCTCATTACCTTTTCTGCATCTAAAATAAGATAACCTCCATTTGCCTTATGTAATAATCCAGGTTTTATCATTGTAAAATCCGTCTTTAACATTCCCATATGAGAAAAATACTCTATTTTTCCAATTAAAGAAGAATATGCTGGATCATTGGCTTCAATTACTGGAGCCCCTTTAATTGATGAATTATCTATTATGACATTTACTGAATATTTTTTCTTATAATAATTTGTTATAGACTCATCGCTTGATAAAATATCTTGAAAATTCTCTGCAATATCGTTTTTTATCTCATTAAGGAATTCTATAACATCCGAGTTTGTTGAGTATTCATTAATGAGATCTTCAAAAATACCTGAAATGGTAAATAATGCCCAATACTTTTCCAGATTCCTTAATTGTTCCCTATATTTCTTATCGTATTCGGTAATCTTAATCATAGCTTTTTCCATTAATTGCCTTAATATAGGTGTCTTTTCCTCAAAACTATTTCTTACATCTTCTGGAAGTTTGTCATATTCTTCGTCTGTAACTTCTTTCCCATCATAAACAGGTATAGTCATGGCTCCATTAGTTGTAAATTGTAGTTTAAATCCTAACTTTTCAACCTCTTTTTTCAAGTCATCCCATACACTTTTTCTTGCTTTCAAATATTCATCCTCGAGTTGGGTTCTTTTTTCAGAAAAATCCTCACCTTCTATTCCCTTTTTTAGAGCTTCGAAGGATATTTCTATGGTCTCTTTAAGTTTCTTTTTAAAGATTATGGCCTCACCAGATTTAAGAGAAATAGCCTTTGGTTTCATAGGATCTTTAAAATTATATACATATATATAATCATTTGGTGTTTTCTTATTCAAGGAATATTTTGTAAGCACATTTCTTGCAAATGTTCTTCTTCCCGTATTTACAGGACCTGTAATAAATATATTATGCGTTTTTTCCTCTATTTCAATTCCAAGAATCATTGAATCATATGCTCTTTTTTGTCCAATATATTCTGTAATTGATTGGATATTTTCTGTATTTTCAAAGTTTAATTGAGGCATCTTAATTTTGAAATCATCATACTTTAATAACATTTTCACACCCCCATCACAGTATATATTAATTATATCATACATTGCAATGTTAAAAACTTGAATGTTTTTTTAAAAACATCTAAACTCATAAGATTTTTTTTAATATTTCCATTTAATCGCTCATGAAACAAAATGTGAAACAAGATGTATATTTTTCATGAAACAGGTTTCATGATATAGTAACATTACGACAATCTAAAAGGGGGTATTATCTATGAAGAACTGGCTTAAAAGAATGGGTATTATTGCAATTCTTCTGGTATTTGCAGTAAGTATGTTTGGTGAAACATTTAAAAGAGAAGAAACATTCTTCTTTGGTGGAGGATTATGGAGCGCACCTTCAAACTGGAATCCTTTAGTTCCATGGGCAGCTGTTCCAGGAACAATTGGTGGAATTTACGAAACATTATTCAATTATGATCCTATAAGCAATGAACTTGTTCCATGGTTAGCAGAAAAAGGGTATTGGAAAAACGATAATCAGTATTATGTAAAATTAAGAGAAAACGTAAAATGGACAGATGGTGAAGCATTGACAGCTGATGATGTTGTATTTACATTTGAAATCACAAAAAAGAATAAAGGAATTCCATATGCATCAATCTGGAATTGGTTAGATAAGGTTGAAAAACTTAGCGATTACGAAGTATTATTTACATTTTCAGAACCAAGATATCATGAATGGGATTATCAGTTATATCAGATTGCAATAATCCCAGAACATATATGGAGTAAATATCCTGTTGATAGTTTAATGTCATTGGCAAATGAAAATCCTATTGGTTCAGGTATGTATATGGCAGAAAGTCATACAGATGACAGAATGATTTTTGTCAGAAACGATAATTGGTGGGGTAAAGATGTATTTGGACTTCCTGCACCAAAGAGATTGATTGAATTGAAGATATTCTCAAATAATGTTGCTCTTGGTATGCTAATGAAAGGCGAACTTGATGTAAGTAATTTCTTCTTACCAGGTATTCCATCCATAAAAAGAATATATGGAATAAAAACATGGTTTAAAGATGCTCCTTATATGTTATCAGACAACACAGCATTATTATTCTTAAATACAAAGAAAAAACCTATGGACGATCCAAAATTCAGGAAAGCTCTTGCTTATTCAATTAATGTAGCTCCTATAATTAGAAGAGTTTTTGAATATCAGGTTGAACCTGCAAATCCAGTTGGATTTTTACCTGTTGATTCATGGATGAAGTATTATGATAAAGATGTTGTTGAAAAATATGGATTTAAATACAGCCCTGCAGAAGCTAAAAAATTACTCGATGAAGCAGGATACAAAGATATAGATGGTGATGGTTTCAGAGAAATGCCAAACGGAGATAAAATCAGTTTAACAATTATAGTTCCTTTTGGTTGGACAGACTGGATGGAATCTATAAAATTAATTGCAGCTGATTTTGAAAAGATTGGAATAAAGACAGAACCAAAATTTCCTGATTACAGTAAATATGCAGAAGATATGTATTCAGATGGATTCGATATATTATTAAACAACTTTGGAAGTAATGTAACATCAACACCATGGACATATTTCAACTGGTTATTTGAATCTCAGCAGATAAAGAACGAAAAAGCCTATGGTGGAAACTGGGGAAGATATGAAAATGAAAAATTATTTAGTTTAGTAGCAGAATTTAACAAAACAAAGGATCTTGAAAAAGGCAAAAAAATTGCATCTGAAATAGAGAAAATAATGCTTGAAGAAATGCCAGTAATTCCTGTTTGGTATAACGGTATGTGGTTCCAGGCAAGTGAAAAATACTGGACAAATTATCCAGATGAAAATCAACCATATGCATGGCCATCATTATGGAGTGGAAGATGGCAAATAGGCGGAAGCATGATGATATTAAAACTTAAACCTGCAAAATAAAATTCTATACTATGCTCCAACTCTTTAATGGAGTTGGGGCATAATATTAAAATCAGGAGGAAATATAATGTGGAAATATTTACGAAAAAAGGTTTTCATATATTTAATAACATTCTTTGTTGCTGTTTCCATAGATTGGGCTATTCCAAGGTTTATGCCTGGTGACCCTATATCCCTATTAATGTCAAGATTTGCTGGATTGCCTGAAGCAACAGAAAGATTAAATTCATATTTTACAAAAGCATTTGGTTTAGATCAACCATTATGGAAGCAATATATAAATTTCTGGGTTGCGTTATTTAAGGGTGATCTGGGTATTAGTGTATTTCTTTATCCAAGAAAAGTAATGGAGATAATACAGGGATCTATTATATATGACTTCTTTTTATTAGTTCCTGCCATAGTTTTAAGCTGGATAGCAGGTAATAAACTTGGTGCTTTGGCAGCTATTAATAAAAAGACTGACAATAGTATAATCCCTATATTCTTTTTTCTTACATCATCGCCATATTTTTGGATGGCAATGTTAATGGCATGGTTTTTGGGATTTGTAATACCAATATTTCCATTATCAGGAGCATATAGTTATACAATGACACCAAGCTTTTCACTTGAATTTATTCTTGATTTCTTATATCATCTTGCACTGCCGTTTTTATCGTTGTTTCTTGTTATGCTTGGTGGTTGGGCTATTGGTATGAGAAATATGATTATATATGAAATGGGATCAAATTATTCAAAATATATGGAAGCATTAGGCGCTTCTGATAAATTGATAAGAAAATATGCATACAGAAATGCAATACTCCCTCAGGTTACAGGGTTGGCGTTGCAACTTGGAACGATTATTCTGGGATCATTAACAACAGAAGCGGTTTTTTCATATCCGGGATTAGGATTTTTATTATTGCAGGCTATACAAAATCAGGATTATTTCCTTATTCAAGGTTGTTTCTTATTTATAGTCATAATGGTATTATTAGGAAACTTTATAGTTGATTTAATATATGTATTTATAGATCCAAGAATAAGGTTTTCATATACCGAGGAGGTTTGATATGACATTAAAAGAAAAAATTAAGAATAATGACTACTTATATTTTATGCTTAGAAATAAAAAGGTTTTATTTGGTTTTTTTGTATTTTTATTTTTTCTTCTGTTGGGGTTAGTAGGCCCTCATTTGTCAAAATATGGACCTTTAGAATATGCAGGTCCTGGATATATGCCGCCAGGTAAGGAATATTGGCTTGGTACAGATATTTTTGGTCATGATGTATATACACAATTGGTATATGGTTTAAGGAGCTCATATTTTGTTGGATTTTTTGGTGGAACACTTGCTACAATAATTGGATTATTTGTTGGATTTCTTTCGGGCTATAAAGGTAAATGGGTAGATGAATTACTTATGATGCTTACAAATGTAATGCTTGTAATTCCGACACTTGCAATATTAATAATAATTTCTTCATACCTTTCATTTAGAGGAATGGTATTTGAAAGTATCATTATTGGTATTACAAATTGGCCATGGACAGCAAGAGCCATAAGATCACTTACTATGTCAATAAAAAACAAGGAATTTGTCAATCTATCAAGAATTTCTTCATTACCAACAGGGAAAATCATAATTGAAGATATTGCCTCAAATATGTTTTCATATATATTTATGGTATTTATACTTCAATTTGCTGGCGCAGTATTATCAGCAGTTACATTAGACTTTATAGGTCTTGGTCCGACAAAAGGCATTTCACTTGGTTTAATGATGCAAATTGCCAGAGATTGGAATGCGGTTCAACTTGGAATGTGGTGGTGGGCTATTATTCCAGGGCTTGTAATTACATTACTCGTATCGTCACTATACTTTATAAACACGGGATTAGATGAAGTATTTAATCCAAAATTACGGGAGATGTGATAATAATGGAAAAAGTACTTGAAGTAAATAATCTTAAAATATACTATAAAACCTTAAAAGGTTATGTAAAAGCTATAGATGATGTAAGTTTTTATATAAAATCCGGTGAAATTCTTGGGATTGCTGGTGAGTCTGGGTGTGGAAAAAGTACGTTGGGGAATGGGTTAATTCTTTTAAAACCGCCTATGAAATATATTTCTGGTGAAGCAAAATTAAATGGGATAAATCTCATGGCATTATCAAAAAAAGAAATGAAAAGGATAAGGTTTAAAGATATTTCTATAATTCCACAATATGCAATGGATGCATTTAGCCCTACTAAGAAAATAAAAAAATTTATTTCGGATCTTG
Organism: Marinitoga sp. 1135; assembly: GCF_013363245.1. Taxonomy (NCBI): domain Bacteria; kingdom Thermotogati; phylum Thermotogota; class Thermotogae; order Petrotogales; family Petrotogaceae; genus Marinitoga; species Marinitoga sp. 1135. The sequence continues at coordinate 25,267 of NZ_LBEZ01000009.1, read as the reverse complement.
TAAAAGAGCATGGGATTAATCCAGATAATAAATTTTTTGAAAAGGTGAAAGAGAGACTTAGACTTGTTAATCTGGATGAAAGTGTATTAAACAAATATTCTGTTGAGTTATCAGGTGGAATGAAACAAAGAATGATAATGGTTATATCAACATTACTTGATCCAGATCTTTTAATAGCAGATGAAGTAACCTCAGCATTAGATGTAAGTTCCCAGAGATATGTCTGTGATATGCTTGTTAAATTTCGAGATTTGGGAATAATAAAATCTATGATATTTATTACACACGATGTTGCTGTGCTAAATCAAATTGCAGATAGAATAATGATTATGTATGCAGGGCAGGTTGCAGAAATTGGGGATACAGAAACAATATTGCACAATCCAAAACATCCATATACACAAGCACTGGTAAATTCCATACCAAAAAGCAATATAAGATATAAGGAAAAGAAATTAACCAGTATAGAAGGGACACCACCAAATCTTTTAAATATCGGTGAAGGTTGTAGGTTTAGATTTAGATGTCCATATGCAACAGAAATATGTAAAACAAAAACGCCTAAAATAGAGGAATTATCTTCAGATCATCAAATAGCTTGCTGGAACTGGAAAAAAATTGAAGGTGAAAACAATGAATGAAATAATAATGAAAATAGAAAATCTTACGAAAGAATTTGATCTTGATTTTTTTTCAAAAAAGAGATTTAAAGCTGTAAACAATGTTTCTTTTGAAATAAATAAAGGTGAAATTATATCCCTTATTGGTGAAAGTGGAAGCGGAAAAACCACTGTTGGAAAGATGATTCTCAGATTATTAAAACCAACATCTGGAAAGATATTATTTGAAAATAAAGATATATGGGATTTAAAAAAGAATGAAGTGAAGGAATATTATAGAAATGTTCAGGCTATATTTCAAGATCCATTTTCATCATTTAATACTTTATTTAAAATAAATAGAGTATTTAATATGATATTTGATAACTTTTTTCCAGAGGAGAAAAACAGAAAGGAAAAAATAGAAAAGGTTATCTCACAAGTAGGAATGAATCCAACAAATATCCTTGGCAAATATCCGCATCAATTGAGCGGTGGTCAATTGCAAAGATTGTTAATAGCCAGGGCTTTGTTGATGAATGTAAAGGTGCTTGTTGCCGATGAATTAATCAGTATGCTCGATGCTTCAACAAGAATAGATGTACTTAATCTTCTTGCTGAAATTAGTGAAAAAACAGGTATGTCAATAATATTTATAACTCATGATCTTTCGCTTGGATATTATCTCAGTGATACAACATTAATAATGTACAAAGGCGAAATTGTGGAAAAAGGGGATACGGTAGAAGTATATAACAATCCTCAACATCCGTATACAAAAATGCTTCTTAATTCTGTTCCAGAAATAGACAGGAAATGGGATAAAAATGAAAAGTTTATACCGGAAACAATAATAAAAGAAATAGAATTGTATTATCAGGCAAACAAAGAAAAATCAACTATATATGAAGCTATTAGCAAAAATCATTATGTTAAAGTGAAAAAATAACCTGGAGGTGCAATTATGCTAAAATTCAATGAAGATTTTCTTTTTGGAATATCAATGTCAGGTTTTCAATTTGAAATGGGTGGAAAAACAGGAATCGATGAAAATAGCGATTGGTATGAATGGGTACACGATAAGAGAATAATTTCAGCTGGACTTGTAAGCGGTGATTTTCCTGAGAATGGTCCTAATTATTGGGAATTATATAAGAATGATCATAATTTAATGAAAGAATTAGGTGTAAAAATAGTAAGAGTGGGTATCGAGTGGTCAAGAATATTTCCAGATTCAACAGAAAGCATTCGAGTTAATGTGAATGAATATAATAACGATATTATTGATGTTGAGATTACAGAAGATACGCTTAAACAATTAAGAAATATTGCGAACTTGGAAAACCTCGAACATTATAAAGAAATGATACGCGATTTAAAAGATAGAGGCATAAAAGTAATGGTAAATCTTAACCATTTTACATTGCCACTTTGGATTCATGACCCGGTAAAGGTGAATCTTGAACATAACGGTCCTCTTGGCTGGGTAGAAAAACGCTCTGTTGTTGAATTTACAAAATACGCCGCGTTTATAGCCTCCGAACTTGATGATTATGTAGATTTTTGGTCTACTATGAATGAACCGCAAATAGTATCTTCATTAGGCTATACCCAGCCAAAGGCCGGATTCCCCCCTGCAATTATTAATGAAGAATTTTACAAAAAAAGCCAGAAACACCAGGCTGAAGCACATTGTAGGGCATATGACGCTATAAAAAGAATTAGCAACAAACCAGTGGGATTTATTTATTCATTCTCATGGGCTGATCCAGAAACAGAGAACGATAAAGAAGCAGCAGAAAAAGCCATGTATTTTTCTAATTTTCAATATACAGATATGATATTTAAGGGAATGGTGGATTTTAATATAAACAATAATCATGTATATAGAAAAGATATGGATGGGAAAACAGATTTTCTTGGAATTAATTATTATACAAGAATTGTGGTAAGAAAAGAAGGAAAATATGGCTGGAATGTTGTTCCAGGTTATGGATATGCATGTGTCCCTGGAAGTATAGCAAAATCAGGAAGACCTGTTTCAGATATGGGATGGGAGATATATCCTGAAGGTCTTGAGAAAATAATTCTGAAATTAAATGAACGTTATAATTCTCCTGAAATATTTATTACAGAAAATGGAATTGGAGAAAGTACAGGAAGATATATACCATATTATCTTGTTTCTCATCTTAATAGCGTGTATAATGCTATTAAAAAAGGTGCAAATGTAAGAGGATATATGTATTGGTCTTTTATGGATAATTATGAATGGCCACATGGATTTTCAAAAAGATTTGGTCTTGTGCATGTTGATTTTGAAAGTAAAAAGAGGACAATAAAACCGGGATTTCTTGTGTATCAGAAAATAATTCAGGAAAATGGAATTCCAGATTATATGGAGAATTATGTAAAATATCCGTATAAATTATTGTGATAAAAAAGAGGTGATAATATGGCAACTTTGAGGGAAATTTCAAAGAAAATAGGTATTTCAATTGCTACAATTTCCCGTGTCTTAAATGGAGCTGATAATGTTTCTGAAGAAACACGAAAAAAAGTGCTTAAAGCACTTAAAGAATATGATTATCAACCACCTCAAGTTGCCAAAAGAAAGTTGCATCATCTTATTGGAATTCTCGTTCCAACATTATGGGGAAATCATTATAATCTAATTGCAGAAGGAATAGAAACTGAATTAACGGCAAATGGTTATGATAGCTTTCTTAGTTCAACTTCTCAATTAATAAATAAAGAAAAGGAAATCCTTGAACAGTTTTTTTCAAGGAGAGTAGATGGAATAATAATTTGTACAACTAAAAATGATGATGAACATATAGAAAAGTTAATAAAGACAGCTATTCCTGTTGTAGCCGTTGATAGAAAAGATTCAAATATAAAAGTGGATTCCGTTGGAATTGATAATTACCAATCTGCTTATAATGGAATAAAATATTTGTATAAAATGGGTCATAGAAAGATACTATTTGTTCAGGCGAGTAGAAATACATATTCAACATATGAAAGAGAACAGGCTGTAAAGGATTTTGCAAAACGGAAAAACTTAGAGTTAACAGTTTTAGAAGGTAATTTTGAATTTGAAGGGGGATATTATCCTATAAAAGAGCATCTTGAAAAACATGGAAAAAACTTTACAGCAATATTCTTTTCCAATGATCAAAATGCGTTAGGTGGAATGAGAGCGTTATATGAAAGCGGTTTAAGTATTCCTGACGATGTTTCTGTAATAGGATTTGATGATGACAGATACTCTAAATTTCTCTATCCGCCTTTAACAACGATTAAGCAACCAAGATTTGAAATGGGTGAAATGGCAGCAAAACTTATAATAGAACGGATTGAAGGAAAAGGAAGTAAAGTGAAACGCAGAATAATACTTCCTACTGAATTAATAAAAAGAAGTTCGGTAAAACAAATATAGCTCTTTTGGATTCCCAAAAGAGCTATATTTGTTTATTTTAGATTAAGTAATTGAGAGAAATTATTTATTTTATAATCATATTTTTTAATTTCATTTTCATGGCCAAAACCAAAACTTATCCATGCAAAATCCACATTGTTTTCCCATGCAGCCTTTGCGTCACTTAAAGTGTCTCCGATCATTAATCCTTCTTTTAAAGGAATATTTTCTTCTATTATGAGATTTTTTAAACGTTCTGATTTTGGAGGAATTTTACCATCTAAAGGCACACCACATATTTTTTTGAAAAATCTGGACATATTAAATTTCTCAAGAATTTGAGATGCAAAGATTTCTGGTTTTGATGTAACTATGTACATTATTCTATTTTTGGAATATAATTTTTCCAGTGTATCCATTACTTCAGGATATAAATCCAGCATAAAAACGCCTTCTTTTGCATATGTCATTCTAAAATCTTCTCGTACTTTCATTTTTAATTCTGTATTTTCTTCACCAAATAATATGTTCATTATTTCATCAAGTGTAGGACCTATTAATTTTTTTATTTTGTCTTCAGGCAAAGGCGTTAGATTATTAATTTTATAAGCCTTTTGTAGTGAGTATATAATTCCTCTTGATGTTTCAAACAAAGTTCCATCCATATCAAAAAATAGATATTTGTATTTCATCATTTCACTTCCTCAACAAACTTAGCATCTTTCCCAACAAAGATTGAATTTCAATAATATTTTTCACTAAATTTTAAAAATACATTTTTCATTGAATGATTTGGTATTTTTAAATACGTTTTTATTCCCTCTTTTTCAAGAGTCAGGAATCCTTCATAAAACAACAATGATTTTATTTCTTTTGCATTCGGCATATAATCAGAATATATTTTTGTTGCAAGCTCGTTTATAAAAATTTCTTCTTTTTCACATATTTCCTTTAACTTATCTCCTATTATTCTTCTCAATCCATATTCTTTTAATGGAATATTAGATTTTTCTTTTTTATCATCCGAAAATATTGCAAATTCAAAAAGATTTTTAATTCTTTCATAATATTTTTCTGTATCATCATCAATTATTTTTTCTGGTATTTTTCCTTTAGATAAATACTCCTTAATAGAATAAAATATCATGTTTGGATGATATACTGTTTCAGTTGCATCTGAATTGAACTTATAGCCATTATAATTCTCTTCCATTTCCTTTAATAATTTATCAGAGTATATCTCATAATATTCAAGTAATTGAATTACTTCTTCTTTTGTAAATCCAAGCATTTTATTGAAGTTTATATCTGTAGTCTTATTCTTTGTAATATTGAATCCACTGGTTAATGAATCCAGCATTATTGGACTTACTCCTGTCATGAATATTCTTTCTATAATTGTCTTGGTTCCTTTTTTTATTTCTTCGTAGAATTTTCTTACAAATCCATGTTTTGTTACGCTATTTCTGAACAGATCAAGATTGAAACTCAATAATTCATTTGCAAAATGATCATATTCGTCTATCAATAAGTATATTGGTTTGTCTAATACTTCAATTGCATTGTTTAAGAATGCTCTTATTATATCTGCTGGTTCACTGAATTCCTTTTCTATTTTTATTTTTAAATTATATCTACTATTAAAATTCTCAAGATATACAATTACATTGTTTTTAAAACTTTTTATTAATATATCCTTGTTTTCTGTTTGTATTCCTGAAAAATCCATATATAATATGTAATATTCATTTTTTAATGGTGTTGGATTTTTGCCGATATATAAATCTCCAAATAATTCTTCAAATTTGTTTTTATAATTAATATCATAATATTTTCCAAGTGTATCTAAAAACAATGTTTTTCCAAATTTTCTTGGTCTTAAAAATACTATATATGTTTCATCTAATTTTTCCAATTTTTCTATATATTCTGTTCTATCAACATAATAATAATTTTGTTTTCTTATTACCTCAAAATTTTGCTTTCCATATGGTATTTTCTTTTTCATTTACTTCACCTCTTGGTTGTATAAATCGGTTTAATAATTCTCTATATTGATTATATCATAACAGATTAATATAAAAAACTTCTGGAATTTAAAAGGATAATTCCAGAAGTTTTTTGCTGATATTATATGAAACTTTAAAAGTAAATTTTATATAAGTTCTGATAAGCTTTCTAAATCAATAAGTTTTATATTTTCTGCTTCTAAAATGTTTGTAAATCCTGATTTTGAGAATAGATAATAAATAATTTCATCAGGTTCAAAATTCCATTCTTCTATCATTTTTTGAGTTTTCAGCTGTAACTTTTGCAAAACTCTATTATCAACCTTTTTATTTGTCCATTTACATTCTCCAACAATTACTTTGTTTTCTTTTATAGCTGCAATATCAATTTCTATATCTTTATTCCACCATTTTCCAATCTTTTGTGGTGATTCAACTCTTTCTATGTATTGCCTTGCTATTTTTTCAAAAGTAAATGATGTATAATTATTTATTTCCATAAGGATACTTTTAACAAGTTGCTCTCCGTGTCCCCTATAAATTATATCTATATTTGGAAAAATATATTTAAAATAAAATTTTATATACTCATCATTTATATAATACAACGGTTTTCTTTTTGGTTTTTTTAATGAAACGGGAAATTCCTTTTTTATTAGTTCAACATCCAGCAACTTTGAAAGGTATGTGGAAATCTTTCTATTTTCTACACCACTGAAATTTGAAATTTCTACAGGTGAAGTTTTTCCATCGGCAATTACTCGCATAATGGAAAAATAATTTGAAGGATCCTTTTTAAATTCTTCCATAGTTAAGAATTTTCCTTCTTCAACGAGAAATTCCCCTGGTGAAAACACTCTATTAAAAAGTGCCTCTTCAAAATTAGAAAATTCAGAAAATTCTTTTAAGTATAGTGGAATACCATCAGTTATACTATATATATATATTTTATCTTCAATATTGAAATTAGGAAGAAACTTTGAAGAATCAAAGAAATCCATGGGTAATATTTTATATTGACCAGTTCTTCGACCATATAATGGACTATTATGTTCAAGTGCAATTTTTTCTATCATTCCGGAATATGAACCACATAAAATAAAATTAACATTCATCTTACTGAATTCTATATCCCACCATCTTTGGAATATAGACATAAATGAAGAATCCTGAAATGGAATATATTGAAATTCATCGAATATTATTATTTTATCTCTATTTTGTAGTAAATACATTTTCAATAAACCAAAAAAATCATCCCATTGATTAACCTGGATATTTCCGGGAAAATTTGGAAGTTTGGATATTATTTCCCTGGAAAATCTATTGATTAGATATGAAGTATTAGAAAGATCAGCAGTGAAAAATACAGCCTTTTCTTCAAAGGTTTTTTCCAGTAAGAAGGTTTTTCCAACCCTTCTTCGGCCATATAGAATTATTAATTCACTTTTATTTGAATAAATTTTTTTTTCTAAAAAATCTTTTTCTTTTTCACGATTTATCATTTTCATAGTATCTTCTCCTATTAAAAAATACAAAAGTATATTTGCAAAAGATATATTTAGCAAACATATCTTTGTATTTTTATTATAGCATAAAATTCTATTATAAGCAAATTAATTAAATAAAAAAACTTCTGGAATCTCATAAAAATTCCAGAAGATTTTAAAAGGTATGATTCTTTTATAAATAATTATATTACTTATGCTATATCGTGACTCAAATCATATACTTTTTTACACACTTCACATAATTTTATTATTTATTCTTTGAATTCAATCTATATCTTTTTCTATTTTCACTCACGTGGTCATTTTTTTCTTTTTCTATTATAATATTTTTTGATAATTTTTCAGTGTCCGCTTTTCTAAGTAAAATACAATACTTATTTTTCTTAAATATTTATTACTAATAAATTATTTACCATAAATTCTTTTTTAGTTGTTCTAAAATTTGAAAAGCTTCTTTCAATTCTTCAAAATCTATTTTTGTCAATATATCTAAAGCTTTTTTTAATTCGGTGGTAGATAGTTTAGAGATATGTTGTAGAATTTGTTTTATTTCTGTAGAGGATATTCCCTCTGTTCTTGGTAAATATACAACTTCACAATATTCTTTTAAAAAATCAAATTTTCCTTTCCAATCTTCTCCCATTACAAAAATATCTACATTATATTTTTTAATATCTTCAATTTTTTGTTCCCAATTTTTTTCTGGAATAACCATATCAACACATTTAATATTTTTAACGATTTCTGCTCTTTGATCGTAGGGGATTATAGATTTTTTTCCTTTTATTGCATTAAATTCATCAGTTGAAACTGCTACTATTAATCTATCTCCTAGTTCTTTTGCTCTTTGCAATAATTTAAGATGTCCTATATGAAATAAATCAAATGTCCCATAGGTTATTACTGTTTTCATTTTTTCACCTCAAAATTAAATTCTTTATTATTTTAGTAGTTAAAATTTTGTATTTTTTTAACATGGGTTTTGGATATTGGAGAAAAAATAGTATAATAAAAATCATCAAAATTAATTAAGTATTACTAAAATCTGATTAATTAAAAAAACTCTTTTTCGAGAAGAAAAAGACATTTATAATATTCAAGTTTTTTTAAAAAATTAGAATTATTGGAATTATTTTTTACAATATCAGTAAATTCATACCATTTATGTTATGATTCTTAGAATATCATTTTCTTATTTTTTATAAATCTTGCAAGAAGTGATTAAAATTTTTATTAAAAAATTTTTTTTCTACCTATTAATTCATCTATCAGATTCCATACTCTTTGAGATGACTTTTCATCTTGATAATAATGAATAATATTCTTTATTTCATTTCTTTTTTCACTATATTCATCATTATTGAAAGCTTTTAAAATATATTTCTGTAATTCTTTTTGAGTCAATGCTTTTTCACCTGGGGTCCAGTAGTCATACGGGTCTAATAGAAGACCTCTTGTTTTTTTATATTCCTCAAGATCAACTGGTGTAAAAATTATAGGTTTATTCAATAATAAATAATCAAAATATATAGAAGAATAGTCAGTAATTAATAAATCAACTCCATTTATTAATTCATATAAATCCATATTATTTTTTTCTAGGTCTCTATCTCTTAATAATTTAAAATTTTCATTATTTATATTTATATTAATTTTATTTTCTTCATTTGGATGAAGTTTGGCAATAAATAATATATTATTTTGTTTTAAAAATTCAAAAAAAACTTCATAATCAAAATGTTCAAATCCAAATATATTATTAAAATTTTTCTTTCCTTCCACTCTGTTAAATCCAAATCTAAAAGTCGGCATAAAAAATATTATCTTTTTATCAAGAACATTATAAAATTTTGATATATTATTTTTTCCACTTGATAAAAATAAGAAATCATTTCGCGGCATTCCTGTGATAAAAAATTTCTCCTTTGGAATTCCTGTACAAGCAGACATTAACATACTATACATATTAGAATAAGAAATAATATAATCTGTATTGCTAAATATTTTTTTAACCTTAATTTTATTTTTTTCGTTGTTATCCATTAATCCCATAGCCTTTAATGGAAAGCCATGCCATAACTCCAAATTTATAATATTATTATTTTTAAATATCGGTCCATGTGTTGTAATTATCATTTTACTTTTCAATATTTCTTTTTTCTTAAAAAAATTAGCAGTTAATTTGTATAATTTGATATCATATTTTTCTTTTATTTTCCATGAATTTAATTTATACAACGATATTGTATTTGAGCCACTAAATGATTTATAATATAACGTCAATATTTCCTTTTTTAAATAATAATTATTTGATGATTGTTTTGCTGTTTGAATTTTTATGATTTTTTTTATTTCATCAATTTGTTTATCTAACGAATATTTTTCTATAAATTTTCTATATTTTTCTGAATCATAATCATCAGAAATTATCATATTAACTGCTTCATCTACGGTATTAAAAATAATATTTTCAGGATAAAATTCTTTTGCTATATAAAAATTATGTATAACAGGTTTTATTCCTTTTGCCATAGCTTCCATTATAGCTATACCATATCCTTCGTGGATGCTTGTAGATAAAAAGATATCTTTATCTTCAAGCCATTTATCGGTATCTTCTATCCAACCATCAAATATAAAATGTTCAGATAGATTCATATCTTCTAATATATAATTTATGTATCTCCATATTCTTTCATCTTGTATAGTTCCTCCCCAATGCATTACATATCTTTTATCTATGGAGACTAATTTATGAAGTATTTGTATCATTAACATGGGATTCTTTTTATAATTAAAGTGACCCAAAAAAGCTAATTTAAAACCTTTTTTTCTTTTTTTAAAAGTATATTTTTCTAAGGGAATTCCATTTGGGATAAGAGAAGTCTTTTTTTGTTTTAAAATAGGATTATTATTTATAGCAGTGTTCATAACATTTTTTGCAACAAAAATTATTTCATCAATAGAATTCCAATTTATTGAATTTAGAAAATCAAGTCTTAAAGACTCATAACCATGTAATCTTAGTATTGTAGGTTTAAATTTAGTTTTAGGATAATTACTTCCAATTATAGCTACTTCGTTAGCCCATTCAAACCATATGATGTCAGCCCAATCAATAGCAGAGTATATTTCTTTATCTGTGGTTACAACAAATTTTCTTACCCAATAATTTTCTGATAAACCATCTATAATATCATTGATAAAATTATCTAAACCTTTAGCGCATATAAAAGCCAATTTTGGTAATTTTTTTACTTTATTAATTTTTTCTTTAAAAATGGAAATTCTATTTTTAAAATACGCTGACATTTCAGATGGCGCAGCATTAAATGCATTTTCTAAATGGAATAAACTTTTGTCAAAATCACCTTCAAATAGCCATAATTCTGCCAGCATATCATTAATGGCCCAATCATTATTATCCTTTTCATAATATTTTAAACCAAATTCTTTTACTTTATTCCAGTTTTTTATTTTATAATATATAGTTGTTAGATTAAAAAGAGCATCCAAATTGTCTGGATTTTCTCTTAAAATTTCTTTTAAAAGAGAAATAGCTTTATTTGTTTGATTTAAATTAAAATAAGATAAAGCAGTGATAATATAGTCTTCTTCAGTTTTATGATTTTTTGAATTAAACAGATCAATTACTTTACTAAATTCATTTTTTTCAAAAAATTTTTTTAATGCCATGGACTTCCTCCTAAGTATTAAATTTTTGTATTAAAAGTACTCTTTTCTATATTATATCATAAATATAATCGTACAAAATATTGGTAAAATAATATGATATAATAGTATCGAGGTGATAAAATAAATGAAAAAATCAAAATCGGAAATAAAAAAGATATTAAAAATACTATCAGAAACCTATCCCGAATCGAAAACAGCGTTGAAATATAGTAATAATTTCGAATTGTTAATTGCTGTAATGCTTTCAGCACAGACAACCGATAATCAGGTAAATAAAGTTACACCAGAGTTGTTTAAAAGGTTTAAAACACCTTATGATTTTGCTAAATTAAATCCTGAGGAGCTTGAGGAATACATTAAAGGTGTTGGATTATACAAAACAAAAAGCAAGAATATTATAAAAACATGTCAGATTTTGGTTGAAAAGTACAATGGAGAAATTCCACAAACGAGAGAAGAGTTAATGGAATTGCCGGGAGTTGGAAGGAAAACAGCAAATGTGATTTTAAGCGTAGCTTTTGGAAAAGATGCAATTGCGGTTGATACACATGTCTTTAGAGTTGCAAATAGAATTGGACTGGCAAATGCAAAGGATGTTAAAAAAACCGAAGAGGATTTAATGAAGGTAATTCCAAAGAATTTGTGGGGACAGGCGCATCACTGGTTAATTTATCATGGAAGAAATATTTGTAAGGCGAGGAATCCGAAGTGCGATATTTGTCCAATAAAAGAGTTATGTGATTATAATCAAAAATAAGAACCCATAATTCGCTTTGCGAATTATGGGTTCTTATGTTATAATGATATCATAACAAAATATTCGGGGGTGAAATGGTGTTAAGTAAAGAGCTTGTACAGGATATTATAGGAACCGTTCTCAAACACGGCGGAGATTTTGCCGAAGTATTTGTTGAGAAAAGATATACAAATAACTTTACTATGAAGAATGGAAGTCTTGAAAGTGCAACAACAGGGAATCGATTTGGAGTTGGGGTTAGAGGATTTTTAGGAACAAAGGCAGTATATGCATATACCAATGATCTTTCAAGAGAGTCATTATTAAGTGTAGCCAAAAGAGTTGGAGAAGCTCTTGGTGAAATAAAGGTAGAAGACCTTGTTTTAAATTTAAACAAAACAGAATATGAAAATAAACATCCTGTATTTTTGTATCCTGAAGATATTTCAAAAAGAAAAAAGGTTGCTGTAATGAAGAGAGCATATAATGCAGCAAAAAATTACTCAGACTTAATATCTCAGGTAGTTGTATATTATTGGGAATATGATCAAAATGTATTAATAGCAAACTCAGAAGGTGTTTTTGTTGAAGATAATAGGGTAAGAACAAGATTAATGATAAATGCTGTTGCAGAACATAATGGCGTTATGGAATCAGGATTTTATGGCCCTGGAGCAGGAATGGGATTTGAATTTTTTAATGTTATAGATGTAGAAGAAGCTGGAAAGGTAGCTGCGAGAACAGCTGCAAGAATGGTTAAGGCAGAACCAGCACCAGCTGGGAAATATCCTGTTGTTATTTCAAATGAATTTGGTGGTGTTATTTTCCATGAAGCTGTTGGACATGCTTTAGAGGCAACAGCTGTAGCAAAAGGCGCATCTGTATTTGCAGGTAAATTGGGAGAAAAGGTTGCAGCAGAATGCGTTTCTGCAGTTGATGATGGAACAATTCCAAATGCATGGGGTTCTTTAAATGTAGATGATGAAGGAACGCCAACACAGAGGAATGTATTAATTGAAAATGGTATTTTAAAAGGATATATGATAGATAAGCTTGGTGCAAGAAAAATGGGTATGAAATCCACTGGTAGCGCAAGAAGGCAGGATTATACATTTGCACCAACTTCAAGAATGACAAATACATTTATTTTGCCAGGTGATTATCATCCAGAAGAAATAATAGCAAATACAGAATATGGATTATATGCAAAAAGACTTGGTGGAGGTTCTGTAAATCCATCAACAGGCGAATTTAATTTTGCAGTTAATGAAGGATATTTAATAGAAAACGGTAAAATAACAAAACCAGTTAGAGGTGCAACTTTAATAGGAAAAGGTTATGAAATAATTCAAAAGATAGATATGGTTGGAAACGATATAAAACGTGGTCAGGGAATGTGTGGTTCCATTTCAGGAAGCATTCCTGCTGATGTAGGACAGCCAACAATAAGGGTTTCTGAAATTATCGTTGGGGGGCGAAATAAATGACATTCAATGAATTTAAAGATAAAGCATTTAAATTAGCAAAAGAAAAAGGTTTTGAAGCACAGATTTCATATAATGGAACATATGAATTTTCTTTAAGATTGGGCAATGGAGAATTGGATGAGTATAAAGATGCAAATAGCAATTCAATTTCTTTAACGGTATTAAAGGATGGAAAGATAGGAACAGCTTCAACAACGATATTTGATACTCCTGAAAAGTTAGTGGAAGAAGCAATTACAAATTATGAAATAATAGATTCAGAAGAAGAAAATCTTTTTTATGACGGTTCTGGGAAGTATCCTGAATTTGAATCATATTATGGTGAATTTGAAAAGTTAAGCGTAAAGGAAAAATTGGATAGATTATATAAAATGTCAGAAGCAGCAGGTAAAGATGAAAGAATTGTGATGGTTCCAATGGCAATGTTTGCTCACCAAACATCTGAAATTATTATTGCAAATACATTGGGATTGGAGAAAAGTTATAAAGGTGATGGCGGATATGCATATGCTTCAGTTGTGGCAAAAGACGAATCACCAAGATCAGGATTCTGGTTTGGAATTGCCCCAAAACCTGAAAAATTAGACCTTGAAGCAATTGGAAAAAGAGCAGCTGAAGAGGCTATAGCCAAAATAGGTTCAAAATCAGTGAAAAGCGGGAAATATAGGGTTATTATTAGAAGTGACGAATTTACCAGTTTATTGGCAACTATGCTTATTCCTATGATTTCAGCTGAAAACGCACAGAAAAATATGTCACCATTGAAGGAAAAACTTGGTGAAAAGATTGGAAGCGATATTGTAAATATTAAAGATATTCCATATTATGAAGGTTCTTTAAACAATGCTCCATTTGACAGTGAAGGTGTTCCTACACAGGAAAAAACAATACTTGAAAATGGTGTATTTAAAACATTTTTATATAACTTAAAAACAGCTAAAAAAGAGGGAAAGGAATCTACAGGTAATGCCCTTGGAAGAGGTATTGCACCTGTTAATATGTATTTTGAACCTGGAAAGAAAAATTTTGATGAACTTGTTGAAACTCTGGGAGACGGTATTATAATTACTTCTCTTGAAGGATTACATTCAGGTGCAAATCCTATTTCCGGTGAATTTTCACTTGGAGCACAGGGATTAAAGGTAGAAAACGGTAAGATAGTAAGTGGTGTGGAACAGATTACAATTTCCGGTAATTTCCTTGATGTATTATCAAAGATTGAAGAAGCAGGAAACGATATGTGGATTTCATTTAGCAGTACAATAGCACCATCAGTAATTATTTCTGAAATTGATATAGCAGGTAATGCATAATAATCAATAATAAAGGTCCGGTTTTATCCGGACCTTTTTCTTTATTCCCAGTATATTTGACTTGTTGTAATTATTTCTTTCCACGGACCATCTGGAACGTCTTTTTCATCAACAAATTGCCAGTCTATTTTATCAATGTCTTTTAAGTTAAGATAATCCCTTACAGCAGGTGAAACATCCAATCCTGCATAATTGTTTATGGTATTTTTAGGTTTTGAATTTCCAAAAACATATTCTTTATCGTCTTCATTAAATGGACCAACATCTTCCCATTGTGCATAAGCGACTTTATCGCCTTTTATTATCTTTATCCATCTGTTTTTGCACATGGATTCCAGATTTCCCCATTTCTTTTCTTTGGCCCATGGAATAATTTCATATGCTTCTTTTTTTCTATTTCCGTTTTCATCGAAATCATTATATGGTAAAGCAAAATAGAATGGATTTTCTTTTGGGATAAATCCTGCAGGATAATAACCGTTTCTGTTATCTGGATCGTCTATGCCGCCATAATGTTCTGTCCATTTTTCGTCCCATGCGCTTGGAGTGTTGGTGATATAGCCATTTTCTTCGCTGGCATCTTCTCCAACCCAGAATATTGTAACGGTGATATCCTTATGTAATATATAGTTGTTTTGCATATCTTTTTCTCCTTTTTCGCAGGATATTAGAATTAAGATGATAATAATTATCAATAGGAAATAAAATCCTTTTTTCATCTGTATCACCTATGATAAAAATTTTATATCCTTAAAATTCCAATTCCAACAAGATCCGGTCCTGTATGAACAGCCAATGTTGCAGAAACATCCCACATAAAAACCTTTAAAGAATTTTCAAGTGCTCTCATTTTTGAAAATAACATGTTCTGCAAAGATACAGCCTTTTCTGATTTTCCTGTAATACTAACAACAGCATAAAAATCCCTCTCCCCAACGAATTTCAAGAATTCCTCATACATGGCATTAACAGCTCTTCTAATGTTTCTTACTTTAGCCACTGTATAATAGATTCCCTCTTCGTTAACAGAAATTATAGGCTTAACATCGAGAAAGTTTCCAATAGCAGCAGAAACCTTTCCTATCCTTCCTCCTCTTGCAAGGTATTTTAATGTTGGGATAACATAAAATACAGTAGCGTTATTAATGTCTTTTTTCACTTTTTCCAGTATTTCATCATATGAAAAACCATGTTCTATATATTCTAAAGCTCTATATACTATAATACCTGAACCAATGGAAATATTTAGTGTATCGATATTTTCTATTCTTACATCTGGATATTTTTCCCTTAATTCCCTTGATACCATTGTAAATATATTATAAGAGCCGCTTAAACCATGTGAAATGTTAAATGTAAGAATTTTTTTATAACCTTCATTAATCATATTTTCCATAGTTTCTTTAATTTTTTCTGGTTTTGGCAGTGATGTTTTAACATCTTCATCTAAATGTTCGAAGAGAAATTCTTCACTAAATGTCCCGTCTTCATATTCTTCACCATTTATAAATGTTCGTAAAGGAAGAATTCTTACATTATGTTTTTCAGCTATATCTTTTGGAAGGTCACAACCTGAATCAATAACAACACCTATTTTTTCCATATAATCACCTCTCAATATTTTTTACAGATTCCCTTTCAACTATTTCAAGGGACATCATCATTTTTCTAACAACGCTATTTCTTTTTTCGGGATTTAGCCTATCAATTAACAATCTTGCAGCCATTTTTCCCATTTCTTTTCTTGGCTGTTTTACTGTTGTTAATGGTGGAATGCTAAATTGTGCCATATAACCATCATCAAATCCCATTACTGAAACATTATCAGGCACTTTAATTCCTTCATCGTATAATACCTTTAATGTTTCAAGAGCAATTAAATCGTCTGATGTGAATATTGCTGTAAAATCAACACCGTTTTTTCTTATATATTCTTTTAGCTTTTTATAAGTTGTTCCTGTTGTAAAGCTTGATTCAAGAACATTTACTCTTCCACCAGATTTTTCTATTTGATATTTGAAGCCGTCTCTTCTATATCTAATTGAGTATAAATCAATATCTCCGGTAATGTGTAAGAATTTTTTATGTCCTTTTGACAGTAAATATTTTGCAACCATTTTTCCACCAAGATAATTGTCTATGTTTACAGAGTCAAACCTGAAATCAGTATTTTCTCTGTCTACAGTAACCACTGGAATGGCTATATCGAGTAATCTTCTTAATTTTTCATCATCTTCTTCTGATGTGCAGACTATTACTCCATATACCCTTCTTGTAAAAAAGTATTCAATTGCAACCTCTTCTTCGAGAATACGACCATTAAATGTGGCAATTATAGAACCATAACCATTTTTTCTTAATGTTTCTGTAGCTCCTTCTATAATTTCACTATAATGATATGCAAAAAGATCCGGCACGAGGATCCCTATAATCTTGAGATCCTGTGCCAGTGGAATTGTGGAAGTTTTATAACCAAGCTTTTTAACAGCTTTTAATACCTGTTCTTTTGTTTTTTTATTAACCTTACCTGTTCCATTTAATACTCTGGATACCGTTGCAATGGAAACATTGGCTTCTCTTGCAACATCTTTTATGGTTATTTTCAAGGCAAAACGCCTCCTAACTTAAATCATTTCATATAGAAAACACTGTCAATTAAATGCTTTGTAGTTTTATTTTTTATAATATCTGCATATACCAATAAACTTGGTCTTGGTGTTCGTTTTTTAGTTTCATAATCAACCTTCATAAGTCCAAATCTCTTTGAGAATCCTTCAGCCCATTCGAAATTATCTATTAATGACCAGTGAAGATATCCTTCTATTTTTATTCCTTCTTCAGCGGCTTTTTCAATTTGATTTAAATGAGATAATACAAAGAAAGGTCTTACCCTATCTTCTGAATCCGCTGTTCCATTTTCCGTAACTATCATTCTTAAATTATATCTTTCATTGAGGAATTTTAAAACCTCGTATATTCCTTCTGGATATATTTCCCAGCCCATTTCGCTTGTTGGAAATCCGGCTTTTGATTTTGAATATGGTTCGCAATCGTAGCCATAGCCGCTTAATACAGTCCATCCTTCTTCTGAGTTTTCATCTTTTGCAATAACAGCTCTTGTATAATAGTTGACACCTATAAAGTCGATTTTGTTCTTCATATCTTCCCTTATTTCACCGTCTACATTTCCATATGTAATCATGTCCATAAACCAGAAGTTATAGAAATCAAGAGCTTTTGCCACACAGTCTCCAGCTTCATCACTTTCTGGATAAACAGGTGTAAATGAGTATACAAGTCCCATAGGTTTATCTGTGTATTTTTTTATAACGTCATATGCTCTTGCATGTGCCTGAGCCTGATTTATCATGCTTAATTTATATGCTTTTTCATCTGGATATGCTGGTGGGAATCCTGATTTTACCAGAAGATATCCAAGAGAGGAGACAATTTGTGGTTCATTCATGCTGCTCCATTCATCTACAAATTCATCAAAGTGTTTTACACAGAAACCTGCAAACTTAGCAAGTTCTGTTACAGATAATGTTGATACCCACCCCTGTTCCTTAACATTCCATAAACCTTTTCTTTGAACTTTTATAGGATCATGAAGCCATACAGGTAAACTGAAATGGGTTAAATCCAGTATAACATGAATTCCTTTATTTTTCAAATCCTTTAATATCTTTTTATAATGTTCAACGGCTTCCATATTAGCAACTTTTTCTAATTCAGAAATTGTTTCTTCTGTAACCTCTACATTATATATTTTATCACCATCGCGCTCAATCTTTGCAAATATATTTTCTGTGCTTTCAGGGAATATTCTTGACCATTCAACGCCAATTCTAATAGCATTCATTCCGTATTTCACCATATTTGAATGATCTTCTTCATATTGATTCCAGTAATTGGAGCCATTTTCAGCTCTATCTCCACTAACAATTCCCGCTATTATATTCATCTTATCTGTAGTCCATTTATACCAATCTGTTCTATCGTCTAAATCCTTTATTGAGCCCATTTCAAATTGCATTCCTGATAATGAAACACCAAATAAAAAATCATTTTTAAACATCTTATCACCTCTCAATTATTTTTGTTGGCAAATTTTATACAACTTACCTGATGATTTTTATTAACTGTATAGCTTTCCATATTATATGTTTTACATTTATCTGTTGCAAAAGGACATCTGTGTGCGAATTTACAACCTGTTTTCGGTGGTTCTTCACCTGTTTCTGTGCTTGTTTCTGAATCATCCCATTTTTTATCCAGAGTTGGTACTGAATCAAAAAGCATTTGTGTATATGGATGCAAAGGATTGGAAAATATTTCCTTTGTATCTCCCATTTCTACGATAGTTCCCCTATACATAATAAGCATCCAATCGCTTATGTAATATCCAAGGGATAAATCATGTGTAATAAATAAAATACTCATTTTATTTTTATATTTTAAATCTCCAAGAATATTTAAAACGTCAACCCTTGTTGATGCATCGAGCATACTGATAATCTCATCGGCAACGAGGAATTTGCTTTCAAGTATTAAAGCCCTTGCTATTAATAATCTTTGTAATTGTCCTCCAGATAATTGATGAGGATACTTTCCAATAATATGTTTTGGATTTAATCCCACATCTTTAAGTGATTTTTCAATTCTTCCAAGCCTTTCGCTTTTTGGAATTTCATTGTATAAGCTATTAAAGAGCATATCGAATATATTATCTATTTTATAAATGGGATTGAATGATGCAAATGGATCCTGAAAAACACCCTGAACATTTCTATAATATTCAATGGGATTATAATCATATATATTTCTATCTTTATATAATATCTCGCCTTCAGTAGGTTTTACCAATTTTAATATTAACTTTCCAATTGTAGTTTTTCCGCTTCCTGATTCTCCTATAAGTGAAACAATTTTTCCATCTTCTATTTCAAATGTAGCATTATCCACCGCTTTTACATATTCTTTTTTTATAAATCCACTTGAAAAGGTTTTAGATAAATTTTTAATTTTAATCATTTAAATCATCTCCAGCATTCCAGCAATATATAGAATGATTTTCTCCAATTCTTTTTTCCTGAGGTACAGCCTTTCTACATTTATCAATTGCAACTGGACATCTATCTGCAAATCGGCATCCTGAAGGTGGATTCAATAACATTGGTGGATGTCCAGGAATGCTCTTAAGTCTTTGTTCTTCAAATTTTATATTCATCTTTGGTAATGAATCTATAAGTGCTTTTGTATATGGATGTTTTGGATTTTTTATTATTTCATCTGTGGGCCCTATTTCAGCGACATGCCCTGCGTATAGAATCATAATTCTGTTGGCAATTTGATATAATACTGAAATATCATGGGTTATAAACATTATTGATTTTACAATTCCCTCATGCATAAACTTTTCAAGCATTTGAATTACAAACTTTTGCGAGCTAACATCCAGAGCCGAGGTTACTTCATCTGCAATTAAAATATCTGGATCGAGTAAAGTTGAAATAACCATAACCACTCTTTGTTTCATCCCACCGGATAACTCTACAGGATATCTGTTTAAAACACTTTTGTCAAGATTCACCATTTCAAGACGTTCTTCTACTTTTTTTGCATCATATTGATAACCATGTTCAGCAAGGAAATCCGTGATTATACGTTTAATCTTTTTTGTTGGTGATAGTGCATCTAAAGCATATTGAGGAATTATGGAAATCTTTTTATAGAGAATCTTATTCATATCCTTATCTGCCAGATTTGTTAATTCCATTCCCCGTAATTTTACACTGCCTCCGGCGTAATGCATTGGCTCATATGGGAATACAAAGAAATTAACAAGTGTGGATTTTCCACAACCTGATTCTCCAGCTATTCCCAGAACTTCACCTTCATGTAGATTAAATGAAACACCGTCTATAGCCTTAACTTCACCTTTTAATGTACTATAATAAACTTTTAGATTATTTACCTCTAATAATGGGTTCATCATACCACCTCACTGTTTCCTGAGACGAGGGTTAAATGCTTCGTCTAATCCTGTATTTACATAGAACAATGTTCCTACAAAGATTGTTATTACCAATCCTGGTGGAACAACCCACCACCACATTTTTAATTGAATAGCACTCCATAATACAGCCTGTTGAAGCATGGTTCCAAGTGAAACGCCCCTTGTTGGACCAAGACCTATAAAATCAAGTCCAATTGCCGATAATATTGCTCCTCCAAATTGAAGGATAAATACCATAAACACATAAGACATCATATTTGGTGCTATTTCCTTAAAAACTATTTTCATGGGTTTTACCGCTGTAATTTTAGCCAGCTGTACAAATTCCCTTGATTTTAATGAAAGTGTTTGTGATCTTACAGCACGGGCTGTCCACGGCCAGCTGGTTAAACCAATTATTATACTTTCTATTGTAACGCCTCTATATGGTAAATAAGCTGCAATTATAATCAGTAATGCCATAGTAGGAATTACCATCATGATATTTGTAATCATCATTAAGAACTCATCTGAAAATCCTCCTAAATAGCCGGATATAAATCCAATTATAAGTCCTACTATTGTAGCAATTCCACCGCCTATTATTCCAAGGTATAATGAACTTCTTAAACCATAGACAAGTTGTGAAAATATATCATGACCAAAGGTTGTTGTTCCAAGCCAGTTGGTGGGATTTGGCGGAGAATATGGCATGCTTGAGGTATCAAGCGGATCAAATTTTGCAATCATTGGTCCAATTATTGCAAGTAAAACAAAAAATATCAATACAATGCTCCCAAAAATTACACGTCTATTTGTAAAGGTATAATATAACCCTTCATGATTTTTCAACCATTCTTTCATTTCCTCACGCCCCTTCTACAAATGAAGCTTTTACACGTGGATCGATTAATACATAAACTATATCAACAATAAAATTAGCTATTAATACACCAAGAACTATAAATAAGAAACAACCCTGGATAAGGAAATAATCCTGATGTAAAATTGCCTGTAATAATAAATAACCAATTCCAGGATATGAAAAAACAACCTCTGTTGTTAAGGCTCCTGCAACTATTGTTCCCAATTGTAAAGCAAGACCTGTAATTTGTGGAAGCAAAGCATTTTTGTATGCATAATTTAATCTCAAACGCTGAGATAATCCTAAACTTCTCATATATCTTGAGTAATTTGATTCAACTTCATAAATAATCATATTTCTCATACCTATAGCCCAACCGCCAAGCATTACCATAAATAATGATAAAAATGGCAATATCCAGTGTGAAAGAAAGTCAAGGATAAAATCTACAGACCATTCAGGATTTATTGAATAACTATAAGCACCTGAAATTGGAAATATAGGATTTACAACACCTAAAAACCAGGCTAAAATAATAGCAAACCAGAAGTATGGCATTGCTGTAAAAAAGTAAGAAAGAGGAATAATAACCTTTTCCACGAATTTATTCTTTATTGCATAAGCACCGAGTTTATTCCCAACAATCCAGCTTAATAATATTGATGGCAATAATAACATTAAATCATATGGAATAGCCTCTTTTATTACTTCCATAACAGGTTTTGGATAAAGATATAAACTTACGCCAAGATCACCGTGAAAGAAGGCTTTCCAGAAATCTATATATTGAGTTAAAAGCGGTTTGTTTAATCCAAATGCTTCAGTGAAGTAAGACATCATTAATTGCCTTGAACCTGGCATTGCTGCAAATCTGCCCATAAGCAATGCAACAGGATTACCTGGCATGAATCTGGGTATTGCCCAGTCAATTGTTATTGCTACAAAAAAGGTTAAAAAGTATATTGAAAACTTTTTCTTTAAATAACTATTCATTAATGGCACCTCCAAACGAAGTAAAAAAACAGGGTAATCAGGAAAGGCTGCCAGGTGGCCTGACAGCCGAATATTGAGGACAAAGTATATGAAGAAACTTATAATTACTTAGCTTTTAAGTTTAATAAGATTTTTACTGCTCCAAACTGCCATTGTCCTGGCCAGCTACATGGATAACCATAAGGATTATTTTCATCTGGCCAATTTTCCCATGCATAAGTACTTGCCTGGAACCACAATCCGTTGTGCCATACAGGAATTGCTGGCATTTCTTTTAATAAGATTTCTTCTGCTTCTGAGAATAGTTCCTTTAATTTTGCTTCTTCTGAGAAAGGTGTTTTGTTTATTTCTTTTATAAGTGAGAACAATTTTTCATTTTCATATCTTCCAAAGTTTCCATCCCACATTTCATCCATAATCAATGGATTTGCTACAAAATTTAATAATGTCCATGGCGAAACAGAACTTGTTGAACCGTAATCATTAATGAGCATATCAAAGTTTCCTGTTGACATATCTTCTTCATATTTACCCTGATCAGGGAATTTTGCTTCAGCTTTAATTCCAACCTTTCTTAAATCTTCAGCAATTGATTTTACTGATTCCATCCAGTCTGTCCAGCCATATGGAACAACTATTAATAAATCAATTGTGCTACCATCTGGCAAATCTCTCCAGCCATCACCGTTTCTATCTACATATCCTGCTTCATCCAATAATTTCTTTGCTGTTGCTGGTGAATAATTAAATCCATATTTTTCTAAAACCTTTTTGTCTTCGTATTTTTTCCATGCAGGTGTTGGCAAGAAACCAAGTGAATCTGCTGCAATAACCTGATTTTCATAAACTTTATTAACTATATTCTGCTTATCAATTGCATAAGCTACGGCTTTTCTGAATTGTGCATTGTCCATAGGTGGTTTCTTTGTGTTCATGAATAAATATGCTGTACTTGAAGATAACATATATGGAGATTCTTTATACCATGTTTTAATATTTTCATAAATTTTTGCAAGTCTTGGTATTCCAGGAAGGAAGAAGTTACTCCAATCAAGAGTTCCCTGTAATAACATACCAAGTGCAACGTTGTTACTTGAAATAACAATTTCAATTACCCTTTTTGGAACGGGTTTTCCAAATACTTCATTACCCCACCAATCGTCATTTCTAACAAAGATACATCTATCCTGACTCCAGCCTTCGACCTTATACATACCAGAACCAACAGGATATTCATTTGCACCTTCTATGATTTCATTTTTTGATTTGTTTTTCCATATGTGTTCTGGCAAAATAGGAATACTGTATAAATTTACTTCCCATGAATGATAAGATGGTTCTTTAAAAATGAATCTTACTTTATTGTTGCTTCCGAGCTCAATTCTGTCAAGACTTTCCCAGAGATTGTGATAATAAACATCTTCATATTTCTTACCAAGCTCAAATGTAAATTTCACATCCTGAGTTGTAAATTTTTTCCCATCGCTCCATTTTAAATTATCTCTTAATGTTATTTCATATGTGTTTTTATCTACCCATTTTCCATCTTTTACAAGCCATGGTTCCATTTGACCTGTAATTGGATCATAGTTGAAAAGTGTTTCATAAACTAACCCTATCGTCCCTGAGACTGAACCCCATGGAAGGAATGGATTCCAGTTACTTGGTGGTTCCCATAATCCTCCCCCAACGTACAAAGTTTCATTTCTTGCATATCTTGCACCAAAAAAAGTACTTACTAACAATACCAATATTCCCAAGGTTACCATAACTTTTTTCATAAGATTCCCCCCTTATAAAATTTCAACGTTTTCATTCTCTCATGAAAATATTTACATTCCAAACAAGAAAAAATGAAAAAATTTTCCATTTCATATAGAAAAAAGACAATAAAAAAACTTAAATGTGTTTCTTTGAAATTTTTAAAATATTTGTTTAAATTAGAATAAGCATATTGTGATATAATATTTATGCCTATTTACTGTGTGGAGGTGGAAATGATGAGGACGTTTTGTACATCAGGACCTGTTGATAAGAAAACATGTTATTATGTTGAAAGACCGGATATAATGGCAGAATCACTTAATCATATAGAAAACTGGAGATACTTTACAGTATCTGCACCAAGACAGAGTGGAAAAACCACGTTATTAAATGATATAGTTGAGAAGATAAAGGATAAATATATAACTATTTTTTTATCCTTTGAAGATTATAAAAATATGAAAACGGAAGAAGAGTTTATAGAAACCTTTTATGAAGAAATAATAGAAGAAGCAGAAAAATACAATATAACTCTTGAAACAAAACCTCAAAAAATAAGAATGATAAAAAATATATTTGAGGAGATATATAAAAAAACCGGAAAAGAAGTAGTATTAATGATAGATGAATTTGAAAAATTAAATAATGAGGAAATAATGAATACATTATTGCATGTAATAAGAAAAATATATCATAAAAAAGAGATGTACAAACTTCGAAGTGTAATATTAATCAGCGTAAGCTATTTAAGCGGAGTATTAGAAGACAACGCCAGTCCATTTAATATAGCAGAACATATGGAAGTGCCATACTTTACAAAAGAACAGGTATATGATTTACTTTCACAACATGAAAAGGAAACAGGGCAAATATTC
>NZ_LBEZ01000010.1:0-20748 GCF_013363245.1 Marinitoga sp. 1135 | reverse complement strand
TTAGGTTGGAAGTATAGTGTTGAGTTGAGTGAGGGGATTGGAAGCGTTTTGAAAAACATATAAATATTATTTTTCTAGTAAATGGGGTTGAAGAATTTATGATAAACAAAATAAAAACATTCTTTTATCATCCGGGTATTAAAAAATATTTTTTTAATATATCCTGGCTTTTTATTGAAAAAGTTTTTCGTATGGTAGTTGGTTTATTTGTTGGGGTTTGGGTAGCTAGATATTTAGGACCGAGTAGATATGGACTTTTAAGCTATGCACAAAGTTTTGTAGGACTTTTTAGTCCAATTGCAACGCTTGGGCTAAATGAAATATTGGTAAGAGAATTAGTAAAATATCCAGAAAAAGAGAAAGAACTTTTAGGAACTGCTTTTATACTTAAACTTTTTGGAGCTGTTCTAACTCTTATAGTTTTATATATTGCGATTTATTTTACATCAAATGATTTTTATACAAATAGTTTAATTTTTATCATAGCATCAGCTTTAATTTTTCAAGCATTTAATATAATAGATCTTTATTTTCAGTCAATTGTAAAAAGTAAATATATTGTTTTGGCAAATAGTTTTTCCTTATTTGTTAGTAGTATAGTCAAAATTTTCTTTATTTTAACAAAAGCACCTTTAATAGCTTTTGCAATAGTAGTATTGTTTGATACTTTTATAGTAGCTATTGGATATTTATATGTTTATTATATCCAAAAAAAAGACTTTTTTTTAAAAGATATTAGATTTAATTTAAATATAGCTAAATATTTATTAAAAAATAGTTGGCCTATGATTTTAAGTGGTATATCTGTTATGTTATATGCTAGAATAGATCAAATTATGTTGAAAGAGATGACAAATAGTTATGAGGTTGGTCAATATAGTGTAGCGATAAGATTAATAGAACAGTTTGACTTTTTATCTGTAATTATTGTAAAAAGTATTTCTCCTTCAATTACTTCAGCAAAAAAGTTTTCTAGTTCATTATATAAAAATAGATTATTAAATTTATACAGAATAATGTTTTCTATATTTATAATTACTTTCTTATTTGTTTGCTTATTTGGGAAGGATTTAGTTTTATTGTTATACGGTAAACAATATAAAGTTGCAGCAACTTTATTTGTATTATCAGGTTTTAGAACTTTATTTACAAATTTTGGTGTAGCATCTGGACAATATATTATTAATGAAAATTTATTTAATTATTCACTGATATTTACAGTATCTAGCGCCTTTATAAATATAATATTAAATTATGTTTTTATTCCGTTATATGGTGCTTATGGCGCTTTGATTGTAACTATTATATCTTTTACATTTAAAACATTTATTGTTCATTTTATTTTTAAAAAAACAAGAGAGAATGCTTTTTTGATGATAAAAGGTATTTTAACTTTTTATAAATTTACTTTTAGAGGTGTAATATGATAATATTTTTTGAATCTGGAAAATTGGGTAATCAAATTTTTCAATATACTTTTTTGAAAACAATTCAAAAGAATAATGAAAAAATTATTTTATTTGGTTTTGAGGAGTTATTTAATGTGTTTGAAATTAATGATAATAGAATTATTAAATTTTCAATAAAAAGTAAGTGGAGAAGGAGAATGGTTTATAAAGTAATTAAGCCATTTATAGAATTATTTTCTAATGTCAATTTGATAAATAGCATTCAAGTCGAATATGAGAAAGTTTTGCATAATTATAGAAGAGAATCTACAAAATACAATATGAAAAAAGGTTTGATAAAAAAAATAACATTAGTAAAAACAGGTTATTTTCAAAGTGAAATTTTTTTTGATAAAAATTTATTATGTAAACTAAAGATAAAAGAAGACTTAATAAAAAGAGCAAATCAATTTTTGAAGCCTATTGAAAAGAAATATAAGGTTTTTGTACATATCAGAAGAGGGGATTATAAAAATTTAAAGGTTTATGGTAAAAGTGCATTATTGCCTATGAATTATTTTCATCAGCAAATTAAATGGTTTTTGGAGAATAAAAAGAATGTTTATTTTATTTTTTTAAGTGATGAGCCTAGTTTTATAGAAGAGGAATTTAATTATTTAGATAATAAGATTATTTCAAATAATAGTTATGAAGTTGATTTTGCTATTATGACTTTATGTAATGGGGCAATTCTTAGTCCGAGCAGTTTTGGATGGTGGGGAAGTTATTTGATGAAAGATAGAGATGTTGTATTTGCTCCAAAATATTGGTTAGGATTTAATAGTAAAATAAATTATCATAAAGAACCTTTAGCAAATTTTATGATAATAGTGGAAATATGATTGAGTATTTTTAACATTTTGATAAAATATTAAAATTAATTAAAGTAATTACAAGATGTAAAAGTGAAATATAATAGTAATAGCTTGGTCCCTGGATATTGGGGGAGGAATAAAAAAAGTTATTTTTTCACAGTGATGAATAAATTGTTGAAATTAATTGAAAATTTATTATCAGTAAAGTCATCAATGGGCTAGATTATAATTGAAATTTTGTCAAAATAAAATATTAAAAGTAAGTGATATAGAACATTAAAATTTAAAATTATCATCGCAATCAATTTCTACAAAAAACTAAAGCATAATTTAAAGTAAAACCAATTGTCCTATCAATCCTCCCACAGCTTCTGCTGTGGGGTTATCTGGAATTGGATTTGTGAAAAACATCACTATAAAATTAACATATCATTGTTATATTAATAACGGTTAATTTTTCGTAATAGATATTTATTTTATTGATTAGTGTGTGGAATTATGGTATTATGATATTATAAAGATGAGTTAATATTTGTTGTTTGTCTGTGAAAGAAAAAGAAAAACTCAAGAAAATTTATACATAAAGGAGGTTAAAATAATGAGTGAATATAAAATTTTCAGAGATCCTATTTATGGTATAATTAAAATAAACAAATCAGAAGAAAAAGTTATGTTAGATATTATAAATACATATGAATTTCAAAGATTAAAACGTATTCGGCAATTAGGCTTAGCGAATTATACATATCCATCAGCAGTTCATGATAGATTTTCCCATAGTTTAGGGGTAGCAAATATTATAGAAGAAATGTTCGATTTTATAAATATTCCCAAAAAGTTAGAAGTTGAAACTTTAGATAATAATGGTGAAATAAAAAAGGTTGAAATTGATAAAAGACAATTGAAGTTATTATTAAAACTGGTAGCTCTTTTACATGATATTGGTCATGGTCCATTTTCTCATGCTTTTGAAAGGATTACAAAAGTAAACCATGAAGAAATATCTAAAAAAATAATTGAAACTAAAAATTTTTCAAGTATATTTTCTAATATTGATGATGAAATACTAAGTAAATATGCTCAAAGGTGGATAATTGAAATTTTATCAGGAATATTTAGACCAATTTGGGTTAAAGAATTAATATCAAGTCAATTGGATGCTGATAGAATAGACTATTTATTGAGAGATGCATATATGTGTGGAGTTCCTTATGTATCTTTTGATAGAAAATGGTTATTTCAACATATGGTATTTTTAGATATTGATAATGAAGATAGAAAAGGTTTAGTAATAGATGCAAAAAAAGGAATGTACGTTATCGAATCTTTTATTATATCAAGATATCATATGTATGAGCAAGTATATTTTCATAAAACAACTAGAGGATTAGAAATGGTTATTCAAAAGATTTTTGAACGAATTATGGATTTGTTTAAAGAAGATAAACAAAAAATGAATAAATATATTTTTAATGAATCATTGTATTTTTTAATAGCTAATAACGAAAATAAAGATTTATCAGAAGAGTTTATCACACATTATTTAAATTTAGATGAATTTATCTTATTTAGTCATTTTCAATATTGGATTAAAGAAAATTTCGATGAGGTGTTAACAAGTTTATGCAGAACTATAATTTATAGAGAACCTTTTAAAATAATTAAAGAAGTAGAAAATGAAATGTTGTTTGATATAGAGCAACATAATAAAATTAAAGAAATACTTGGTGAAAATGCAAAATATTTTTATTTGGAAGATAATTATAGAAATGTACCATATAAAGATACATATTTATTAGGAAAAACAAAATCTGAGGATGCAGAACATATATGGCTTAAAGAAAAAAATAAGATTATAGAACTTGCTACAAAATCTCATATAATAGGAACCTTAAGAAATAATAATATAAAAAAATCTAGAGCTTATGTTCATCAAAATTATGTAGAAAAAGTATCTTCTATAATAGAAAATTGAAGAAATTAACAGAAATTAAATTTGAATCTTTTAAATGTATGAATTTGACCGCAAAAAGTGGGCATCGAAAAGTTAACAAAGTAATAGTATAATTAAAAAAGTAAATGATTAGATGAGTAAATATGTAAAAAGATATAATGTGGATTTAAAGAATGAATAGTAAAATTAGATTAAATATGATTTTATATGTAAATTTGGTATAATTATAGTAGTTATTAAGAAGTAATAAATAAAAAAAACACTCCTTGATTCAATGCAGAAACATTGAATTGATCCAAAAACAAAAGAAGTGAGTGTCCAATTCAAGGCTGGCACAAAAGAGAAAAGGAATCAATACTTCCATTGTAAAAAAAGAAATTTTAGTTATTATAAATGTATTTTTTAAAGAATCAAGCTATAAATAATATAATAATTATACATTTAGAAATTGAAGAAATGCTATAAATTTATTGTATGAGGAGGGAGAATATGAGTGTAAGGAATGTTAATAGTGAATTAAAGAAAATTTTGGATGTTGTGAATATATGTAAAGAAATTAAAGGTAGAAAAAAATTTCAAAAGATTATTTATATTTTAAAGAATTTAGGTGTAGATTTTCCAGAAAAATTTACTTATCATTATTATGGACCTTATTCTCAAGATTTACAATTGGAACTTGATGAGCTTGTAGAATTAAGATATCTTAATGAAGAATTAGAAAGAAAATCTTATAAATATACTATTAATTATAATGAAATCGTTGATGATAAGATTGATACTCAAATAATGGAAAAAGAAAAAGTAATAAATTATTTAAATTCTTTAGATGCTCAAACATTAGAATTAATTGCAACTTTGTTTTATCTTCATAATGATGGATTAAGAGGTGAGAAGTATTTAAAAAATAAAACAAAAATTTTAAAACCGCATTTAAAAAGTAAACTCGATAAAGCGTTTGAAGAATTTAATAAATTACTAGATAAAAAATTTTAATTTAAGTATAAGAGTTGAGCGAACTCCTAAAGTTTTAATCTTTGGAACTTTAGGAATTATCATCGTAATAAATCTCTACAAAAAACTCAAACATAATTTGAAGTAAAATCAATCGCGTTATCAATCCTCCCACAGCTCCCGCTGTGGGAGTTGCTAAAACTAAATTACGAAAATGTTCTTTAGTTATTAGAATTTTCATAATCAGAAGTTGTAGCCATTTCTTTAAAGTTCCTCTCCTAATCCACCAACTCATTATAATCTCCTAAACCTCTGCATACTTTATCTCATTCCACAAAATCCTCATGTAATTTTCTAATCAATATTTGTGAATTATTTCCTTATTTTAATATATCATTGATTAATTAATTCCCTGCAACTAAAAAATTAATTTTTAAATTTAGGTAAAATTTTCATTGAATTTGGTGGTAGAATTTATATGTATGAAAAATTTGTTTTATGGAGACTAAATTAGCTTTAATTTGTGAATATTATAGGAGTGATTTTATGGGAAAGAAATTACTTTTTTTAAGTAAAGAAAAGAAAATTGAAGTTGAATCTGATAATAATATTTTAGATTTGTTTAGTGTGTTTAATGAAGAGAGGTTTCTAAAAGATGATAATAGGAAATCTTTAAAATTATTTATAGATGATAATAAGATTGATTTATTAGAGGATAATATAAAAAAAGAAAAAAAGGATTTAGAAACTGTGGTAAATAATGATTTTATTTATCAGTATGATGAAAATGTAGTAGTTTTAACAGGTGCCGGTAGTTCAATAATTGAATTAAGTGAAAAATCAGGAAAAACTATGAGGCAGATTGTTAATGCTTTAAATGAAGAAGAGGATAGTGGAAAAGCCTTAGATTATTTAAAGAATATTGTAAAATGTAAAAATAAAGATAATGATAAAGATGATGAAAATGATAAACATAGTGATAATGATAATATTAATATTAATCTTGAAGACTTGCTGAGCAAGGCAAAGATGTATGAAGAATTAGGAATTGAAGATAATATTGGTGATAGTATCAAAAAGATAGAGGATAAAATAAGGGAATATTGCACTTTGAAATATGATAAAGATTATTTTAAACATGGGGAATTTCTCAGTAAATTTTTAAAAAGAAAAAATAATGATGAGAGATTGAAAATATTTACAACAAATTATGATACACTTTTTGAACAAGCAGCATCTGATGAAAGAATAGTTGTTATTGATGGTTTTTCATTTACAAATCCTTCAAAATTTGATGGTAGATATTTTGATTATGATATTGTTGAGAGACAATATGGTAGTTTTTCTGGTGAAAATTCATATATAGACAATGTAATTCATTTATATAAACTTCATGGTTCTATAGATTGGGTTGTTGAAAATAATGAAGTTGTGAAAAAATATAATGTAAATAATGATGAAAGAGACTTTGAGTATCTTATGATATATCCTGCAAGCACAAAATTTAAGCAAACATATGAAACACCATATTTTGAATTATTTTCAAGGTTTATATCTGAATTAAAAAAGAAGAACACTATTTTAATTATAATTGGTTTTAGTTTTGCGGATGAGCATTTGAAAACTATAGTAGAAAATGCGTTGAAAACCAATAGAAGTCTTAGGATTTTATATGTAGATGTTAATCTTGAAAATGAAAATATAAAATTTTTGAAAGATGCAGCTCAAAGTGTTGGAAATGTTATGTTGTTGAGTTCAACGTTTTCAGATTTTGTTACTTTTATTAAGGATAAAAAAATTTATGGTAATAGTTATATTGGATATAAAGGTGATGTAAATGAGTGATTTTTATACGTCATTTTTTGATAGAAATTTGTTGATAGGTTATATTTCAAAGGTAAATATAAATTATATTATTTTAAATACACCATATGTGCAACAATTGACTAAATATTATTATAATGGTGAGGATTTTCATGGAGGATTATTAAATTCTTATGTTGTAATAGAAGGAGATAAATATGGTTTTTTAGGGCAAATATTTGAGATTGAGTTTTTAGAAAAGGAAAGAAAAAATATTACAGATAAAAATTTAGAAAATGTTGAAGGTGATTTTAATCCAAAAGTTAAAGTTAATATACTGTTTTCTTTTGATTATCTTGATTTAGAATTGAAAAAAACTATTTCAGATTTTCCTAATATTGGAGCGAG
Organism: Marinitoga sp. 1135; assembly: GCF_013363245.1. NCBI lineage: Bacteria > Thermotogati > Thermotogota > Thermotogae > Petrotogales > Petrotogaceae > Marinitoga > Marinitoga sp. 1135. The sequence goes on along the minus strand of NZ_LBEZ01000010.1, from coordinate 13,369 downwards.
AGTTTATCTTGCAAGTAAGAGTGTTTTAAAAGAACTTTTTAAAATGCAGCAAGAAAATGGAAAATATGAATTTGCAAATTTTGTAAGTAATAATTTTTTAAAAATTGATAATTTAGGAGGGATTTTTTCGAGGCATTGTGCTATTGTTGGAACTACCGGAAGCGGGAAAAGTTGGACTGCCGCAAAATTGATAGAATCATTGTTAAAAATGGAAGATAAAAAAATTATAATTCTTGATCCAACAGGTGAATATGCTGATGCATTTAAAGATGAAGAATATGTTTCTATATTTAAACTAGGGGAAGATTCTTATATAGATCCTCAAAATATGAAATTAGAAGATTTATATTTAATTTTAAATCCATCAGAAGGAGCTCAGATTCCAAAATTAAATGAAGCAATTAAGTCTTTAAAACTTGTTCAAGAAGTAAAGAAGAATAAAGAAGAGTATGAAAAATTTAAAGACTTTATTAAAGATGAAAACATAAAAAAAGAGGGCAATTCTCCTGAAGCATTTAACGAAATATATATGAAATTTTATGGTGAAATAATAAAAAATGATCTTAAAAATGTTGATTTGTTCAAATTACCAAAACAGATTGAATATGAATGTGTTAGAACATATTCTAATAATTTTGGAAAAGATGATAGTGCTTTAGGATATTGTGTACCTATGATTGCACGATTAAATAATTTTCTAACAAGTGAATTTTATAATAGTATATTTAAATCAGATTCTAAAAAGAAACAGAATATAATGACTATTATTGAAGAATTTATAAAAGAAAGCGAAAAAGCGGAGAATTCTAAATATGCTAAAAAGTTGTTAATTTTAAATTTGGAAGATATAGTGTCAGAATATAATATGAAAGAAATAGTTGTTGAATTAATGGGAAGAAAAATTCTTGAAATGGCAAGAAATAATATTGTTAAAAATTCTAAAAAATCATTGATAGTGTTTCTTGATGAAGCGCATAATTTTTTAAATAAAAATGGCGATAATGAATTAAAAAAATATAAACGTAGTTCTTTTGAGTATATTGCTAAGGAAACTCGAAAGAAAAGAGTATTTTTATGTATTATTACACAAAGACCAGGAGATATTCCTGAGGGAATTTTAAGTCAATTTGGGACATTTATTATTCATAATTTAACTAATTCAAATGATCTAGAAAAATTAAAGTATGTTCTGCCAAAAGATAATAATGTTATAAATATAGTACCAAAGCTTGGAAGTGGTGAAGCTATTTTAAGTAGTGTGAATTTTAATTATCCACCTATAAATATAAAAATTTTGGAACCAAAATATAAACCTAATTCAAAGACAGAATTTTAAGATAAATATATTGAAAATAAATCATTAAAAATTCTGGAAATTATAAAAAATGTGAAGGAAGGTCTATTAATGATAAATTACCTGAAATATGGAAGATTTGGAAAAATGATGGAACATGTAATGATTAATGTGTATAGTAAAGTAAATTTAATATTTTTATAAATATTTGGTTTAGTATTTATTATGATATAATAAATAAAAAAGAATAAATCAAATAGAGGTGTACATATGAAGTTGGAAATAAATACCAGAGAACAACTTTATGAAATAATAAATGAAAAGATGGTAAAATCTTTAAAAGGGCGAAGATATGAAAATTTGGAATCGGCGATTCCAAAAGTATATGTATTGGAAACAAGCAGTAATTTAAATGAAAATATATTTTTTGATTATATGAAAAAAGAATTTGTAAATAGAATGGATGCTAATTTAAGCTATTTTGATGATAATGAGTTAATAGAAATAAAAATAGGAGACACGTATTTTTATGCAGATCCATATTTGTTTTATGATTTGGAAAATGCAAGGTTTAGATTTGTTCCGATTTTTACTTTGGCGCATTCGCAAGTTTCGGATTCCATTATTGGGAGTTTAATAAAGAAGTCATTTTTCTTTGATTATCAATGGCTTGATTTCAATGAATCTGATGATGAATATGATGAATTTATTGTTGGGATATCGAGTTCTTTTCCTGGAGAACTAATTGCAAATGAAGAGAATGTAAGTTTTTCATTGGAATCAAATTCTAGCAAAGCTTTTATAAATAATTACAAAAAGATTGTTAAGCAATTACCGTTGAATAAGGTTAAAATAAAATATTTTCTTTCAAATCCCGAATCAACACATATAATAGCTTATAATAATGGAAAGATAACTTTTTATGGCAATGATTTTGAAGAAGTTAAAGAATTTTTTAAAGTTAAAACGAAAAAATATTCGGATGAATTGTTTGAAATAGAAAAGCTGGCGTATGACTATGAAGGAGTTTATATAATTTTTGACAAAGAAAAGAAATTAAAAGAAAAACCGGAGAATTTTTTGAAAAGATTGAATGATAATAATGAATTAAAAGTAGTATCTTTTCAAATATTTTCTGATGAAGACGAAGCATATGGTGTATTTTCAGATATGCATGTTGGTGGAAGTTTAGCAATAAATGTTTATAGATTTGGTCTTCAAATTTTAATAAGGCCGGGTACTTGTTCTAATACTGTTAAGCGAATACTGAATTTTATTAGAAAAAATTATGATCCATTATGTAAATTATATATTAGCGAAAAGGAGGTTTTTAATATTTTAGATTATGATTATAAATACGAATAACGATTTTCAAGAAGAAAAATTTTTTAAAGAATTAAGGAGTATGAATGCTTTTTATACAATGTTAAAAAAGCTAACTTCTTTTTTAGAAAATAAAGGAATAAAATATTTTCTTGCATATGAACCAAAATTTTCAAAGATAAATCCAGATGCAGCATTAAAAATTAAAGAAAAGGGTAAATATATACTTTTTCCAATTGAATATAAAGATTCTGGTAATATTGAAAATATATTTAAAAATGAACAGCTTAATGGTTATTTTTCTATTAGTTATGAAAAGCTAAGAAGTGCAGGAATAAGGATTACGAAAAATGTAGAAGAGTGGGAATTTTTATTGATTATAAGAAGTGGTAATTTAAGCTTTGAAGAAATAAAAAATAAAATAAACGATATAGTGGAAGAAAATGAAAATTTTGGCGTATTTAAATTAAATTATAAATATAATAATCCTTTGATCAAATTAGAAATTTTTAATGAATCAAAATACGAAGTTATTAACGAGTTTTTTGATAAAAAAAATAAATTTTTTTATACCCCTATGTGTTATTTTAATTTTAAAATGGGGTTTGATGCATATAAAAAAGAAAATGCCTCAATCTTTTTTTCTTTGCTGGTAGGATATTTATTTAAATTAAGCTGGTGGAATGAGAATAAAGAATTTAATATTGTTGATGTTTTAGAAGAAAATAGAAGTCCATCTTGGGAAATAATAAAAGCTTCATATCAAAGTGGGAAGTTTTTGAGGTTTATTGATAAGCAGGTTGATGAAATTCTTGTGAAATCAAAATACCTGAAAAGATGTGAAGAAAAGGCAATTAAAGTTGGAGATATAGATATATTATTAAATTCATATAAGATAAATCCAGAAAAAAATCTCAATAATCCACGAACTCAGAAAGCTCTCATTAAAACAATTACAAAAAAACTTGACAAATCATATTTTGAAAGAAATTATGTAGACCAACTACCATTATTTCAAATAAAAAATAGTCCAAACATTTAATTGTAAATATTTATGGAATTATTTAAAAGTTAGACTTTAATATAAATCGCTCCCACAGCGGAAGCTGTGGGGTTATTTGAAATTAAATTTGTGAAAATATTCTTTAGTTATTAAAATTTTCATAATCAGAAGTTGTAGCCATTTCTTTAAAGTCCCTCTCCTAATTCACCAATCCACTATAATCTCCTAAATCTCTACATACTTTATCTCATTCCACAAAATCTTCATGTAATTTTCTAATTAATATTTGTGAAAATTTTCTTTATTTTAATATATCAGTGATTAATTAATTCCCTGCAACTAAAAAATTAAATTTTAAGTTTAGGTAAATTTTTTATTGAATTTGGTGGTGGAATTTATAGGATGGAAATTTTGAAATAATAGGGGAATTAAGAGTGAGTAAAAAATTAATAGAAATGGTCATTGCTCTTGTGAAAGTAGAAAGAAATATAAAAAGTGTCATGGAATGTATGAATAAGTAGAATTATAAATTTTTAGAAGGTGTTAGAATGCAAGAAATTATAGAACACAGTATTTTTCTGGAAATAATTTTAATGTGGATACTCCCTGTAATTATAGTTGAATTTTCTTTTATACGAGATAAATATGAATATTTGAACTCATATTTAACCAAAGATTTTAAAAAATTGGGGAGAGAAATATTATTTGTAGAAATTGTTAATAATATAGTATTTAGAGCAATTATAGCAATTATTATAGCCTTTTTTAGCTTGTATATTTTAGAATTGAATATAATAAAGAATTTTAATTGGGAGATTTTTAAAGGATTTATTGTCAGCTTTGTTGTAGGATCGTTTACTTTAATAGCTCTTTTTATGTCTTTTTTTGAGTATAAAAAAGAATATTCTAGTAAATTAAAAATCAAGATACTATTAGATTTAGGAATATATGTATGGTTATCTTTATTATTAATTGTATTTCTTTCAATGGAATTTTCTAAATTAAATTTTTTTGTAATATCTTTTGTTTTGGTAGAAATAGTAATTATAGCGCTTTCAATAGTTGTAGATGTATATGCTTTTCCAGAACTTTATATATATTATAATATATTAAATTATATAGATAGGGAAAAAAATAAGTATGAAAAGGGACAAATATATAAATTAAACGATAATTTTATTACAGAAGTTATTTTAAGAGAAGATTATATGTATTTTCCTTTAATTACATTTATTATGGAGAAATACTGGAATTCATGGAAAATCTTAAGTAAAAATCTTCAATTTATTACAAATAAATTTGATGCAATTAGGGTTTTTGAATTCATAAAGTTATATACGGAGTATTTATTAAATGTATATAAAGAAATTAAAATTATACATGTTTGGCAATTTGAATTTATAAAGTCATATTTATTGTATTTAATATCTTATGATTTCAAAGATAAAGAAATAAAAGAAGTTCTATATATACGAATTTTGGATTTTTTTGGATATAAACTTTCAAGTGAGAAGATATTAAAAGAAAAGATACTGTATCCTATTTTAGAAGAAATAATTGTAGCTAAATTATCAGATAACCAGAGATATGAGTGTTTTGTAAAATTTATAATTGAAAAGGAAAAAGATACAGTTTGGTCAGATGCTGTAAGTAAAAATATTGAATTGAAAATATATAGATTTTTGTATAAATATGCTTATGGGTTTGAGGTAAAAAAAGAAATAAAATCAGTACTAGATGAATATTCTTCATCATATGCAAAAGGAAAAATTAAAGGTGTCTTAGAAAGACTCAAAGAAAAAACATATTTAAATGATACAAAATTACAAAGAAAAATAGATGTTTTTATAGATGAAATTATGCAAGAATTAGATAAATGAGATAATATAAATGGAACCACCAGGGTCAAATTTTTGCCCTGTTTTTTTTGTTGGAAATGAAGGGAAACCATAATTGAATTGTGATATAATTCAATTGTGGAGGTGGAAGTGATGAAAAAACTGCCGGTAGGGATAGCGGATTATAAGGAAATAATAGAAGAAAATTATATATATGTGGATAAAACCAAATATTTATATGATTTAATAAATAGTGGAAAATTTTATTTTATGTCAAGGCCTAGGAGATTCGGAAAAAGTTTAACAGTATCAACATTTTATTACTTATTCAAAGGAGAGAAGGAATTATTTAAGGGAACATATATATATGACAAATGGGATTTTAAGGAATATCCAATAATAAAACTGGATATGTCTGATAATACGCTTACAACATATGAAGAGTTTATAGAATCATTAAATAAAATGATAGAGGATATATATGAAGATTATGAAATACCAAAGATAGAAAATAATTTACCAACGAAATTTGGAAATTTAATAAGGGTATTAAATAAAAAATATGAAGAAAAAGTGGTAATCTTAATAGATGAATATGAATCACCAATATTAGAGCATATAAACGATAAGAAAAAAGCTGAAAAGTTTAGAGGATTTTTAAGGGAATTCTATAAAAAGATAAAAACAAAGGATGCATATGTAAAATTTGTATTCATAACCGGAATAACAAAATTCACAAAAACAGGAGTATTCTCAGCATTAAATAATTTAAGCGATATATCTTTAAACAGGAAATATGGACAGATGTTTGGATATACGCAGGAAGAATTGGAATATTATTTCAAAGATTACATAAAAGAATTATCAGAAGAAATGGGAATAACAGAAAAAGAATTGCTTGAAGAAATGAAGAGATATTATAATGGTTTTTCATTTGACGGAGAACATACAGTATATAATCCATATTCAATATTGAGATTTTTTTCAGAAAAAGAATTCCAAAACTTCTGGTTTGAAAGTGGCTCACCGAGTTTTTTGTATGAGTATATAAAAGGCAAAAAGATAGAATATGAGGATTTAGTAAAAACACCAGTAAGTGCAGAAGATTTCTCAACAAGAGAAATAGAAGATGCAAAAGCAAATATCTTCTTTACGCAGGCAGGATATTTAACCTTTAAGGGAATAAAAAAATATGGATTAAAGAAAAAATATATACTGGACTATCCAAATTTTGAAGTAAAAAACAGTTTTTCAACACTAATATTAGAAGCCAATTATGGATTTAATGATGAAGAAATAAACAGGGTAAGTGAGATATATTTAAAAATAGAAGAAAATGACATAAAAGGATTAATAGAAGAAATAAAAAAAATAATAAGCGCAGTGCCGTATAATCTACACAAAAAAGAAGAAAAGTATTATCACTCATTGATATTCACAATAATAGCCTCAGCAGGAATAGATGTAAAAGCAGAAGAATTGACAAATTTAGGAAGAAGTGACCTTGTAATAGACTTTAACGACAGGATATATTTATTTGAAATAAAACTGGATCAAAGTGCAGAAGAAGCATTAAAGCAGATAAAAGAAATGAAGTATTATGAAAAGTATGCAGGAAAAGAAATATATCTCATAGGAATGAATATAAATTCTGAAAAGAGGAATATTGAGAATTATATAATTGAGAAGTTGTAAAAAAAAATAGAAGTTATCATCGCAATCAATCTCTACCAAAAACTCAAATATAATTTGAATTAAAACCAATTGCCCCATCAATCCTCCCACAGCTTCTGCTGTGGGGTTATTTGAAATCAAAATTGTGAAAATATTCTTTAGTCATTAGAATTTTCATAATTAGAAGTTGTAGTTATTTAAAGTCCCTCTCCTAATCCACCAACCCATTATAATCTCCTAAATCTCTACATACTCTTTTTCAGCCTGCAATGTATATTGTATACTAAAAGCAAGCCAAAGATGAAATTGAAAAATGGTCCATAAAGGGGAAATAAAAATGTACAAAAAAAAATTCAATTTTAATGGTTATAAAAAATAATTTTTGAAAGTGATGGAATAATCTATAATAAACCAGCAGAGCCAAAAATTGACTCTGCTGGTTTTGTTATAATTGGTGAGGTTGTTTGAGAGTATAAAGTGTACATGATATATATTTTAGATATCTAAATTGAATAAAAATTTCAAATTTGACTTTTAAAATTATATAATGTATAATTTTAATATAATGAATTGTTATAAATTCCATTTTGTGAGGTGTTGTAATATGTTAATAGATTTTAGTTTTTATAATTTTAAATCATTTGCAGAAAGAACAGAATTTTCAATGGTAGCAGATGATAAAGAAGCAAAGAGTTATTTTAATGCTGAAAAATTTAAACTTTTAAAAACAGCTGCAATATATGGACCAAATGCAGGAGGAAAAAGTAATTTATTTAAAGCCTTTAAATTTTATATATATCTTATTTTAAATTCTGCGAATTTTGGATTTGAAATTCCAGATGAGAAATTTAAATTGAACAAAAAATATATAGATGAACCTATGATTTTTGAAGGAAGGTTTATAATAGATAAAATTTATTATAGATATGGATTTTCTATAAAAGATAGAAAGATTGAAAGTGAATGGCTTTATTATAGGCCAAAAGGTCGTGAGGCCAGGATTTTTGAAAGAGATTGGCAAGAATTTAAACGAGGGAAGTTTTCAGAAGGAAAAGGTGTTGAGGAAAAGACGAAAGCAAATACTCTTTTTCTTTCGTCTTTGGCACAATGGAATAGCAAAACTGCAATTAAAATAGTAGAATTTTTTCAAAAAATTAATTTTATTTCCACAGATTTTCCAGTTGTAATTACCTTAGATTTAATGGAAAAAGGAGTTGTTAATAAAGACGAAATTTTGAATATGTTGAAAAATGCAGATATGGGAATAAATGATTTTAGAAATGAGAGAATAGAAATAAGAACAGATGAAAAGGTTGCTTTAACTCCACAGAACATGGGGATTATATCTGTAAATAATGAAAAATTATATTCAAATAAGCTTATAACATATCATCCAGTTTTTGATGAAAAAAATAATTATATAGAAAATATTGAATTTGACTTTTTAAAAGAAGAATCTGATGGAACAAAAAAATATTTTGGAATTTTAGGTCCTGTATTAGCAACATTAAAAAATGGCTCTATTTTGTTTATAGATGAACTTGATACTAGAATTCATCCATTGTTGCTAAGGACAATAATAGAACTTTTTAATTCAGAAAAAAATGAAAAGAACGCACAATTAATTTTTACGACGCATAATACACTTATTTTAAATCCAGAGTTATTTAGTAGAGATCAAATTTGGTTTGTAAGTAAAGATAAATATGGAAAATCAGAATTGTATTCACTTCTTGAAATAAAAGGAGTAAGAAAAAATGCTAATTTTGAAAAAGACTATTTAAAGGGAAAATATGGAGCGATCCCAGGAATTAAGAAAATATGAAAGAAAATAAAATTATATGATCTGTATATTGTATACTAAAAGTAAACCAAAGATGAAATTGAACTTTTGTGTTTGTAAAATATTCTAAAAATGAGAAGTGAAATAATGATTGAAAATTCGAGGAAGTGAAAAAATGAAGAAGATTTTTATAAGTGGATCGATTTCTATAAAAATATTACCTGAAAAAGTAGTTAAAATATTGGATAGAATAATAAGGGAAAAATTTAGCGTTTTAGTTGGAGATGCTAAAGGTGTAGATTTAGCAATCCAAAAATATTTTAAACAAAAAAATTATAAAAATGTATCTGTAGTAACTGTTTGTAAAAAGCCAAGAAATTTAGCGGATAAAGAATTTAAAATAATAATTATAAAAGTATCAAAAAATATGGAAACTAAAAGAAAATTATATATGCAGAAAGATATCTGGATGGCTAAAAATGCCGATTATCTTTTGGTTATCTGGGATGGTAAATCAAAAGGAAGTTTTAGTAATATTATTAATGGAATTCGTTATAAGAAGCATATAATGGTTTATTTAATGCCAGAAAAAAGATTTTTGACAAAAGAAGAATTAAATGAGAGAAAAATAAAAGAGATATATATGAAATATGTTGGATATAGCTTGAGAGAATTGTATTCTGTGTATTGATTTTATTAAATTATATAATTATTTATTTTAGCCAAAGATGTAAAGCGTTGAAATTAGGAATTATACCTGTAAGCAATTTCTACAAAAAACTCAAACATGATTTAAAATAAAACCAATTGCCACATCAATTCTTCCACAGCTTCCGCTGTGGAGTTATTTGAAATTAATTTATGAAAATGTTCTTTAGTTATTTTTTTTATAACTCAAAATTGTACTCCAGTTTTAGGGGCTGGAATTTCGTTTAATGCAAAATTTAAAAATAATTATGAAGATTCAAAAAAAGCCTGGAATCAATATAATGTGAAAGATTATAGTAAAAAAATAGATGTTGATACTATTTTTGAGAATTTATGATTTATATAATGAGTTGATTTAGCCACTAAAAATAGAATTGAAAGGTTGCTAGAATATATATAGTAAGATACAGTATTGGAATTGTTGGGAAAAGTAACACAGGCTTGAAATGTTATTTTTTAATTAAATTTGGAACTTGGATTGGGCATTAACTTGGAGTATGTCCAATATATCTTGTAATCAAAAAAATAATTTTGTATGATATAATTTAAAAAAGGTGAAATGGATAATTTCAAATTATAATGAATTTTGTATAAAATTTTGGAGGATTAAGATATGAAAATAAAAGAATTAAAGGTTAAAAATTTTAAGAGTTTTAATGAATTGGAAGTTGAGCTTGGTGATTTTAATGTTTTAATAGGGCCTAACGCTGCGGGAAAATCGAATTTTATACGAATTTTTGAATTTTTGAGAGATATTGCAAAATTAGGGTTAGATAATGCTATTTCTATACAAGGAGATATTGAATATATTAAAAACATAAATAGTAAATCAAATGAAAATATGTCTATAGATATTAAATTTACTTTTGGCAAATTTGGTAAAAGAATTAAAGATGAAATTTATCTTGTTGAATTTAATGAAATATCTTATGGATTCGAATTAAATTTTAATGTGGAAAATTCAAGTTATCAGATAGTTAGAGATGAATTAATTCAAAAGATCAAATTTTTTAAGATTCATAGAAATAAAACTGAAGAAAAAGAAGAATATTTAGGAGATGGGGAAATAGTTATTTCTAGAAAACGTAATGGAGAAGTTGAAATAAAATTCAAACATCCAGAGAATATTCCAATAAAAAAAGAAGACTTGTATCCTGACTTTTTTATGAAAGAAAAAATTCCAGAAAATAGTTTATTGATTAATACGCCTTATTTTGTTATTCCGTTTCCTTTGATAGAAATTTTTGGAGATATTTCTATTTATGATTTTGATCCCAAGTTGCCTAAAAAAGCTATTCCAGTTACAGGAAAAATTGAATTAGAACAAGATGGGAGTAATTTATCAATTATTCTAAATAATATTATAAAAAATCCAGATAAAAAAAAGAAACTTTTTAATCTTGTAAGAGACCTTTTGCCTTTTGTATCCAATTTAGATGTAGAGAAATTGGTAGATAAATCTCTTCTTTTTAAACTAGAAGAAAAATATTTTAAAGATAATTATATTCCAGCATCTTTGATTTCAGATGGAACAATAAATACAATAGCTTTAATTATAACTTTATATTTTGAAAAAAGAAACTTAACTATCATTGAAGAACCAGAACGTAATATTCATCCATATCTTATTTCAAAAATAGTAGAAATGATGGAAGATGCTTCAAAAAGAAAACAAATTATTGTTACGACACATAATCCTGAAATAGTAAAACATACAAATTTGGAAAATATTTTGTTTGTTTCTCGTGACGAAAAAAAAGGATCTTCTATAATTTCCAGACCAGTTGATAAAGAAGAAATAAGAATATTTTTAGAAAATGAGATAGGAATTGAAGAATTGTTTATAAAAAATTTGCTCAGGGGGTAAGCAATGAGTTTTAAGCAATTATTTGTTTTTGTTGAAGGTAATGATGATGAAAGATTTTTTGAGTTTATTATAAAACCTAAATTATCTAATAGATATGACTTAGTACAGATTATAAAATATTCAGAAGAAAAAAAAGAAAAAATTGATAATTATATTTCAAGTATAAAACAAATGAAAGCAGATTATATTTTTACAAATGATATTGATAATGTATGTTCTATAAAAAATAAAAAGAATGAAATAAAAACTAAATGGAAAAATATTGATGAAGAAAAGATTTTTATAGTTATAAAAGAAATAGAAAGTTGGTATCTTGCTGGATTGAGTGACGAAAAATGCAAGTTATTGAAAATTCGTATAGTTAAGAATACTGATGAAATTACAAAGGAAGAGTTTAATAATATTATTTCTAATAAATTTGAATCACGCATAGCTTTTATGGTAGAAATTTTAAAAAACTTTTCAATAGAAATAGCAATTCAAAAAAATAAATCATTTAAATATTTTATTGAACAAATGAATATTATAGTGGATTAATCAAATAAAATGAATTTTACTTAAAAAATGGAACTAAATTATAATTAATATCTACCAAAAACTCAAACATAATTTGAAATAATTATACCTCCCACAGCTTCTGCTGTGGGAGGTATATTGTATACTAAAAGTAAGCAAAAAATGAAATTGAAAAATGGTATATAAAGGGAAAATAAAAATGCACAAATTTTGAAAATAATACAATAGATTATTTTAAAGTAGAGGGGTCAAATTTTTTTCCTTGGTTTTTTTGTTGGGAATGAAGGGAAACCATAATTGAATTGTGATATAATTCAATTGTGGAGGTGGAATGATGAGGACGTTTTGTACATCAGGACCTGTTGATAAGAAAACATGTTATTATGTGGAAAGACCGGATATAATGGAAGAAGCGCTTGATCATATAGAAAACTGGAGATACTTTACAGTATCTGCACCAAGACAGAGTGGAAAAACCACATTATTAAGAGATATTGTAGAAAAAATAAAAGATAAGTATTTAACAATATTTATCTCATTTGAAAGTTATGAAGATAAAGATAAAGAGGATTTTCTTGAAACGTTAGTAATGGATATCAATCGCTCAAATAAAAAAATATATGGAAAAAAAATGGAATTGATAATACCTCAAAAGATTGATAAAATAAGAAACTTAATAGAAGAACTTAATGAAAAAAGCGGAAAAGAAATAGTGTTGATGATAGATGAATTTGAAAAGTTAGATGAAAAGATAATGAATGAATTTTTGCATGTAATAAGAAGTATGTATCACGATAAAGAAATATATGGATTGAGAAGTGTAGTACTTATTAGTGTAAGCTATTTAAGCGGGATATTGGAAGACAATGCCAGTCCGTTTAATATAGCCGAACATATGGAGGTACCATACTTTACAAAAGAACAGGTATATGATTTATTAAGCCAACATGAAAAAGAAACAGGGCAAATATTTGATGAAAAAGTAAAAGAATTAATATGGCATAACGCAGCAGGACAACCTGGATTAACCAATGGCCTTGCATATGATTTAGTTACTAAAAAAGCTCCTGGTGAAAAGGTTATAACAGTGGAGCATTTTGAAAAGACACTTGAAGATTATATGTATGTCTATATTGATAAAAATATAGCCAATATATTGCATAAAGCAGAAAAAGAAAAGGAATTAATAATGAAAATACTATTTGAGCCTGGAAAAGTAAAATTTTCAATATACGATAAAAGAATAAATTTTCTATATCAACACGGAGTAATAGATAATTGTGGAGGTAAATGCTGTGTAAGAGTACCATTATACTATAAAGCGTTATATACAAGATTTATGCCGGAAATAAACGGAGAAAAA
>NZ_LBEZ01000017.1:0-25937 GCF_013363245.1 Marinitoga sp. 1135 | reverse complement strand
ATTGCAATAATCCTAAGAATCCACTCAGTATCCCCAATACTGCCTGTGTTTTGTAGCTTTTCCATATTAATATGTCTCTTATTAGAAAATACAGAAACTTTTTTATTTGTTTCATGTTCAGGAATCACACCAATCCCAGAATCCTTTGTCTTCTCCTTTGCAACTCGCATTTTGCTCACATGCTTGATTAAAGCATTCGTCACAATTTTCAACTTTGTCTTTTCCAAAGTCACAGAATGAGAATAAATTTTCTTCTCTTGGTTCATTTACGAATTCCATTTTTTCGCCTCCTATATGTTTTTTCTGTTAATAATATCATTTCTTCCAGATTATATTTTATTGGAAGGCATCTTTCTCTTCCATATTCTATTACGCCATATTTTTCTGCCAGCACTTTTCCCAGTATGCATCCCCCCATACAATATGGCAATACTTTACAATTTTTACACTCTTCATCAAATGGTTCTAAGGCTAACCATATATTTTTTCTGTGATTTAATTCTACTTTACCGTTTTCCTTTAATTCACCTATTTCTTTTGATATTCCGCCTATTTCTCCCCAGCATTTGTATAATTTCCCATCTGCATCAATTACAAGAGAATTTACACTGGTTGCATCGCATCTTGCCTGATTTATTCTTACAAATGGATTGAAGTTATAATATTCTATTTTTTCTATTATATAATTATATAATTCACTTTCCACTTTCGCAAATTCTTTTAATGTAAATGATTTTAATTTATTGTTATCTGCCATTTCTCCCTGTCTTAAATCTATTTCAACTTTTAAATTATCTTCTGATATTTTATCTATCAATCTTTTTATGCTATTTACATTATGTGGAAATACATTTATTCTTATTTTTACAAATATTTCTTTTGATGCTTTTTTGATATTTTCATATATTTTTTCAAATGTCCCATTTCCATTTTTTAATATTCTTAATTTATTATGCTCTTCTTCTGTTCCATCAAGAGTTATTATTAATTTCCCTACTCCAGCCTTTTTTAATTCTTTTATTGTCGTTTCATTAAGTAAATAACCGTTTGTTATTATAAATGCATCGTATTCTATATTTTCTTTTTCACAGATATTTTTTATATTCTTGCTTATTTTTAATATCTTATTTTTTTCAAGTAATGGTTCCCCACCCCAGAAGGTTACGCTGAATATTTTTGGCTTTTTTTCTTTTATTTTTTCTTTTACCAGCATTATTATTGAATCTATTGTTTGGTTTTTTATATTATTTATTTGAAATGGTTTTTGACTTATTTCTTTTGCCTGACTTTGATAACAGTATTTACAATTGAAATTACAGTTTGTGGTCATGGTTATTGTTAGATGAAAATATTCATTTGAAAATTGAAATTTTTTATATTTTGCTATTATATCGCTTAATTCGTCTCTGTCATTTTCTATTATGAATCCACCTTTTTTTAATATACTTATCTCTTCTTCATTTTCCAGTTTTCCGTTTAATATTTTTTTTATCCTTTCGGCATTCTTTTTTTCAACTTTTAATATTGCATTTGTTATTCCATTAAAAAGAAGAAGACTTCCGTCTTCTTTTTCTATAATGGTATTGTATCTGGAAGCTTTCATCTAACCACCATCTTTTTTTCAAACTTTTTTACCTTATACCATAATTTTATAAAGCTTTCTGTTTCTCGTTTTTCTTCAGGACATCCTCTATTTCCATTTAATGCCGCATTTCTACACCCACCATGACATAATGGTAATATTTTGCACTCTTTACAATTTTTATCTTCATATCCATTATGACTATGCCATTTTAAATGTTTTTTTGTTTCCAGTTTTATTTTTCCGTTTTCTATTTTCCCCATTTCCATTCCTTCTTCTACTGCAACTGTACATGGATATATTTCCCCTTCCGGTCCTATTACCATATTATATACATTATCAAATTCACAATACATATCTCCATTCAATATTGGCAACATTACTTTATAACCTCTGTTTATTGCCATTTCATATAATTTTGAGAGTTTAGTAAATGAATTTTCTTTTCTAAAATCTCTTACATGTACATGAAAATCTTTATTTTTTTCAGATGCTTGAAATATCCATCTAAAATATATTTTCATTCTTTCTTTTGGAAATTTTTCAAGATACTCAAACAATTCTTCTATTTTATCATAATTTTCCGGACCAACATTTACCCTTATTGATACATTTGTTTTTTCTGTATTTTCAAATAATTTTTCTATTCCTTTTATTATTTTATCAAATGTTTTTCCGCCACCTATTAATGGTCGATATTTATTATGTGTTTCTTCTATTCCATCAAGAGTTATTTGCATATTTTTTATTTTTAACTCATCAAATTTTGATACATCTATATAATTTAATAAATATCCATTTGAGGACATTGATGAAAATAATTCTGCTTCACTTTCTCCTATTATTTTCATATTTATATGTTCAATAACTTTAAAATTCATTAATGGTTCTCCACCAAACCACCCTATTGAAATCGTTTTTTTGTTTTTGCTTATATTTATAATATAATCTGCTATTTCTTCCGCTTTTTCTATTGTCATTATTTTATTTCTTTTTGTTTCATAACAGTATATACAATCAAAATTACACTGAAATGTTGGTATTATTGTAAACATTGCTTTTGAATTATCAAAACGCGCTTTATAATTTCTCATCTTTATTTCTTCATATTCATTATATCCTTCTTCTACTATATAACCACCATATTTTAATTGTTCAAATAATTCTTCATCAACTATATTCCCTTTTAATATTTCTTTTATTTTTTGAACATTTTCACGCTTTACTTCTGCTATCGCTCCTGTTCTTAAATTAACCAATACTGGAACTTCATCTATTTCTAAAAAATAATTGTAGTATGATTCCTTATACATTTTTTTCACCTGCCATGTTATCTTTATAAGAACTTATTTTCATTAGTTTTCAATTATTTCTGTTCTTATATTTTTTGTTATAATAATTTATATATTTAAAAAAATATAAAGTATTTAATTAATGAAATTTATTTAGACAATTTAAATTACATCTCTTATTTTGAATTTTACCATTTCTAACATGACTTTCAAGTGTTTTTTAAAGTAAAAATTCATTATTCATCAGTATTCCAAAATCACATTTTTGACTTTTCCAAAAATTTTAAATATTTTTCAATATACCAATTTTTTTAGCTATTCCTTTTATTGTTCCTGTTTCCTTACACGTTGTAATAATTTCATGTGCTTCCATATTGTTTCATCACCCTATTCTTCTTTCAACGAGTTATATTTCTATTTTACTACCCATCAAAAATTTTTTCTTTCCAGGAGGGCAATTTTTTACCCTTTTCCTTATAAAGGGGCAATTTATGTTTTTTTTCGGAAAACACTTAAAAACTTTTATTAAAATACATTTATATACCAGGTTCAAATGAAAAATATAAAATTCTCCATATTATTTATTTAAACCTAAATATAATATTATTTTTAATCATTTTCATCAAATAAAATCAGAAAGAACCAATTTATTTTACCGTATACACTAAAAAACTATTATAACAATTTTGTATTTTTCCAAATGGTTTTCAAAGATAGTATAAAATCTTTTCTTTGTTCTACATTCAATTTAGTGATTAATTTAATAGTTTCTTCATATATTAAGGTTTTTTCTGTGCATTCTCTTTCAACAACATCAAATTCCGTTTTATTATTTATATATGAATAATGGTAACATGCTCCACCACATAAAAATAAAAATGGGCATTTATTGCATTTATGAGTTAGGCTATTCATATGATAATTAATAATATTTTTTCTTAATTTTTTTATATGATAATTTATATCTTTAATTTCAAGATTATTTATATTACCTAAAAGAAAATCTTTTTCATCTGTAAATCTAGGACATCTATATATATTACCATTTGTAGCTACCGAAAAATAGGTTAATCCTGCATTACAATGGTTTATTTTTTTTATTCTAAATAATATATTCATTAATACTCGAGTTATGTTCGTTATATCAATGTATTCCTTTTTTAATATTAAATTATAATAATATTCAAATAATGAAGATAAACTTTCTAAATATTTTTCAAAATTTTCTTGTGACAAATTATAATCAGGTGCAAAAGTAAATCTTCTAAAACCTAAATTTTTGAGTTCTTTTATACTCTTTAATATATTATAATTTTTATTATTAATTGTTATTCTTGCATTCACTACAAATGACTTTAAAAGTAATTCGAAATTATTTTGTATTACTTCAAAACTTCCTTTACCATTAATAAATTTTCGATTAGAATTATGAAGCTCTTTTCCTCCATCGATACTTAATGTAATTTGGAATTTGTACTTTTTCATAAATTTAATTTTTTCAAGGTCAAACAATGTTCCATTTGTTGTTATTAAATATTTGATCTCTAAATTATCACTTTTTGTTTTCTCTGCATAGTCAACTACTTTTTTTATCAAATCAAAATTTAAAAGTGGTTCTCCTCCAAAAA
Source organism: Marinitoga sp. 1135 (assembly GCF_013363245.1). Classification (NCBI taxonomy): domain Bacteria; kingdom Thermotogati; phylum Thermotogota; class Thermotogae; order Petrotogales; family Petrotogaceae; genus Marinitoga; species Marinitoga sp. 1135. The sequence continues at coordinate 21,435 of NZ_LBEZ01000017.1, read as the reverse complement.
AAGCTATTGTTATTTCTTTATTACCGTTTTCTATTGCAGAATTCAATAACAGATCTACAGCCTTTTTAGCAATTTCAAATTTCATTACTGTTTTTCCATCTTTATAATATCCAAAATTTGCAAAACAATAATCACATTTTAAATTACAATCATTTATTACATTTAATGCTAAAGTTCTTAAACCTTTTTTATCTATAAAAATCGTTTCATCTGCATTTTCTATATTTTTTATATTATTTTCTTTTTTTATTATTATATTGTTTCCGTCAAATACATATTTAATAGAATCAATCTCAAAATTCCAAACTCTATTCATAAAAAATCCTCCTATTTCCTTACTTTTATTTTTAAAACTATTTCTCTTTTTTTAAATAAAAGTTCTATTTTTTCTGCAATACGGATAGAGTTACTATTATTTTCTGATACCCTATATATTGGTAAAATATTATTATTAATACACCATTTTACAGAGGCTCCTGCCACTTTTTTACCAAATCCCATATTTCTCCATTTTGGATTAGTATATACTATAATATTTCCTCCATTAAAATTAATATCAGAAATGTATGAATATGACACAATTTCACCATTTTTTTCTATGTAAAAAAAACGTTTTTCTAAAATTTTTCTTATATTTCTATTCCATAATTTTTCTAAAAGTATTTTATCGAATTTCTTATTTTTAAATATTGTAAAATATTTTTCTTTTTCTTCTAAATTTAATATCTTTACTTCTTGTGTATCAAAGGTATATTCATTACTTTCAAATGTATATATTCGCATCAAATCAATATTTTCATTTTTTAATCTATTTTTCAAAATATTATATAAAGATAATACTTCCATTTCTTTTTGTAATATAAAACTTGTATAAATTATGTATTCTTTATATTGTGGCGAAATCGAGATTAATAAATTATTATTTAAGTTACTTATAATAAAGGGATATTGGTATACATTATTTATTATAATATTTCTATTTTTTGTTAATATAATCTTCTTGCTTTTTGCTCTATTAATACCTATATAATTTAAATAATAATTTTTAAACTTTATCATTTTTCACCTCATTATAATACATAATCACATATAGATATACAGGGCCCTGTATTCATTATTTTATCCTAAATCTCCCTCTTGACCTCCTTCACATATTACAATAACACTTAATGAAAAAAGTTCATTTAATTCATCATTACTTATTCCAAAATCTAAAATCTCTTCTTTGTTTATTATATTTTCATCCTTTCTTTCATTTAACATAAAAAAGCACCTCCTTCTATTTATTAAGTTACACACTTATTACAATTTTATATATATACTCATAAAAAATGCTTTCAAATTTAAAGATATAAATAATGTATATGATAAAATAAAACAGATTTCTTTCAGCCGGCTGAAAAGATTTAATTTTTTGATATAATATCTACGTAGATATAAAAATTAAAATTAGATTGTGTTTAATTATTTAGAAAATTCAGTTTGAATTTGAGGGTTGGCTGAATGAGTAGCATACTCGTCATCATTATCCCCTGCAAATATTATTGTTGAAAACATAATAATTCCTACAATTATTAATATAATTATTTTTTTCATTGTCCCACCTCCTGCTTTAAATTTTATCATTTCTAACATGACTTGCAAGTGTTTTTTCTAAAATAAAAATCCGCTTTTATCAACATTTGAGAATCGGATTTTTATTCCATTTTAATTAATTTTCATTTTTTTAATTTTTGTTTTTTTTTTGTAATAATTATAAAAGAAGCTTATTTCCTATTTTTGACTATTTTTATATTTTTATTTTTCAAATTTCATTCCAAAAAGTCCATAAAGTTTCTTGGTTTTCGAATTTTATTGAAACATAATAATTAACTCTTTGTAAAAGGATGATTAACATGACTTCTCATATAAAGGATATTGTTTCCATTGTTAGATACGGATATTATTCAAATCCAATTTCTAATTACATTCTTTCTAAAACTAAAGAAAAATCTGTAGAATATTATTTATTATTATTAAAAAATATTTGGAAGAAAAACAAAAATATGGCAATATTTTATGCAAATAAAATTATTGCAACAACAACAACAACAACAACAATATTAAGAGAACTTGCAAGATTTGAACTCATATCTCTTTATGTAAAAAATAATCAATTTGATATGGCTAAAAAAGAATGTGAATATCTAAGAAATAACTTTAAGAATATTTCTGAATATGCCAGGAATTTAATGATTCCTGGTTTAAAATTATTGAATACAAAATATAATATCCTCGATAAGGATTTTAAAGCGTATTCTGATAATTATGAAGAAAATAATGTAGATAAAGCTATCTTAAAATATTCTCAAGCAAGAGAATATATTAAGAATAAAGAATATAATAAAGCATATGAATTATTCATAGAAGGTTATTTTCTTGCAAAAGACTTTCCACATCCAACAATGATGTGTAATGGTTTAAATGGCGCAGCATGGTGGATGAGAAATGAAGATAAAAAGAAGGCTTTAATTCCTGCAAATTTACTTGAATATTATATTGGCTATTATTTCGATGATTTAAATTATACCTATAACTGGTTTGATACGATTTTTGAGGTATATAAAATAAATAAGTCTTTAAATTTATTTGATATTTCATCCGTTGTTATGAATTATAAGAATAATGTATCTTTTGAGATTAAATCTGATTTTGAAGAGGTTTATAATAATAAAAGCTATTTCAGAAATAGAAGTTTTAAAAAAATTATCTCTCATAATTTCAGAGATAACCTTTCCATCATAGAAAAAGTTAAAAATCATAAAATCCCAATATTATTCTTCTCAACATATACAACATTAATAGAAAAACCATTTTTTACAAAGAGTCATATTTTGAAATTGATTTTTGAAGGTAATAAAGATAAAATCATTAAATTCTTTTCTGCTAATTATGAGAAGATGTATTTTTTTAATGTTATGATGAGTGATTTTAATTTGAAGAAAGTTGAAAGGAGATTATTGAACTCTGAAGATGTTGAAGATTCGGAATATAATATTTCACCATTTTATTTAGCAAGAAAAAAACTCATCACTGAGCTTTTTAAGAAACCAAAGAACTTTAAGGAGTTTGTTTTTAATTATTTTAAGCTCAGTGATGAGGAAATGAAAATCTTTGATGTGTTTTTAAGAAATTGCGTTCGATACGATATTAAATGGCCCATTACTCCTTATCCAAAAGGTAAGGTTCGTGATTTTGCTCTTAAATATGGTTTAGGTTATAAGCGTGTTGCTCTTGGTTATTACTCTTTTGAAGATGATGAAAGAGTTTTACTTGATGATATTATTGAGAGGTTTTTATAATTGATTTTTCTACTAAACTTCTATATTAAAGAAAGCCCTTGCTATAAGACCTATTACAAAGGATAATGCCATTACTCCAAAGCTAATAAAGAGCATTTCAAAGAAATAATGTTTAAATGTTTTTTCCTGAACCACAGAAACAAAGAATGAAAAGAATACAATTACTATAACTGCATTAATCATTGTAAATATTAATGAAATCATTGGATTTGAGAAGATAAAATAAGGAGCAACAAGCAAAATTACAGTAAATATATATGCAATTCCCGTATAAATAGAAGCTTTTAAAGGATTCTTGGAATTTTTATCCGCTCGTTGAGATAAATACTCTGATGCCGCCATTGAAAATGAGGCTGCAATTCCAGTAATTAATCCTGATAATGCAACAAGTCTTGAATTTTGAAATGCAAAGGTTAAACCTGCTAATGTACCTGTTAATTCAACAAGTGCATCATTTAACCCCAAAACCATTGAACTTACATACTGTATTTTTTCTTCATCAATAAGACCTAATAATTTCTTTTCATGAACATTTTCATCAAGGATAATTTCTTTGAATTCAGGAATAACATCTTTTGCTTCTTCATAAACTCTTTGAGCATTTTCTTCTCCTTTTTCCATTGCATTTAAGGCAAAGGTTAGTCCAAAGATGTAGGATAATAAAACATACCAGAATACTAAAAATGAATTAGGAGATACTTCGGTTTCTGTATATTTTTTTAAGATGTTATAATGCTTATACTCATCTTTTGCTATGTTTTCTAAGATTTTAGCGTTTTTTCCTTTAATCCTTTTGGAAAGGTGTTTATAAACATGGTGTTCTGTAATTTCATTTTTCTGAAATGCCATTAATTTTTTCTTTAGCTCATTATCAATCATACTCTCACCTCAAATTTGTATTTAATATAATTTTTCAAGTTTAATTATATCATAAAACTGGAAATATATCCAAATTTGTCAGATTTTAAATGATATATTGTGAAAAATAAAAGCTTTTTCAGGCAACTTGAGTGCTAATCTTCGAAAAATCTCTTTGAAAGTAGAAAAATAATATTCTCTCAGACGGCAAGAATTTCTGATCCTTGCTCTATAAAAAACACTCCTAAAAAGGTTTCTTCAGGCGGTGAAATTTCTTATAATTGTGAAAAATAAAAACTCTTTCAGACAACTCGAACGCTGATCCTTAAAAACTGCTCATATTCGCGGGGTCGCTTAGATTCTGCATCCCTGCAGAAGCTGCGCTCAAAAAAACATCCTGTTTTTTTGACCCTCTCCATTCGCAGTTTTTTCGGGCGTTCTTCGAGTCTTCATTCGTTTTTATTTTTCACAATACTTTTGCTGTTCCGGCTCACGCAATATTTCCGTTAGGGAAATTTCAAGACTTCATTCACTTTTTTACTCGTGTTTTTTATTCTTAAACTTAACTTTTATTTTTCCAACATAAAGAAACTTCCAATGAAGATGGTATAATTTACACTGAAAACAATTGTTTATGGAGTTGATAGTATGGATTTTGTAATTTCAGGTGATTCTCATGGGCCGGTGATGATTGGCACTTTAACTGGATTTCCAGCAGGATTAAAGATAAATATTGAAAAGATAAATGAAGATTTAAAAAGACGCCAGGAAGGATATGGCCGTGGAAAACGTATGAAAATAGAAAATGATAAAGTTGAAATTGTCTCAGGAATATGGAAAGGCATCACCACAGGCGCTCCAATTTCAGTATTAATTGAGAACAAAGGTAAAAATACAGAAAAAGAAGTTAGAAGCATTCCTCGTCCCGGCCACGGTGATTATAGCTCATATATGAAATATAAGTTACCTGATTTAAATATATATCCTGAAAGGAATAGCGCTCGTTGGACCGTTGTTCTTACAGCTCTTGGAAATATTGCAAAGCAATTTCTCAATCTTTTAAATATTGAAATAGAAGGATATGTTGAAAGTATAGGGAAGATAAAATTAAAAAACGATATTTTAACAGAGGAAGCAAAAGAGTATATTGATAATGCTAAAACAAATGGCGATACGCTCGGAGGAAGCGTAAAAATCATTGTAAAAAATATAAACCCTGGAATTGGTGGATACTCAAGCATATTTGAAAGATTGGATTCACAACTTGGACAAATTATAATGACAATCCCTTCTGTTAAAGGATTGATAATAGGCAATAATGACTTTTCACTTTCAGGAAGAGAATATCATGATGAATTTTATTATGAAAAAGAAAAAAATAAAATCAAGAGAAAATCAAACAATGCCGGTGGAATTGAAGCAGGTTTTACCAATGGTGAGAATATTGAGATTACTGTTTTTCTCAAACCAATCCCTACACTTGCAAAACCGTTAAATTCCATAAATCTTGCAACAGGAGAAAATACAAAATCTCCATATATTCGATCAGATGTAACTGTTATTCCAGCGAGTGTGGTTATTCTTGAAAATGCTGTAGCATTAGTTATTGCAAAAAGTATTATTAATCAATTTGGAAATGATAATGTTGAGGAAATAGCAAGGAGGTATAATAGTGCCAATTTATCTAATTGGAATGATGGGTTCTGGCAAGACCACACTTGGTAATAAATTAAGCAAGATTCTCAATATGCCTTTTATAGACCTTGACAAAGAAATTGAAAAAATTGAAAATACCACCATTAATAACCTTTTTTCAAAAAAAGGAGAAGAATATTTTCGAAATTTAGAATCAAAGGTTTTAAAAAATACAGAAGGCAAAAATGCAATTGTAGCAACAGGTGGAGGAATTATCTTAAGAAAAGAAAATAGATTATTTTTAAAAAATCATAAAACTATTTTTTTATATGTTCCTGTTGAGGATTTAATCAAAAGAATTAATCCTGACAATCGTCCATTGCTAAAAGATGGAAAAGATAGATTATATAAAATATGGGATATGAGAAAAACTTTATACAATGAATTTAAAAAGATAGATTTAAGCAATTTAAATATTCAGGAAAGCCTGGCAAAGATTTTATATGAGATAATAGATGAAAAAGAAGAAATACTGGAAAATGATTTTCAGGAAGTTATTATAAAATACAAAGGATTAATGGATTTAAAGAATAAAAAATACGTATTTGCAAGTAAAAACGTTTATAGAATATACAGGGAATTTTTCAATAAACCATTTTTGCTTAAAGAAGGAGAAGAAAAAAAGGATTATAAAAATCTGGAATATATATATCAATATCTCATTGAAAATGAAATTTCACGAAAAGATGAAATTTATGGTGTTGGTGGCGGAAGCGTTACAGATTTAACGGGATTTATTGGTTCTACATTTAAAAGAGGGCTTGATTTTTATTTTTATCCAACCACATTATTATCCCAAATAGATGCATCAATAGGCGGAAAAACGGGAATAAACTTTTCAAAAATTAAGAATGTAATTGGAACATTTTCCATTCCTGAAAAGGTTATTATAGATCCTATTACCATTATTTCACAGGATGAAAAAAATTATCTCAGTGGAATTATTGAAGGATTTAAAATAGCGATAATAGACGGAAATACTTCATTGTTCACTGAAAATATAGAAAAAATAAAAAATAGAAATCTCAATATTCTGGAAAAGATTATTAAATACGCTGCAATTACTAAACTAAAAATAGTTTCAAAAGACCCTTATGATAATAATATAAGACGATTATTAAATCTCGGTCATACTTTCGGGCATGGATTCGAGAGTATTACAGGAATTACTCACGGATTATCCGTGGGATGGGGAATAAAAAAAGAAATAGAACTTTTTGAGGATAAAATCAAAGAAAAAGATAAAAAGATTATTCTGAATTTCCTTAAAAAAATATTACCTGAAGAAATATTCAAAAAAGATATACCAACTGAAAAACTTAAAAATTATATTATTCAGGATAAAAAGATTAATAATAATAGCATTATTGATTTTCCAATAATTAAATCTATAGGAAATGTGGAACTTGAAAAAATAAAAATAACTGATATAATAAAATGAAGCCATATATTGGCTTCATTTTATTATGGACACATAATTATATTTCTCCACCATATACAATCTGCGCATGAAGGAGTATTTCCCCAACAATCTAGATCGGTATTTTCTATAAAATGGCAACCATCCTTTAAATCGCAATCTGTACAAGAAGGGAATAATGCATTTTTTACCTTATATCTAAACCATGAATAATCCTTAGATGTCCATATTTCATATAATGATTTTTTCTCTACATTACCAAAGGAATATGCCCTTATTTCTTTTTTCTGACCATAAACATATTCTATTCCATCGTGTAAAAACCTATAGCATGGAACTACCTCTCCATCCCATCTAATTACAGTGGCATTATTTTCTATAAAATTACAATGACGTTCTGTTTTTAACCTAAAATTTGGTATTATAGCACTAACCTTTGCTGTAACTGCATCTGAAATCTGTTTCCTCAGCATTAAATCCTTTTCTTTGCTATCTTCTCTATATAACTCAAGTCCAAGAAAATGCTCATATACAGGTATAATATTCGATATTACAACTTTACGTATTCCATATGGCAATAAAGTCTGAATAATTCCTGGAAAATCATTATGATTTTTTTCAGTTAAAACTGTTTCAATGGATAATGCCGGTTTTCCAGTATTTTTTTGTTTTTTGTAATTATCTATTTTTTCAAGAAGTTTTCTTACATATTTAAAACTCGGATGTCCTACGTCTCCTGTTTCAACAGAAATTACCATTTCATCAATTTTAAGATCTATAAGTTTTAAAATCTGAAGATCATTTAAAAAATATCCATTTGTGGTTACTGTAAGCATATACCCTTCTTCTTTTACCCTTTTAACCATTTCAAAGAAATGCGGATTCATGGAACATTCTCCAATACCACCAAAAACTATGTGCTCAACTTCCGGAAACTCTTTCAGATCTTCCATTACTTTATTAAACGTTTTTTTAGTCATAAATCCTTCTGGATCTGTAAAGGTGTTTTTAAAACACATTGGACAATCGAGATTACACCTTGAAGATAATTCCAGATAAACCTTCTTTATATCCGGTTCAGGTTTTAAAATCAACTGAGCGCTTTTCATTTCAAAAATATACTCTTTCTTTTTCATCATGTCATCTCCAATCTTAACTCTCTATGTTGTGAGAAAAATATCTGATAAAGAAAATAGTATAAATAATGTGAGCGAAAACTTGAAAATTCCCAAGGAAAAACAATGATGATTGAAAAAAATAAAAGTGAATGAATACTCGCAGAGCACCCGAAAAAAACTGCGAATGAAGAGGGACAAAAAAACAGGATGTTTTTTTTGAGCGAAGCTTCCCCAGGGATGGGGAATCTGAGCGCCCCCACGTATATGAGCAGTTTTTGAGGATTAGTGCTCAAGTCGTATGAATGAACTTTTATTTTTTTCAATCTACAACAAAAAGGACGAACACGGACGTGAGTCTACAACGGCCGGCGGGAACGAGAATTTTTGAGGATAAGATTTTTCTACGGTTTGGGCGAACATTATTCGTACTATTTTCTTCATTAGTTATTTTTGTTTTTCTCACTCCACTAAAATCTATAAAATTCACACTCTTCATCTTTATATAATCCTTCTTTCCCAAGAGGAATTCTCACAACACCATCCGCCATTCTAAACGGCGATGCCAATCCTGATTCTCCAAGAATAGGATGTGCAATAAAACCTTTTTCCGTATATTCCAATTGCACAAATACAAACCTTTCTCTTCCCTGTGCTGCAGGAACATTAGTGCTAATTCTTACAATAGAATCTGGTTTTGGAAGATAATCTATATTCCCGGCAACCTTTCTTATTATTGGAAATAAAAATAAATATGAACTCACAACAAAGGATGTTGGATTTCCCGGTAATCCGAGAATTACCTTATTTTCTGTTTTGCCAAATATTACCGGTTTACCTGGCTTCACCTGAACGCCATTATATAACACTTCACCAAAATGTTCTATTGTTGATAAAGCATAATCCCTTGCTCCTAAAGAACTTCCACCTGATATTATCACTATATCTCCGTTTTCCAATCCCCATTCTACACCTTTTTTAAACTCATCAGGATTATCTTTCACCAACGGATGCCTTTTTACATTATATCCATAACTTTTTAGCCATGCCATTAATGCATAAGAATTACCATCTCTTATTTGTGTTAACTTCCTATCCTTTTCAGGTTCTACCACTTCATCTCCTGTTGGAATAATACATATTGTAGGTTTTTGATAAACCTTCACCTTTGTGATTCCCAAACTCATTAAATTATGAATATGTCCAATGTTTATTCTTTCACCTTTTTTTAAGACTATAGAGTCTTTTTTTACATCTTCATCTTTTTTTATTATATTTTCACCTGGTGCTACAGATTTATATATTTCAACACGTTTACCTATTTGACTGGTATTTTCTATCATTACACATGCATCAGCACCTTCTGGGAGCATTCCTCCTGTTGGAATTTTTACACATTCTCCAGGATTAATAGGTTTCCCGTCATATTCTTTTCCCATGAATACTTCTCCAACTATTTTTAATAATGCTGGATTCCCATCAGAGGCTCCAAATGTATCTGTAGCTTTTACAGCATAACCATCTATAGTAGCCTTATCAAATCCTGGAATGTTTTCCGGTGCATATATATCCTCTGCAACTGCAAATCCGAAACTTTCTGATACATGTTTTTCAATTACAGATGTTGTTATATTAAGTTTATCAATAAAATTTTCATATATTTCTGTTCTTGGAACAAATTTCTGAAATCTTTTTTTCATCCTTTCACTCCTCGTTGCCACATTCTACCGGTGAGTCATTTATTTTTTCCACAGCATGTGGAATTGCTGGCAATAATACTGCAAGGTTTTCTCTTACTGCCCTTGGACTACCTGGCAAATTTATAATCAACGTTTTATTGGCTATTCCAACTACAGCTCTTGAAAGCATTCCATGAGGCGTGTGTTTTAATGCTTCTATTATCATTGCCATTTCCATTCCATATATCCTTCTTTCTATTACTTCAAGTGTTGCTTCCGGGGTTACATCCCTTGTTGTTAATCCAGTACCTCCAGTTGTTAAAATGAGGTCAATATCTTCTTTTACCAGGTTTCTTAATTCTTCTGCAATTAATTCCTTTTCATCTGGCAATATTTTATATCCTGCCTTTTCTGCATTTATGCTATCCATTAATTTCTCTATTTCTTTTCCGCTTAAATCCTCTCTTTCTCCCTTAGAACCTTTATCGCTTAATGTCAGGATAAAATACTTCATCTCTTTTCCTCCCTTATATAATGACCGCTTTTTCCACCAGATTTTTCCATTAAATATACTTCTGATATTTCCATTCCTTTATCCATTGCCTTACACATATCATATATTGTCAAAGCACTTATGGAAGCCGCTGTTAATGCCTCCATTTCAATTCCCGTTTGTGATTCTGTCTTTGCCAAAGAGAATATTTCTATTGAATTGTTTTTTTTATCTATTTTAAATTCAACGTCTATCTTTGAAATAAATATATTATGGCACATTGGAATTAATTCTGAAGTTTTTTTAGCCCCCATAATCCCTGCTACTTTTGCTGTTGTTAAAACATTACCTTTAGTTATCTTTCCGCTTATAATTGCTTCCAGCGTCTCTTTTTTCATGGTTATTTTCGCATGCGCTTTTGCTATTCTTAAAGTGCTTTTTTTCTGGCTTACATCAACCATTTGTACATTTCCATTTTCATCAATATGCGATAAATTCAATTTATTATCCCCCCATCTTATGCATAGGTGTCTTTTTTCTTAGTTCTGTTAAAAAATGTTGTTTTGGTTTTTTAGAAATTGCAAATTCAATTCTTTCCTTTAATTTTTCTTCATCGTTAATTACATCCTTTATTGGAACATGATAATCAAAGGCTAAACATGGATATATATTTCCATCTGAAGAAATTCTAATTTTATTACATGTAGAGCAGAAGTTATGTGTTATTGCTGAAATAAATCCAACATATGAGTTTAATTCTTTTATTCTATAGTAATTTGATGGACCATATCCAAATTTTTTTTGAATTTTTTCCAGAGTATACTTTTCCTGTATTTTTGCTTTTACTTCATCTTCTTTTACAAACTCATCTTCATTATATTCGGTTCCTATCGGCATAAGTTCTATAAATCTTATAGGTATTTTCAATTTTGCTGAAAATTCTATTAAATCATGTATTTCATCAAAATTTTCCTTTTGCACTACTGTATTTAACTTTACAGGAACGCCTATTTCTAAAGTTTTGTATAATCCTTCTAATGTATTTTTCAACATATTTCTTCGTGTAATCTTTAAAAAGTTTTTTTCATTTAATGAATCCAAACTGAGATTTACAGAATCCAATCCATATTTTTTCAAATCTTCAACTATATTTGAAAGCATAGCTCCATTGGTTGTAATACTAAAACCAGAATAATATTTATTTATAACCTTTGCAATTTCTATAATATCCGTTCTGATGGTAGGTTCACCACCGGTAATTCTTATCTTTTCAATTTTCATATCTTTTAATGTTTTTACCAACTTCTCTATTTCCTCTAAAGACAATAACGCATTTTCTGGAAGAAATTCTGTATTTTCTCCCATACAATATATACATCTAAAATTACATCTATCGGTTATTGAAAGTCTTACATATTTTATTTTTCTGTTAAATTTATCTACATACATTAATATTACCTCGTTTCAGAATATTTCCAGAGATTTTGTATAACCCTTATTACTACAAATATAATCATTGACATTATAAAAATTAAAGCTGTAAGCGCAAGAGATTGTTTTAATCCATATCCCTGAAATCTATCATAGGTTAAAACAGATAATGTCATTGGATAATATGCCAGAATTGCTACAGCACCAAATTCAGATATACCTCTTGCCCACATTAATAATGCTCCAGTTATAATTTCATGTTTTACCATTGGAATTGAAATAAGAAAAAATACCTTTGATGGCGTTGCTCCAAGGGAACGTGCCACTTTTTCATATCTAATATCCAGTTTTCTAAAACCTTCTTTTACAGAATTAACAAATATACTAAAATTCAAAAATCCCATAGCGGCAACTACACCCCAGAATGTTTGAACAAAGGATATTCCAAAATTATCTGCAATTTTACCAATAGTTGAAGCTCTTCCAAGCGTCATTAATAATGCAATACCTGCTGCAGTATGCGGAATTGTTTGTGGTATATCTACAATAGCTTCAAGAATTGATTTAAATGGAAAATTATATCTGGTTATTGCATATGCAAAAGGAATTCCAAATATTATTGCTATAAACGTTGCAGTAAATCCAGCAAGAAATGTTGTTTCAACAGCATCTAAGAATTCCGGGCTTTTTGATATTTCAATTAATAAATTAAAATCAACATTTAAAAAAACAACTATAAATGGAAGGGTTACTGCCAGAACAAATATTATGCTAATAAATATTATTATGTGCTTGAACATTTAAACACCTCTTCTTTAATTCTCCATCTTTTATAATATATACAGGACTATTATTTATAATTTCTTTTTCATCATGAGTTACATGTATGGTGGTTAAATTATATTCCTGATTTAATTCATGCAATAATTTAAGAATTTCATTTTTTGTGTGTGCATCTACAGCTGAAAGAGGTTCATCCAACAATAATAACGAAGGTTTTATAGCAAGTGCTCTTGCTAAAGCTACTCTCTGCTTTTCGCCTCCAGAAAGCTTTTGAACTTTTCTATTGAGTAATTTTATTATCCCCAGCTTTTCACAGAGATAATTTATAAAATCTTTATCGTAATTATTTCTCATTCTTGTTCCAAATTCTATATTTTTTCTTACATTTAAATGTGGAAAAAGATGATAGTTTTGATACATAAACCCTATGTTGCGTTTTTCAGGTGGAATATTTATTACATTTTTTTCCTCAAAATATATCCTTCCTTCATCTGGACTTAAAAAACCTGCAAGTATTTCAAGAAATACAGTTTTTCCTGATCCTGTAGGACCAAGTATATATACATATTCTCCTGACTTTATATTCATCTCTTTTACTGTTAATTTAAATGCATCAATAGCTATTTCCAGATTTTCTATTTGTATCTTCAATCTCAATAACCCCACAATTCCTTAAATTCTTCTGGAAGATTTTTAGGTCTGTCTACATTTGCAAATAATTCCATTCCCATATTTTTAAATATTTCCTTTCCCTTTTCAGAATACATAAATTTAACAAATTCAATTGCAAGATTTCTATGTGGTGCATTCTTTAATAATGTAAAACCATAATTAATAGGTTTTCCATATATTTTTATCTTCTTTCCTGATTTTCCTGGCACTTCTACAAATGCTGTTTTATAATTTTCTTCATACTTCAAAGATGAAAGATCTATTTCTTCAGGCAATTCTATATACTTTAAATTATGCTGAAATGCTTCTGATTTATATAAAAATGCATAATCCATTTCATTTGCTTCAAGATATGCTATTAAATCTATAGATTTTTTTAACACCATACGATTTTTTGTTTTAAGAAATTTATCGTATATTCCTGGAAGATTGTAATATTTTTCCGCTAATTGCATTGTCATTAATGTTCTATAACCACATGGATCAAGATCAGGATTGGAGTGACCAAATTTAACTCCATTTTTAAATAGTATTTCATACCAGTTTTTTTCATTTATTTCTTTACTATATTTCGATTTATCGTTATACGCTATAATCATGCTGTTTGAAGAGAAAACAACGTTATAATCAGCATATTTATCAAAAAAGAATTTTGGTATTATTGTATAATCTGCCACAAATGCCAGATCTGCTCTTTGACCTAATTCTGTAATTTTTCTTGCAACAACAAGACTACCTGATCCCATTAGCTTCACCTTTACTCCAGGATTTTCCTTTTCAAATTCTCTGGCAACTGCATTTAATACATTGGTCAAAGAACCTGCATGAAAAATTACCAATTCTTCTGCCATCATAATAGATACGGTAAAAAGAATAACGAATAAAAATAACACTTTTTTCATCCATAATCCCCCTTTACTTTTTTATTTATTTATTAAAAACTCTACTTTATCTCCTATTTTTACTTTTCCCCCTTTTATTACTTTAAGAAATATTCCTTCTTCAGGTGTTATACATTTTCCCGTTAATTTCAAAACAAGATTATCTTCATGGCATTCTTTTCCTATTTGCGTTATTTCAAGCAATGCATCATTAATTTTAACCTGTGTTCCAACAGGAAATTTAAATATTTCAAGGTCTTTGACAACAATATTTGCAGCAAAATCTCCATATTTTAATTTTTTTCTTATTTCAGGATCAACTTTTTCAATACTAACTGTTGATAACATTGAAACCTGCCTATGCCATTTTCCTGCATGTGCATCACCTTTAATCCCCCAGTTCTCTATTAATTCACACTCTTTAACTTCTTCTTTTGGAACTCCTTTTTGCGATGAAACGTTTAATGATATTATCACACTTTTCATATACGCCCCCCTTTCTTTACAAATTATATCATATTTTTGCCATAAGTTTACGTTATCAATAACACGAATAAAAGATTAACTTAATTGAAAAAATAAAAAACTCGAGCTATCTTAAGCCCGAGTTTTTTATTAATATCTAACTTATTAGCTTTTCAGGATTTATCACCATAAATGTTTCCATATTATATGAAAAAATTTTATCCACAAAAAAATACTCTTTAAACTCTTCCCCGGCATCCTTTAATATATTTTTATCTATAGTTATTACATCTATTATATTATTAGTAAATATAGAATACATTTTATCTTCTATAGAAAATACAATATTAAAAGTTTTATCTGTATACTCCTGAGATTGCTGATTGAGAAGTATGCTCATATCTATTAACGTAATTGGAATATCTTCATAAATAATAGTTCCCTTAATATATTCTGGCATATTTTCTACATTTTTTACTTCTAAATATGGAAGTATATATTTAACATAATCTGTTTTTAATGCATATTGCATATCTTTAATCTTAAATATAATAAAGCTATCCATTTTATCTTTTAACAGAATTTTCTTTTTTAAATCTTTAAACGGATTGGTTTTCATCATTACTTTCACTTCCAATATTTTCCTTTTTTTCTATTTCTTCTAATTTTTGAAAAATCTCCTCAAGATTCTTTGTAGCTTTTTTGGTTACAAATGCCTTTTTCAACTCTTTAAAGTTTCTTTCTATCATTTCAAAATTCGATACAATATCGTTCATAATATTCTTATTCTTTCCTATTACTACTTTTAAAAGATTTAAAACGTTTTTAATTTGGGCAGCAGAAAGATTATGTTCTTTTATTGAAGTTTCTATTTCTTCGAAATTACCGGATATTTTTCTTAATTCAGAAATATTATTATCAATATTATCAAATAACTCATTAAGGTTTTCTTTATAGTCGCTGAGATTCTCATTAATATGATTTACATGAGAAACGGTTTTATTATTAAACTCTTTCAATGTATATGACATATCTCGCATATCTGCTGCAATAACAGCAAAGGTTAATGAAGATTTTTCTTTTGATGCTTCTAATGCTGCATTCAAAGACAAAATCTCTGTTCTATACGACAAATCACTAACCTTTTCAGATATATCTATAAGTTTTTTGGATAAATCAGAAAAATATGATATCTTCGATTTTGATTTCAGTAATATATGGCGTAATTCTTCTAATTCATCATCATAATTATTTAATTTGGATTTATAGCTTTCAGAAATCTTTTGTGAATCGGAAATGGATTTTGATATTGCTTCAAAGGTTTTTGAAAGCTTTTCTACTGTTTCCTCTTCTTCACCTATTCTCTTTAATTCTTCATTTATTAATAATCTATTTTGTGCAAGAAATTTTTCTAATGCATTTACTTTACGAGAAAATGATTCAAAATTTTCTTTCAAATTTACTATAGTAAGTTGCAAATTATCTGTAAAATCTATAAACATTGGTTCTTTAACTATAATATTAGTTGAATTAAAATTTAATTCGTTTAATTTCTTTAATTCCGATTTTAATACATCTATTGATTTATTAAAACGTTTTTTCAATACTATATGATTTAATAAAATTTCAAAAAGTATCAGCAAAACAACAAAAATTCCTCCATATATATAATATTTTGTAAATTTTGGAGAAATCATATCTTTTTTTACATAATATCCTATATTCCAATCAAGAAACGAAATCTTACTTAGAAACAAATAATAATTTTCCTTGTTCTTTTTTACTTCCATATAACCTTCTTCATTTTTTAAATCCCTTATAATATTATCTCTAAAATTTTTTGCAAATGTTCCAGAGTCAATATCTCCTTCATTTTTTATACTAAAATAATTTCCCAATTTATCTATAAAAAATATCTCTCCATAATCCTTGAATTTATATTTTTGAATTTTTGAAAATAAATCCTTTAAATTTAAAGCACCACCAAAAAGATATTTTTTACCATTCTTTTCTACAGAAGTTGCAAGGATAATTGCAACATTACCGGAAATTTTTGAAATATATAAATCACTTAAAGAATTTTTTTTATCTGTATTAAATATATCTCTGAAATATCTATATCTTGAAATATTAGTAAAGATATTTGAACTTGAAATACTTTCTCCTTCGCTATTTGCCACAAAAAATTCTTCAAATTCCGGAAACTCTTTAAGAGTATCTTTTAAACCTTTTAATGTTTCAATAGTATTGGTAGAACTTATAGTTATTTGTGAAGACGCAGTTTTGAGTTTTAGCATTTCATTTTCAAAATACATGGATATAAAATCTCCTGTCTGGGAGATTTCGTTCATAATGCTTTCTGAAAGCGGAGTATATACTTTTGATTCAAGATCATATTTTAAATAAAATATTGTAGCAAATACAGCAATTATTATAATTATCATTGAAAAAGTATTTAATAAAACCTTCATTGATATGCGAGACACTTTCGCCACCCCTATCCTAATATTATATTATCAATTAAACGCGCTTTACCAACAAATGCAGCAACAGCTACGAGAACCCTTTTTTCAATTTTCTCAACTGGTTCAAGATTATATTCATCAACAATTTCAATATAATCAACTTTTACAAGCGGATTTTCATCAAAAACCTTTTTCATTTCTTCTTTAATCTTTGTAGCATCTCTTTCACCATTTTCAAATAATTCTTTTGCTTTTAATAATGATTTATACAATGCTAATGCCTGAACTCTTTCTTCGCCTTTTAAATAAATATTTCTTGAACTCATAGCCAATCCATCTTCTTCACGAATAATAGGCATTTCAACCATTTTTACATCCATATTTAAATCATCAACCATTTTTCTTAATACTCTAAATTGTTGTGCATCTTTTTGACCAAAATAAGCTCTTGTTGGTCTAACGATATTAAAAAGTTTTGAAACTATTGTTGTTACTCCTTTAAAATGCCCAGGACGTGACTTTCCACATAATACATTTGTAAGTTTTGTTTCTTCAACATATGTAGAATATCCGTCTGGATACATTTCCATTACATCAGGATGGAAAATATAATCAACGTTAAATTCTTTTAATAACTCCATATCCCTATTTAAATCTCTTGGATATCTATCAAAATCTTCATTTGGACCAAATTGCGTTGGATTTACAAAAATACTCACAACAACAATATCATTATCTTCTCTCGCCTGTTTTACAAGAGATAAATGTCCTTTATGAAGATACCCCATTGTTGGAACAAAACCTATAGTTTTGCCTTCCATAATAAGCGAATTTCTAATATCCTTCATTTCATTAATAGAATTTATTACTTTCATACTTTTTCCCCCTCTATTCAAATTCTTTTTCTAAAAGAATTTTACCATATAAAAAACATAAATCAAAATAGTTGAAGTAAATAAAACTAAGAAAAAAAAAGATTTTAAAAAGTATAAAAAAATAAATTTCAATATCTGCAAATAAAAAAGAAATATAAGCGTTGAAACAAAATATTTAATTATGATAATATCTTATGCGAATATTAATTGTTTGTAAAATGTGTTTTATAATATATTTCATCAACAAACAATTCACATTGTTATCTCTAAATAATCATGGAAGAAGGAGGATGGTGATTGTGAGTAAGAAAGTGATTTTTTTCGTTATCTTAATTACCGGTTTATTGATTTTTGTTTCATGTATGAAAAGTGAAAAATCTAACTCTCTTCCAACAACCACTGAATCTTCTACACAAAATAAAATAACAGACGATTCTTCAACTAATATTAAACCTGCTCCTGTTCCAGAAAAGATTAAATTAAAAGAATGGAATTATAACCTGAAGATTTCATCTTCCCTGCAGGAAAAAACTTTTACAGTATATTCAGCAAATATCACACCAAAAGTTCAAAAATTCAGATTTTCACCACAGCTATTTTCAGATAACATTCCACGTCTGATGATAATAAAAGATAAGGAAATTGATATGATAAATTTAAAATCAAATAAAAGTGAAAAAATTCCTGAAGATTTTTTTGATATGCCAGTCACACCTATGGATAATTTAATTTATTTTCAGAATACAGATGAACTTCTCCAGAAGAGTGGCAGATATTCTTTAAAAACCACTTTAAATGAAAATATATACGAAAGATTTGATAAAGAAAAGAATTTAAGTGAGAAAATTATTGTTGATAGGAAATATCATACAATAAACAAGATTATTCTTATAAGAAGTGTCAAAACAAAAGAAATTATAAAAAAATATAATATTTCAAAGGAGTATTCAGATAAAAATAATCTGGATAATCCTGTTGATATTAAAACAGAAATGGACTTTAAATACGAAACCATAAAGAATATAAAATTACCCAAAACAATAACTATTACATATAAAATTCAGGACAGAGAATTCAGCAATACACTTTCTTTTGAAACTAAGGATTTAGTTATTGAGAAAGTGGGTGATAACAAATGAAAAAAATAATTATAACTTTAATATTATTAGTTTTTTCAATAATTATATTTAGCGCAGAAAAGATACATTATCCTTTAATAGGTGTTCATGGGTTAAATTCCAATGGTTACATATGGAGAAATGGATTCTTTAATGAATTAAAAAAATCGTATATTTTTGAAGGATATTTTTCACCGTCATTATACAGTGAATTAAATAACCCTGAAAAATCTGGAATTGAGGATTTTGCCAATGCACTAAAAAATAATCATATTAAATCGTTAAACAAACCTCCAATTTTAATTGCGCACAGTATGGGAGGGTTAATTTCCAGACAATATGCGTTGAATTCCAATAAATTAAAAGGTATAATCACAATAGGAACCCCACATCGTGGAGCTAATATATCAGATAAAAAAGACTGGATAGTTTTCCTGGGATTACTCGATGCTGCATTTTGTACTCCACTTTTAATGGATAAATATCCAGAAACTCAATGGTTAAAAAATACAGTTGCTGCGACCATTGGGATTATAGCGACAACATTTTTGGTAATAGCTTTAATGAACCTGCTACATTTAAAATCAGTAACAATAACCTTTAATAATCCTTCAATATTTGTTAATTATGCCACAGAAATAATTGCAGGAGCTGGAATACTTGTATTTTTAGTAGCTTCAGCATATATAGCTACATTGAATACTTCTCCACATATGAAACAGATGAATCCAGGAAGTGCTTTTTTGAAACAGTTAAATAGTAAAAAATTGCCTGAATATGATACCAATAACAAAAAAATATTTTATGCCTCAATCTATGGAGAAAGAAATGATGTATTCACTCTTATAGATGAACTTCAACCGGGGATATCGGGTAAAGTAAAAACAGGAGCAAACACTGTATCTATTACATATGCGGGAGTTGGAGCATATCATATATCAAGAAGTATAACCAGATGGTTCTTTGGAATACCTATAATTGACTGGTATAGAATAGTAGTAGGAAGCGCATATTTAGCAAGCGCAGCATCAATAAATGAAATAGGATTGAGATTGCTGTATGAAAAAATTGTAGAAAATTCATCCAGGGGTGATGCCGTTGTTCCACTTGATTCTCAAATATTCCCAAGAGATGTTGTTCCCAAAGATGCCATCTATCTAAAACCAGAAAGAGCTCCTCGCGATAATCATTTAACTGAAATTACACCTAATTCTGATTCGTTATATAAAACAATTATAATATTTGATAAATTAAGACTTCGACATTACAACGATGTTTTCAAATAAAGCAGGTGATAAAAATGAAAAAAAGATTATTAATTTTGATAATTGCAATAATCACAATCACAACAACATCATGTTTTTCGTTATTTATACCAAATACTGCGCCGGTAAAGTTATACTGGCGCACCTTTCTTAGAGACAACACAATCCCCTTAGCCCTAACCGTTTATCCAGTAGCCTATTTGTACGATGAAGATGAAAAGATATTGTATATTAGAGGAAGAGATGATGTACTCGCTGCAATTGATATATGGAATAAAAAGATATTATGGAAAAAAACAGAGTTTTATGCTGATCCATTTGGTTTTGCATTATATGAATATAATGGGTTATTATATACAATGTATTACGAATTATTTAGAGAAAAACCATATATAGTGGGTGTTGACAGGAAAAATGGTGAAATAAAATGGAGATATAAACTAGAAGCTGATAGCGGAATTGGTGATGCTTTTGCAATGGAAGACAATTACATTTATGCAATTGATTTTGATCCGAAAAAAGAATTTAAAAAAAGAGGAATATTAAAAAAGATCGATATCAACACCGGTGAAGTTATATGGGAAACTCGTGATTTGATTGATATTGGTACTCTTATTCCTGTTATTGATAATGAATATAACCTCATATATGTGGGAAGTTTGGAGTATAGTTTTCACGAGGATAATGAGAAACCAGATACTCCCCCAATAGTTCATTCAGAGTTTTATGCTATTGATAAGGATACTGGAAAAATACGATGGACTTATGTACTTGAATACAGGGGGCGTGTTCGTGAGGCAACCCTTGCCTCAAAACCCATTATATATGGCGATAGTGTTTATTTTATTACTGCTGGTGCTCATTTCTTCCGTGTAAAAA